>CBINBY010000046.1:0-38930 GCA_966248995.1 uncultured Burkholderiales bacterium | reverse complement strand
CCCGCCGGGCGGCCCCGGCGTGCGAGTCGACCCGCACGCCTACACGAACTATTTCGTGCCGCCGCACTACGACTCCATGATCGGCAAGATCATCGTGCATGGCGATACGCGGGAACAGGCGCTGGCGCGCATGCGGATCGCACTGTCGGAGACGGTGGTCGAGGGCATCCTCACGAACATCCCGCTGCACCGCGAGCTGATGGTCGACCCCAAGTTCGCCGAGGGTGGCACCAGCATCCACTACCTCGAAGGCTGGATGAACAAGCACAAGCGCTGACAATCGAACCATGGTCGAGCTGCTGCTCATCGCACCGCAGGCAAGCGTCGAGACGGTCTCCGACGCGCTCACATTCGAGCTGGGCGCGCTCGCCGTCACGGTGGAGGACGCCGACGCAGGTAGCGGAGACGAGAAGCCACTCTTCGGCGAACCGGGGTTGCCCGCACCCCGGGAGGGCTGGGACCGCTCCGTGCTGCGCGCGCTGTTCCCATCCGAGCCGGAAGCAACCGCGGCCGCCACGCTGCTGCTCGCGCAGGACTGGGCCGACGACGTGCACCTGCAGTCGCTGTCTCCCGTGCCCGACCAGGACTGGGTGCGCCTCACGCAGTCGCAGTTCACTCCGGTGGAAATCACATCGGAGTTCTGGGTGGTGCCGAGCTGGCACGAGACACCAGGCACTGCCCGGCGCGCCATCCAGCTCGATCCTGGCCTGGCCTTCGGCACCGGTACCCACCCCACCACGCGCATGTGCCTGCGCTGGATCGCGCGCATGGCGCCGACGCAAGCGGTCCACTGGTCGCGTGTACTCGACTACGGCTGCGGCTCGGGCATCCTTGCCATCGGTGCCGGACTGCATGGTGCACAGGACATCGACGCCGTAGACATCGACCCTGCCGCGATCCAGGCTACTCAAGCCAACGCCGAGGCCAACGGCGTCGCGCTCCGCGCCGGTCTGCCTAAGCAAGCGCAGGGCCTGTATCCGCTGGTACTGGCCAACATCCTCGCCGGCCCGCTGAAACTGCTCGCGCCTTTGCTGGCCAGCCATGTAGCGTCCGGCGGCGATCTTGTCCTGGCCGGCATCCTGGAGCGGCAAGCCGACGAGTTGCGCAACGCGTATGCGCCCTGGTGCCCCCTGGAGGTATCGGACCAGGAGGACGGCTGGATCCTGATGACGGGCCGCCGGGAATCGGTTACATGAGCAGTACGCCGCAGCCCCTCGCAGACGCGTTCCACCGCGCGCGGCGATGGGCCGGCGGCAGGAGCACGCTGCGATGAGCATGGCCACCCGCTGCGTGGCATGCGGCACCATCTTTCGCGTCGTGCAAGACCAGCTCAAGGTCTCCGAGGGATGGGTGCGCTGCGGCCGCTGCGAAGAGGTCTTCAATGCACTGGAAGGCCTGTTCGACCTCGAAAACGAATCGCCTCCTCACTGGACACCCGGCCAGACCACGGACCACAGCAGAAGCAGCAACCGAGATCATCGCAAGACAGCCGCCGATCTCGACGAGGAAGACCGCATCGCCTCGCGCTTCTTCCGGCCGGAGCAGGAAGACGTCGAACGCACGCCGGCCGAGTCGGTGGCCGAGCGATTCCGCACGGACTTCATGGACGCGCGTTTCGAGGAGGAAGAGGAGGCGGAAGAGGCCGCCGAAGAGGCCCCTACCTTCGTGCTCAAGGCCGAAGCCGAAGCACGCCGGCGCCTGCCCATCGTGCGACTGGGCTATGCGCTGGCAACTGCGCTGCTGTGCGTCACGCTGCTCTTGCAGGTCGTCCACCATTTCCGTGACGGCGTGGCGGTGCGTCTTCCCGCGCTACGGCCTTTGCTGGCGGGGTGGTGCCACATCGCGGGCTGCCAGCTCGAAGCGCCCCGACGCATCGACGACATCACCGTCGAGTCCACGGCCCTGAGCCAGGCGGCGCCTGGCACCGACACTTACCGTTTGTCCGTCACCCTGCGCAACCGCGGCAAGCTGCCGGTCGGCCTGCCGTCCGTCGAGCTTGCGCTCACCGATGCGGCCGGCCAGCTGGTCTCCAGGCGCGCCTTGAGCCCGGCAGATTTCCGCGTCGCCAACACGGTGGTCCGGGCCGGCACCGAGGTGCCGATGCAGCTGCTCTTCGCCACCCCGAGCGCGCGTGTGACGGGCTACACCGTCGAGCTGTTCTACCCCTGACGCGGTGCGTCGACCTTATCGTCCCTTGAACCGGAGCTTCCATGCCGGCATTGATTTGCGGATCCCTCGCCTTCGACACCATCACCACCTTCCCGGGCCGCTTTGCGCAGCAAATTCTCCCGGAGCAGGTCCACATCCTGAACGTCTCTTTCCTGGTACCGACCCTGCGCCGGGAATTCGGCGGCTGCGCCGGCAACATTGCCTACACGCTGGCACAGCTGGGCGGCGAACCGCTCGTGCTCGCCGCTGTGGGCACAGACGGCCAGGAGTACGTGAGCCGGCTCCAGACCTGGAACACGAGTACCCAATACGTGCGCGTGGTGGAAGACAGCTATACGGCTCAAGCCATCATCATCACCGACACCGACAACAACCAGATCACCGCGTTTCACCCGGGTGCCATGCAGTCGGCACACCTCACCCCGGTGCCCCACCGCGATGACATCGCGGTGGCGATCGTCGCGCCCGACGGCAGAGACGCCATGCTGCAACACGCCTCGCAGTTGGCCGAAGCAGGCATCCCGTTCGTGTTCGACCCGGGCCAGGGATTGCCGATGTTCGACGGCGCCGAGCTCATGCGTTTCGTCAAGCAGGCCACCTGGCTCGCCGTGAACGACTACGAGGCCCGCATGCTGTGCGATCGCACCGGCCAGACACTGGAAACACTGTCGCGCTCGCACCTCAAGGGGGTGATCGTCACGCTCGGGGCCGAGGGCTGCGACCTCTGGGAACAGGGTGTACGCACCCGTGTGCCCGGCGTGCCGGCAGCCGAGATCGTCGACCCCACAGGCTGCGGCGATGCCTTCAGGGGCGCGCTGCTCTACGGACTGGAACGCGGCTGGGCGCTGTCGCGGTGCGTGGCATTGGGCAACCGCATCGGGGCTCTCAAGATCACGTGCCGCGGCGGGCAGAACCATCGCATCGACCCAGCGGTACTCGACGCCTGAGCTGCCCGCTGTCGGGGCTCAGTTCGACACGCGCGATGCGATCCAGGCCATGATGTCCTCTAGCGGAATGGCGATCGCCACCTGCTTGCGGCGCGAGGACTCCCCGCGCACGAGCTGAATCTTGCGCCTGGTGCAGCCGAGCTCGCCGGCCAGCCAGGCGAGCAGTGCATCGTTGGCCTTGCCTTCCACGGGCGGGGCCGCGAGCCGCAGCCGCAGCACGCCGTCATGCAGGCCGACGACTTCGGTGCGCTTGGCCCCAGGCACCACACTCAGGTCGAGCAATACGCCCTCCCGCGCTGAGCGCAGGCAGGGCCAGGGTGCGCCGGACGGCGCCGAACCTAGTCGACTCATCGCCTGGAACAGGAAAAAACCCGGCCGAGGCCGGGTTTTGCCGAGATAACGCGAGCGCCGATCAGGGCTTGTTGCCCGTCGGGAAAGGCCACGCGGCTTGCGGGCTCAAAGCCGTTTTCGCGGCCGGAGCCGGAGCCTGCTTGGCCGCCGGGGGAGCAGCCGGGGCAGGGGCAGCGGGAGCGGCGGGAGCCTTCTTCGCTGCGGCCTTCCGTGCGGCAGGCCTCTTGGCAGCAGCCTTTTTCGCCGCCGGCTTGGCTGCCTTCTTGGCAGCAGCCTTCTTGGCCGGAGCTGCCTTCTTGGCTGGAGCCTTCTTCGCTGCAGCCTTCTTGGCCGCCGGCGCCTTCTTGGCCGCAACCTTCTTGGCCGCCGGAGCCCTCTTCGCCGCTACCTTCTTGGCTGGAGCCGCCTTCTTGGCTGCCGCCTTCTTGGCCGGAACCTTCTTCGCCGCAGCCTTCTTCGCGGGGGCCTTCTTTGCAGCAGCCTTCTTCGCGACCGTTTTCTTGGCCGCAGTCTTCTTCGCAGTTGCCATCACATTCTCCTTGATCAAGTTGCGAATGCACCGGCGATGACGGCCGAAGCCGCTGCCCGCCGGCTATTCAGCGCCCGGAGATCTCATGCCTGCGCATGGCAGGCACAGCCCCCGGTGCACTGAATCTGGTTGTGCCCCGTGCATGCCGCTTCTGTCGTCGGCAGATCACGGGCCACGAATCTTGATCTGTCAGTTTCGGCCTCTGCGTACGCTCGCTTGAGGCCGTTTCAGTCCCAAGACAGGGCGCCACCGGACTGGTACTCGATGACGCGCGTCTCGAAGAAATTGCGCTCCTTCTTCAGGTCGATCATTTCGCTCATCCAAGGGAACGGGTTTTCCTCGCCCGGGAAGAGCTCCTCGAGGCCAATCTGCGTGGCACGCCGATTGGCGATATACCGCAGGTAACCCTTGAACATCGAAGCGTTGAGCCCCAGCACTCCGCGCGGCATGGTGTCCTCGGCGTAGCGGTACTCGAGATCGACTGCCTTCATGAACAGCTCGCGGACCTCGGCCTTGAACTGCGCAGTCCATAGGTGCGGGTTCTCGAGCTTGATCTGGTTGATGAGATCGATGCCGAAGTTGCAGTGCATCGACTCGTCGCGCAGGATGTACTGGTACTGCTCGGCTGCGCCCGTCATCTTGTTCTGCCGGCCGAGCGCCAGGATCTGGGTGAAGCCAACGTAGAAGAAGAGGCCTTCCATCAGGCAGGCGAACACGATCAGGCTCTTGAGCAGCGTCTGGTCGGCCTGCGACGTGCCAGTGCGGAAGTTCGGGTCCATGATCGCGTCGATGAACGGGATCAGGAATTCATCCTTGTCGCGGATGGACTGGACTTCGTGGTAGGCGTTGAAGACTTCGCTCTCATCCAGGCCCAACGACTCCACGATGTACTGGTATGCGTGGGTGTGGATGGCTTCCTCGAACGCCTGACGCAGCATGAACTGCCGGCACTCGGGCGCGGTGATGTGCCGGTAAGTGCCCAGGACGATGTTGTTGGCCGCCAGCGAGTCGGCGGTGACGAAGAAGCCGAGATTGCGCTTGATGATGCGGCGCTCGTCCTCGCTCAGCCCATTGGGATCCTTCCAGGTCGCGATGTCACGCGACATGTTGATCTCCTGCGGCATCCAGTGATTGGCACAGGTGGCGAGGTACTTCTCCCAGGCCCACTTGTACTTGAAGGGCACCAGCTGATTGACGTCGGTCTGGCCGTTGATGATGCGCTTGTCGGCCGCGTTGACACGGCGCATGTTGCTCGCCGCCGCATGCACCGCTTGCGAGGAGTGCCCACTGAACGGCACGGCCTGAGCAGCGAGCTGAGTGGTACGAGGAACCGTGGGTTCGGCAGACGGCGCGGGCACGTCCTGAGTGGTGGACCGATGCGCGGCACGCGCATGAGAACGAAGACTCTGCGCGGAACTCGAAGCGTTCGATGTCGAGGGACTGGCTTCTTCTTCCCAAACCAACATGGTGGATTTCCTGTGCGGTCGAATTATCTGAGTGTTGCGTCTAAACACCAAGCACTTCTTGACATTCGACGCTGTTCGCTGTTGTTCGATGTTGCGGCATTACATCGACGCATCGCGTGTTGAAGGCATCACGCGATGCATCTCGCAAGCGCGATCACTGACACGCTTCGCACGTGGGGTCGTCGATGCGGCATTGCTTGATCGCTGCGGCGGCCTCGCTGCTTGCAGCAGCGATCTGATCGCGTGCTGCTGCCGCGACAGCGTCGAGCGAGCTCGCGCCACTGTCGACTGCATTGAGATGGCCCGCCTTCACGGTGGACTTCTCCGCGTGTGTGGCACCGATGGTGCGCAGGTAGTAGGTTGTCTTGAGCCCGCGCGTCCACGCCAGCTTGTAGGTCTCGTCCAGCTTCTTGCCCGAAGCACCCGCCATGTAGATGTTGAGCGACTGCGCCTGGTCGATCCACTTCTGCCGCCGCGCGGCCGCCTCGACCAGCCAGACCGGTTCGATCTCGAAGGCGGTGGCGTACAGCTGCTTGAGCTCCTCGGGCACCCGGTCGATGCGCCGCAGCGAGCCGTCGAAGTGCTTCAGGTCCATCACCATGACGTCGTCCCACAGGCCGAGCCTCTTGAGGTCACGCACCAGATGCTCGTTGATGACGGTGAACTCACCCGACAGGTTCGACTTCACCGACAGGTTGCCGAACGAGGGCTCGATGGAGGCCGACACGCCGATGATGTTGGAGATGGTGGCCGTGGGCGCGATGGCGATGCAATTGGAGTTGCGCATGCCGTGCTGGCCGATGCGCTGGCGCAGCGTCTCCCAATCCATCACGGAACTGCGGTCGACGTCGACGTAAGGCGACACCGTTTCCGCATCGCCGCTGCGCTCGCGCGCCAGGAGATCGAGCGTGTCAGGCGGCAGGAGGCCGCGATCCCATTGCGAGCCACGGTAAGTGGAGTAGCGACCGCGCTCCTCGGCCAGCTCGGTGGAGGCCCAGTAGGCGTGGTAGCACACCGCCTCCATCGAGCGGTCGGCGAACTCCACCGCCTCTTGCGAGGCGTAGGGGATGCGCAGCTCATGCAGCGCGTCCTGAAAACCCATGATCCCCAGCCCCACCGGCCGGTGGCGCAGGTTGGAGTCACGCGCCTTCTTGACGGCGTAGTAGTTGATGTCGATGACGTTGTCCAGCATGCGCATCGCCGTGGACACGGTCTTCTTGAGCTTGGCCTGGTCGATCAGGCCGTCCTTGATGTGCTGGGACAGGTTCACGGAGCCGAGGTTGCACACGGCGATCTCGGTCTCGCTGGTGTTGAGCGTGATCTCGGTGCACAGGTTGGACGAATGCACCACGCCAACGTGCTGCTGCGGAGAACGCACGTTGCAGGCATCCTTGAAGGTGATCCAGGGATGGCCGGTTTCGAAGAGCATCGTGAGCATCTTGCGCCACAGGTCCTTGGCCTGCATGCGCTTGAACAGCGTGATCTCGCCACGGTCGACCTTGTCCTCATACGCCAGGTACGCCTGCTCGAACTCCCGGCCGAACTTGTCATGCAGATCCGGGCAGGTGGAGGGCGAGAACAGCGTCCACAGCCCTCCTTCCATAACGCGCTTCATGAACAGGTCGGGGATCCAGTTGGCCGTGTTCATGTCATGCGTGCGCCGGCGGTCATCTCCGGTGTTCTTGCGCAGTTCCAGGAACTCCTCGATGTCGAGGTGCCAGGTTTCGAGGTACGCACACACCGCCCCCTTGCGCTTGCCACCCTGGTTGACGGCGACCGCGGTGTCGTTCACGACTTTCAGGAATGGAACTACACCCTGGCTCTTTCCGTTCGTGCCCTTGATGTGCGAGCCGAGCGCGCGAACATTGGTCCAGTCGTTGCCCAAGCCACCCGCGTACTTGGACAGGAGCGCGTTCTCCTTGAGCGCCTCGTAGATGCCGTCGAGGTCATCGGACACGGTGGTCAGGTAGCAGCTCGACAGCTGGGAGCGGCGCGTGCCCGAGTTGAACAGCGTGGGCGTGCTCGACATGAAATCGAAGCTCGACAGCACCTCGTAGAACTCGATGGCGCGCGCCTCGCGATCGATCTCGTTGAGCGCCAGGCCCATGGCCACCCGCATGTAGAAGGCCTGAGGCATCTCGATGCGCTGCTCGTTCACATGCAGGAAGTAGCGGTCGTACAGCGTCTGCAGGCCCAGGTAATCGAACTGGAGGTCGCGCTCGGCCTTGAGGGCCGCGCCCAGCCTGGCGAGATCGAACTGCATCAGCCGCTCATCCAGCAGTTCGGCCGCGATGCCCTTCTTGATGAACAGCGGGAAGTACTCGGCATAGCGAGCCTGCATGTCAGCCTGCAGCACCTCCTCGCCGAGGATCTCCTTGCGGATGGTGTGCAGCAGCAGGCGCGCCGTCGCGCGGGTGTAACCCGGATCCTTCTCGATCAGTGTGCGCGCTGCCAGGATAGCTGCCTTGTGCACTTCCTCCATCGGCACACCGTCGTACAGATTGCGACGAGTCTCGGCCAGGATCGGCTCGGGTCGCACGTCTGCGCCCAGCCCCTCGCAGGCAGATGTCACCAACGACTGAAGCCGTTCCATGTCCAGAGGGATGCGCTGGCCGCCGTCGAGCACGTGGATGGCAGGCTGAGCGGCGGCCGCGTCCTGACCCTGACGCCCGCGCTCCTGCGCACGCCGTTCGCGGTACAGCACGTAGGCGCGCGCGACCTCGTGGTGGCCGCTACGCATGAGGCCCAACTCCACCTGGTCCTGCACGTCCTCGATGTGGAAAGTACCGCCGCCCGGCCGCGAGCGAAGCAAGCCGCGCACCACGCTCTCGGTCAGACGGTCCACCGTTTCACGCACGCTGGCCGACGCCGCGCCCTGCGTGCCGTGCACCGCCAGGAAGGCCTTCATGAGTGCGATCGCAATCTTGTTCGGTTCGAAAGCCACCACAGCGCCGTTGCGCCGAATGATCTGGTAGCCCTGGTAGGCGGAAACAGGAGCCTCGAATGCGGCGACGGCATCGGGCATGGCCGGCATGGTGGTGGACGAACGGTTGGCGGCGGTATGCATGAGGATCCTTCTTGTGAAGCATTCGAGCCGCTGCAGCGTTTTTGCGCTGCAGCGGGCCAAGACGAAGTGGTTGCTTTCTGTTCAGGCGCTGTGGCGCCTCACCGGGCTGCCGCCCAACGCGGCGCCGGAGATTGTGGAAAAACCTGTGGAGTACTGGTGAAGTACAAGTGGATGACGCGGGACAACTTGGACACTATATGTAGGGCAAGTCATGGACTTGAACACTACCAGTAGCGTAGCTCATCTCAGCCGGCATGAATAGCATGACCACCTGCCCCTTGCCACGCATGCTTGACATGGCGGGGGATTTTTGGCGGCGATCAGGGCTTATCGCGTGGCATGCGCGCCACGCCGTCATGCGGTCAGGCGAGCGCCGCGAAGGCTGTGCACGGCCACTGCAACGTCAGTTGCAGCTTGTGCCAGTCGAAGCCAGGTCCTGGATCCATCTTCCGGCCTGGCGCAACGTGTTCGTGGCCGGCCACGTGGGCAATGGGATAGCGCGTCGCGAGCGTCAGGAGCAGCGATGCGAGCGTTTCGTACTGGGGGAGATCGAAGCGCTCGCCCTCAATCCCCTCGAGCTCGATGCCCACGGAAAAATCGTTGCAGTTCCCACGCCCCTGCCACGACGACGCACCGGCATGCCAGGCGCGTTGATCGCAGGACACGAACTGCGCCACATCACCACTGCGGCGTATGAAGAAATGCGACGAGACCTCCAGCCCACGGATGCCCTGGTAGTAGGGATGGGCATCCCAGTCGAGCCGGTTGGTAAAGAGGCGTTCCACGGCGTCACCGCCATACTCACCTGGCGGCAGGCTGATGGAATGGATCACCACCAGGGTGATCTCGGTGCCCTCAGGACGCGGACCGAAATTCGGTGAGTCGCAGCGGCGCGCACCGACCCACCAGCCGCCGCTCCAGCGCGCAACGTCTTCAGGAGTTCCCGCGATCGCCATCGAAGCTGTCGCCGCCCACGCTCACTCCCAGTCGCGCCATGCGGTAGCGCATCTGGCGCAGTGATAGGCCCAGGCTCGCCCCGGCAGCGGTGCGGTTGAACCGATGGCGCTCCAGCGCGCGCAGCAGGATTTCGCGCTCCACCTCGTCTAGATAGGTCGCGAGGTCGTCCGGCAATGGCGCCACCGCCGGGGGAGCGGGCGCGGGCTCGGGCGCAAGCATGGCCGGATCGAGACGCGTGTTCTCGGTGATGAGATCCAGTTCCTGTGCAGCGCTGTCCGTGAACACAGTCTCCGGCAGCCCCAGGTCGAACACGTCGATCGTCTCGCCGCCGGACAACGCCACAGCGCGATGCAGCAGGTTCTCAAGCTCACGCACATTGCCCGGGAACGGATAGCGCATGAGGTGCACCAGGGCATCGCGCGTCAGGCGCGGCGGCGGCGACACGCTGGCATCACGAGCAATGCGCTCCAGCACCCGCTCGCTGATCAAGGCCAGGTCTTCCAACCGCTCACGCAGGGGCGGCACCCGAATCTGGATGACGTTCAGCCGGTAGTACAGGTCCTGCCTGAAACGACCGGCCTGCACCTCTGCCGCCAGGTCCTTGTGAGTGGCGCTCAACAGCCGGACATTGACCGATTGCTCCGTCACCGCGCCCACCGGCCGCACGGAGCGCTCCTGGATGGCACGCAGCAGCTTGGACTGCATGGACAACGGCAAGTCGCCAATCTCGTCCAGGAAGAGCGTGCCGCCATTGGCCGCCTGGAAGAAGCCCTCACGGTCCTCCGACGCGCCAGTGAAGGCCCCCTTGCGATAGCCGAAGAACTCAGCCTCGAGCAGCTGTTCGGGAATCGCGCCACAGTTCACGGCAATGAAGGCTTGGCTGCCGCGCGGGCTCACCTCATGGATCGCGCGCGCCACCAGCTCCTTGCCGGTGCCGGACTCACCCTGCACGAGCACCGGCGCCATGCTGCGCGCCACTTTCTCCACGAGCGATCGCACATCCTGCATTGCCGACGAACTGCCCGCCATGCGGGCCAAGGCCGGGCTGGCCGGTGTCGCGGGTGTGGACACCGGCACCGGCCGGGCAGCACGCGCTGGCGCCGACACCGCAGCGCCCCGATCGCTCTCGGAAGGCAGTGTGGACGGCAGCATGGTCGGCACGGTCGCGGGCGCGCGCCCGAGGGCCGAAGCCACCACCGCGCGGAACTGCTTCAGATCCACCGGTTTGGTGAGGTAATCGTAGGCGCCCGCCTTGAGCGCCTCCACCGCATTCTCCGCCGATCCATAGGCAGTGATGACGATGGCCTTCTCGCGACGGCCCCCCTCTTCCAGCCAGTGCAGCACGTCCAGGCCTGAACCGTCTGGCAGGCGCATGTCGGTGATGACCGCACTGTAGACACGGTCCTTCAGGTGCAGCAATGCCTCTTCCACGGAGCCGGCGGTCTCGACGTCGTAGCCCTCACGCAGCAGTGTCAGCTCGTACAAAGTGCGCAGGTCGGGCTCGTCGTCGATGACAAGCAGGCTGAAGTGGGAGGGGGAGGACGACATGCAGGCGTGCGGCTCAGGTCAGCAAGGAGGCCTCTTGGTCGGCGAGAGCCTCGCGGCGCATCACGACGTTGAATTCATTGCGGGTGGGATCACCCGGGGTGCGGAGCCGGTAGCCGATGCTCGCTCCGTAACGCTCGCAAAGCTCCCTGCAAATATACAAGCCCAGCCCGGTGCCACGGCTGCGCGTGGAGAAGAAGGGCTCAAAGAGGTAACGTTCCACATCCGGCGGGATGGGAGGCCCGTCACTCGCCACCGACAACCGGACGGTGGCCACGTCAGGTGAGGACAGGCGCACCTGCACGGACCCGGGGTTCTTGCTCGAGTGCCGATAGCCATTGTCGAGCAGGTTGATGAGCACCCGGCGCAGGTGATCAGGGTCGAACACCGCCCCCAGCCGACCCGCGGGCAGGTCGATGCGAACCGAGCTGTCGCCGCCCAGGGATACACCCGCCCCCTGCGCCCACCCCATGCATGCAGCCGCCACTTGCTCGACGGCATCGATCACTCCCGCATCGGCCACGCGGCCCGGTGCGAACTCCAGCACGTCGTCGACGATGCGCTTCAGGCGCGCCACGTTGTCGTCGACCATTTGCGTGAGCTGACGCTGTGCGGGCGTGGTTGCATCCTCGGACAGCAACGCGTTTGCCTGGGCGATGGCCGCCAGCGGGTTGCGGATTTCATGCGCGATGCCCGCCGACACGCGGCCCATGGCCGCCAGCTTTTCCTGCCGCGTGCGCGCTTCCATGTTGCGCACGTCCTCCAGCAGCAGCACGCACAGTTCCTCGCCTGCCTGCGTGTCATGCCGACGAGTGAAGCGGATGCGAACGCGCAGCACGCGCGTCTCGCCGGAATCGAACGAGAGCTTGACGTCACGCCCGGCCTCCGGCCACACCGCCTCGGCAAACGCGCGATCCACGGTTTCCACCAGTTCCTTCCAGGCCCCGATGACGCCAAGCTGAAAAGGTGCCGGACGGCACAGGCCACTGGGAGCGAGCAGGTGCCGTGCCGCCGGGTTGGCCGTGCGCACGCGACCGCGCCTGTCGACCACCAGCACGCCGTCCTGCATTTCCTCGATGACCAGCCGATTGAGCTGTGCCTGCTGGCGTGCCAGCTCCAGACTCCCCTTGGCCGTCAGTTCCTCGCGGGCCAGCCTCCCGGCCAGTTCGCCCGCGAGTATGGTGATCACGAACAGGCCGCTGCCAGCCAGACCCGCCTGCGTCATCAGCGTCGTTGCCTCGCCGCCCCGCAACACCGCGAGCCAGGCAATGCCCAGCAGCGCCAGCGCCACACCCCCAGAAGTGGCGAGCGCCTGCATCCGCGGCGTGAGCACGCCTGCCATGAGCACAGGAAGCACCAGCAGCGCCACGTAGTTGAAGCTCGACGACGATGACAGCAGGTGCAGCGCGGTGAAGCACACGATGTCGACGCCGATGGTCAGCAGCCATTGCTCGCCACCGATTCGTGCCAGATCGTGCGGTTGTACATTGCGGCGGAATTGCGGCAGCAGCCACATGCCGAGCGCGAGCGCCGCGTAGCCCACACTCAGGATGGCCACCGCGTACGTCGCCCGTCCGCCGAACACGCCCGCTGCCGCCACGGTGAGGATAAGTGCCACACCGAGCGCCGCTCGCGCGCCGAGAAACGCGCGATAGATACGGTCGAAGGCCGTCTGCCCGGAGGTCACGATGCGCCGTGCCTGGCGCGACATGAAGCGGGAGTCCGGCGTCATCGCCGCCGCTCCGGCTAGGCCGCCGTCGTAGCGCGACTCGGGCTCATCCAGCGAGTCGGCTGGGGTAGTGTCCCCCGACACGCCGAAAGCACCGAACCAGGACTCTTCCGTGGCGGGCGGTCGCTCCTTGGAGCGTCGCTCCACGCGGCCCGGCGGACCGCCTTCGGGTCTCATGGTCATGACGGAGGATGCGCCTTTTCGTAGGCTGCCCGGTGCGCCTCGCCGCAGAACAAGCCTCCGCGTCCCGGCAATGCCTCGTCGCGTGGCAAGTGCAGTCCGCATTGGGCACACGCCACCATGTCCTGGCGCACTGCTGACGCCGGCCTGCGCCGCTCACCACCAGTCGAAGGCGGGAGCACCCGGCGACCGCTACGCGCGAGCCACACCACCAGCAGCACGACGAGGATCACGAGGAGGTACTTCATCAACTAGACGACCGGCGTACGGTGCAAAACCACTTCGAACACGAAGCGCGAGCCGACGTAGGCCAGCAGCAGCAACACGGCACCCGCATACAACCACCTCGTTGCGAGCGGACCACGCCACCCGAAGATGCGTCGCCCGACGAGCAGTGCCGCAAAAACGCCCCAGCCCAGCATGGACAACACCGTTTTGTGATCCCATTGCCATGGCTTGGCATGCCACCAGCCGAGCGCCAGGGCCGCGGTCAGCACGGCAAAGCCGGCACTGACGAAGCGGAAAGTAAGGCGCTCGAGCCGCAGCAGCGGCAGGCTTGTGCCCTCCGTCGCCATCGCGCGCTGCGGCAGTTGTCGCATCTGGCGATCAGCACGGCTCAGCAAGGCCGCGTGCAGTACCGCCGCACCGAACAGACCATAGGACGCAATGCCCATGACCCAGTGCAACGGCGCCCATCGCGAGAGCACCTGCGGTCGGAGCTCACCGGGAAAGAGCAGCGCCAGCAACACCGACCCGGCACCGAGCATGGCCAGCGTGCGCTGCACACCTGCCAGCGGCATGAAACGGCTCTCGATCATGTAAACCGCAATGACCAGCCACAGCGTGACCGACAGTGCCGGCGCAAACCCGAAGCGTGCTCCGCCTCCCGGCAAGCCAGCCCCGGCCGCATCCAGTGCGATGGACACTGCGTGGGCCAGCCACGCCACCAGCAGCATTCCGCGCAGCGCGGCCGCCGTGCGTTGGGGCAGCATGGCCACCGCCGCATAAGCCGCCAACGCCAGTGCCCCGGGCAGCACCCATGCGGGGGCAGGACCCAAAGATAGAATCATTCGCGAAGTGTACTTTCGCGTCCCCTGCGCAGCGCCTGCTGCCACATCCTCTAAGGGCCGCACATCCACATGGCTTCCACACTCACCGAACGGCTGAGCCGCCTCGTCAAGACGATGCGCGGACAGGCGCGCATCACCGAGTCCAATGTGCAGGACATGCTGCGGGAAGTGCGCATGGCGCTGCTCGAAGCCGACGTGGCCCTGCCCGTGGTGCGCGACTTCATCGCGCGCGTCAAGGACAAGGCGCTGGGCGCCGAAGTGGTCGGCTCGCTCTCGCCAGGCCAGGCGCTGGTCGGCATCGTCAATCGGGAACTCGCAGCGACCATGGGCGAGGGTGTCGCGGACCTCAACCTAGCGGCCCAGCCGCCAGCCGTGGTCCTCATGGCCGGCTTGCAAGGCGCAGGCAAGACCACGACGACCGCCAAGCTCGCCAAGCACCTGATCGAAAAGCGCAAGAAGAAGGTGCTCACGGTCTCCACCGACGTATACCGCCCCGCTGCCATCGAGCAGCTGAAGACGGTCACGAAGCAGGCCGGCGCGGAGTGGTTCCCCTCCAGCGCGACCGACCAGCCGGCAGCCATCGCCATGGCCGCGCTCGATCACGCGCGCCGGCACTACTTCGACGTGCTGCTTGTCGATACCGCGGGCCGCCTTGCGATCGACGAAGCGATGATGAAGGAGGTTGCCGACCTGCATGCCGCGCTCAAGCCGGTCGAGACGCTCTTCGTCGTTGACGCCATGCAGGGCCAGGACGCGGTGAACACCGCACGTGCGTTCAAGGAGGCGCTGCCGCTCACCGGCATCGTGCTCACCAAGATGGACGGCGATGCGCGTGGCGGCGCGGCGCTGTCCGTGCGCCAGGTCACCGGCGCACCGATCAAGTTCGCCGGCGTGAGCGAGAAGATCGACGGCCTGGAGGTGTTCGACGCCGAGCGCCATGCGGGCCGGATCCTCGGCATGGGCGACATCGTGGCGCTGGTCGAGGAGGTCACCAAAGGCGTCGACATGGCCGCGGCCCAGAAGCTTGCGGAGAAGGTCAAGTCCGGCAGTGCCTTCGACCTCAACGATTTTCTGTCTCAGATCTCCCAGATGAAGAAGATGGGCGGCCTGTCCGGGCTCATGGACAAGCTGCCCACGGAGGTGACCGCCAAGGCAGGCGCAGTCGACATGGACCGCGCCGAGCGCGATGTGCGCCGCATGGAAGGCATCATTTGTTCGATGACTCCGCTGGAGCGACGCAAGCCCGAGCTCATCAAGGCCACGCGCAAGCGCCGCATCGCGGCCGGCGCTGGCGTTCAGGTCCAGGAAGTGAACCGCCTGCTCAACCAGTTCGAGCAGATGCGCGACATGATGAAAAAGATGAAGGGCGGCGGCATGATGAAGATGATGCGGCGCATGGGCGCCATGAAAGGCTTCCCCGGCCCGCGCTGAGGCGTGACTTTTTCAACGGGACGCGGCACACGCACCTTCCGAACCGGACGCCGCGACGTCATACAGATTGACCGACACCGTCCGGCCCAGCTATGTTCGCCGGACCGCCGTTCGCAGTCCCCGCCTTGACCATACTGCTCATCGCTTTCGTTCCGGGCCTCATGGCACTGCTCGGCTGGTGGGTCTGGCGCTTGCGGGCTGCACCGAGCCACGGCACCAGCAACCTCGACACCCTGACCGCGTGGCCGCCTTCGGCAACCCGGGTGCTCGCTCAAGGCGAGCGTGAGGCCTACGAACTCCTGAGGCTGGCGCTGCCTGGCCGCATGGTGCTGGCGCAAGTGCCCTTGCATCGCTTCATCAAGGTCCCCACTCGCAACTCGTACTCAGAGTGGCTGCGACGTGTGGGTCGGCTGCATGTCGACCTGGTGGTCTGCGATCGCCATTCACAAGTGCTGGCCGCCATCGAGATCGCTCGCGAGGATGACGTTCCGGGTAGCCGTGCCCAGCACCGGCGTGATCGCATGATTCGCGTGCTGAGAGCCTCGGAGATCCCGGTGCACGTCTGGCGCGCGTCCGCCCTGCCCTCGGCCGATGCGGTACGCGAAGCCATCCTCCCCGGATCGGCGCCGGCCGATTTCCAGCCCACGGCGGCACACGTTCAGGCGAGCGGCTTGACCACCGGTTCCGCGATCGCCGGCCTGGATGGCGCACACGAAGAGGAGCCGATGGGCCTGCGGGAGCCACCCCCATCGACGTGGTTCGACGACCTCGACTCCGCCTCCGCACCGCTTGCCGGCGCCGAGCGCCAGCGCCTGGAGTCGAGCCAACGTCCTTTGCGCTGACACGCCAACTGCCGATTCAGCCCAGCAGCGCGTTGGCGAACTCGCGCGCGTCGAACGTTTCCAGGTCTTCCAGCTTCTCGCCCACGCCGATGAAGTACACCGGAACCGGCCGTTCGCGCGCAATGGCCGCGAGCACGCCGCCCTTGGCGGTGCCGTCGAGCTTGGTGACGACCAAGCCGGTCAGTTGCAGCGCATCGTCGAAGGCCTTGACCTGTGCGAGTGCGTTCTGCCCGGTGTTGCCATCCACCACCAGCAACACCTCGTGGGGCGCGCCGTCCTGCGCCTTGCCGATGGTCCGCTTGATCTTCTTGAGCTCCTCCATCAGGTGCAGCTGCGTGGGCAGGCGGCCTGCCGTGTCGGCGATCACCACACCGCAGCCGCGGGCACGCCCGGCAACCACGGCGTCGTAGGTGACGGCCGAGGGATCACCGCCCTCCTGGCTGACGATCTCCACGTTATTGCGTCCCGCCCACACCGCAAGTTGCTCCCGTGCAGCAGCGCGGAAGGTGTCAGCCGCTGCGAGCAGCACCCGCTCCCCTTCCTCGGCCAAATGCCGCGTGAGCTTGCCGATGCTGGTGGTCTTGCCGGCACCGTTCACACCCACCACCATGATCACCGTCGGCGTCGCTTCGCCAATGCAGAGCTGCTTCTCCAGAGGCCGCAAGAGGTCGGCGATGGCATCGGCCAGGAGACTTTTCACCGCCATCGCATCCGTCGTGCGGGCCTCCTTGACGCGGCGCCTGAGGTCATCGAGCAGGAACTGGGTCGCCTTCACGCCGGCATCGGCCATCAGCAAGGCGGACTCCAGTTCCTCGTACAGCGTCTCGTCGATCTGGGCGCCAGTGAAGACCTGCGCGATGCTCGAGCCCGTCTTGCGCAACCCAGCTCGCAAACGATGGATCCAGCCCGTGCGCTGCGGCATCTCGGCGGACGACCGTGGCTCGGGCTCTGGTGCTTGGTTGAGTTCGTGCACACGAGACGCCTGCGAAGGCGCCACCGCCGGCAATTGAGCCGCCGGGGCTGCCAAGCTGTCACGATCCGGCGCAAGGGCCGCAGGCCCCGCCGCTGGGATAGGCCCAGCCTGGGAGGCCGAGCCCAAGCCCAGCTTGTCGCGCCACGTGCGCTCCATGGTGGATGAAGCCGGTGCGGGCGAGGCTGCTTGCGCAGCGGTCGAAGGAGCAGGCGCGGCCGGCGTCTTCTTTTTGAAGAAACTGAACATGCGTGGATAGAAGCCAGTCGTGTGAAAGTGGACGAGCAGCCAACATGCCACGCTATACTCACGGGCTTCAGGCGCTTTAGCTCAGTCGGTTAGAGCGACGGAATCATAATCCGCAGGTCCGGGGTTCGAGTCCCTGAAGCGCCACCAGAATGACTGCAAAAGAACGGCCCCGGATCGGGGCCGTTCTTGCTTGTGCCATCGTCACTGCCGCAACAGCCACTGGATCCACACCATGTACCGCTGTGCCCTTTACATCCTGGCGGCCGCCTGCCTCGTCGCTCCCGCCGCCGCTCAGCAGCGCAGCTTTCCGCCGCAGGCGCTGCGCGGTTCCCTCGTCATCCAGCAGGCCCCAGAAGCCGTGCTCAACGACCAGCCGGCACGGTTGGCTCCCGGCGCCCGTATTCGGGGTCAGAACAACATGCTCCAGGTATCGGCAAGCGTCATCGGCGCGAAGCTGCTGGTGCACTACACGCTCGATCCTCAAGGGCTGATCCAGAACGTCTGGATCCTCACGCCCGAGGAAGCCGCCCGGCAGCCCTGGCCCACCACTGCTGCCCAGGCGCAGACGTGGAGCTTCGACCCCGTCGCTCAAGTCTGGACCAAGCCATGAAGAAGGTTTACATCAAGACCTTCGGGTGCCAGATGAACGAGTACGACTCGGACAAGATGGCCGATGTACTGCGTGCCGCCGAAGGCTACGAGCCAACCAGCGATGTCGAGCAGGCCGACCTCATCCTGTTCAACACTTGTTCGGTGCGCGAGAAGGCGCAGGAGAAGGTGTTTAGCGACCTGGGCCGCGTGAAGCACCTGAAGGCGCGCGGCGCCATGATCGGCGTGGGTGGCTGCGTCGCAAGCCAGGAGGGCGCAGCCATCATCGAACGCGCGCCCTACGTGGACGTGGTGTTCGGCCCGCAGACGCTGCATCGCCTGCCGGAGCTCCTGGCGCGGCGGCGCGAGCAGCGCCGGCAACAGGTCGACATCAGCTTCCCGGAAATCGAGAAGTTCGACCACCTCCCTCCGGCCCGCGTCGAAGGCGCCACCGCCTTCGTGTCGATCATGGAAGGGTGTTCCAAGTATTGCAGCTACTGCGTGGTGCCGTACACGCGCGGCGAGGAAGTCTCGCGCCCCATCGACGATGTACTGCAGGAGGTGGTCGGCCTCGTCGACCAAGGCGTCAAGGAAGTGACGCTGCTCGGCCAGAACGTCAACGCCTACCGAGGCAGCATGGGCGAAACTGCGGACACCGCAGACTTCGCCCTGCTGCTCGATTACCTCTCGGGCATTCCCGGGCTGGAGCGCATTCGCTACACCACCAGCCACCCCAACGAGTTCACGCAGCGACTGATCGACGTCTACGCCCGCGTGCCCCAGTTGGTAAACCACCTGCACCTGCCGGTGCAGCACGGCAGCGACCGCATCCTCATGGCGATGAAGCGCGGCTACACCGCCATGGAATACAAAAGCATCGTTCGTCGCCTGCGCATGGTGCGTCCAGACATCCGGCTGTCCACCGACTTCATTGTTGGCTTCCCCGGCGAGACGGAGGACGACTTCGCCAAGACCATGAAGCTCATTGACGACGTCGGCTTCGACGCCAGCTTCAGCTTCGTGTTCAGCCCGCGTCCCGGCACACCTGCGGCCGCGCTCGCCGACGACACGCCGGAAGAAACCAAGCTCAAGCGCCTGCAGCAGTTGCAGGCGGTGATCGAGGCCAACGCACGCCGTATCAGTGACTCACTCGTGGGAAGCGTGCAGCGCATCCTGGTCGAAGGGCCCTCCCGGCGCGACCCTAGTGAGCTCATGGGCCGCACCGAGTGCAACCGCATCGTGAATTTCAAGGGCCGCGCGAATTTGGTCAGACAGATGGTCGACGTGACCATCACGCAGGCGTACGCGCACTCTCTGCGGGCAGAATTGGTGTTGATCGAGGGCCACGGCGAAACCGCGTGACCCACCGCGCGCCGGCAGATCAGCGGCGTCCGGGGCCGAAGCCTACCCACCACAGGCTCAACGCGCACGCAACCACCATGGTGGCGTAGGTCGCCATCTTGGCGTCGTGTCCGAACATCACAAGTCCGCCAATCGAAGCCAGCGCTGCGCAGGCCATGGCCCAACGGGCCAACCGCCACCATGTCGCGCCCTTGAGCGCCCTGTTCCACAACAGCTTGGCCAGCAGTGAGGCGATCAGGCCGGTACCTGCGGCAGGCGCGAAGAAATTGAATACATGCCAAAGGGCGCCAAGCAGGTCCAAAGTAGATCCGATAAAGGAAGACAGGCGGACCTGAACGGCATCAGCCAGCCCGCCGCACCTACGCCGTCACTCAAGTCCTTGAATGCACGCGAATTTTATAATTCGCAACATGAGCGTGCTGACCCTCGGACTGAACCACACGACCGCGCCGCTGGATCTGCGCGGTCGTTTTGTGTTCGCCACCGAGCAGCTGGCTCCCGCCTTGCGTGCGTTTCGTCAGCGGGTCCAGCGCGCGCCCGAGGCCGCCCTCGTCTCCACCTGCAACCGCACCGAGCTCTACGTAGCCGGCACGCCCGGCGAGGCCGCCATGCTGGTCGCGCCTGCGGTGGACTGGCTGGCGGATGTCGGGGGCGTAGCCGGCCATACCTTGCGCGAACACACGTACGTGCTTCAAGACGGAGCAGCCGCCCGCCACGCGTTCCGCGTGGCCAGCGGTCTCGATTCCATGGTGCTGGGCGAGCCCCAGATCCTGGGGCAAATGAAGCAGGCAGTACGCGAGGCCGATCACGCCGGCACGCTGGGCACCACCCTGCACCAGCTCTTCCAGCGGTCATTCGCGGTCGCCAAGGAGGTGCGCAGTTCCACCGAGATCGGCACGCATTCCATCAGCATGGCCGCCGCGGCTGTCCGTCTGGCATCTCAGCTGTTCGAAGACCTGCGCGAGCTGAAGGTGCTTTTCGTCGGCGCGGGCGAGATGATCGAGCTCGTGGCCACGCACTTCGCGGCACGCCAGCCCCGCGCGATGGCCGTCGCCAACCGCACGCTGGAGCGCGGCGAAAAGCTCGCAGGCCGCTTCGGTGCAGAAGCATTGCGCCTGGCCGACCTCACGCTGCGTCTGGCCGAGTTCGATGTGATCATTTCCTGCACGGCGAGCTCGCTGCCCATCATCGGGCTCGGAGCAGTGGAGAGGGCGCTGAAGGTGCGACGTCACCGGCCGGTGTTCGTGGTGGATCTTGCCGTGCCGCGCGACATCGAACCCGAGGTGGCTCGACTGCACGACGTCTACCTGTACACCGTGGATGACCTGTCAGCACTGGTGCAAACAGCCGGCGAGAAGCGCCAAGCGGCGGTCGCACAGGCGGAAGCGATCATCGAAACGGGCGTGCAAGGCTTCGTGCACTGGTTGGACCAGCGCGTGACCGTGCCGCTGATCCAGGCGCTCAATGCCCAGGTCGACGACTGGCGAGCCGTCGAGATCGGTCGCGCACGAAAGCTTTTTGCCAAGGGAGAAGACCTGGACACCGTGCTGGAAGCGTTGTCCCGTGGGCTCACCCAGAAGATGCTGCACGGCACGCTTGCCGAACTGCACGCCGCCGACGCCGAACAGCGAGCGCAGCTGGCGCATACGGTGTCGCGCCTCTTCCTGCGCGGCGCGTCGCGCAGCCCCACTGACGGCGGGCGTTAGCGGCCGAGGCCGCGGCCTTGCCGCGCCATTCCATCATCGCTGCCGCCTCATTGCCTCGAACGCGACAGACAGCCTGAAGACCCGATGAAAGATTCCCTACGCCAACAGTTCCAACGCCTTGAGCTCCGGCTGTCCGAGCTCGACGCCACGCTGGCCGACGGCGCCGTTGCATCGGACATGAAGCGCTTTCGTGAGCTCACGCGGGAGCACGCCGAGGTCACCGGCGTGGTCGAGCGGTATCGCCGCTATGAGCAGCGCGAACACGACCTCGTCGGTGCGCGGGAGATGCTGAGCGACCCGGACATGGCGGAAATGGCGCAGGAAGAAGTAGCGCAGGCGCAGGCGGACCTCGACCGACTCCACCTGGAGCTGCAGACAGCGCTGTTGCCCCGCGACCCCGAGGATGCGCGCAATGCCTTCCTCGAGATCCGCGCCGGCACTGGCGGGGACGAGTCCGCGCTCTTCGCGACGGATCTCGCCCGGATGTATCTCCGCTATGCCGAGCGCCGGGGATGGCGGGCCGAGGTCATGTCGGAGAGCCTGTCCGATCTGGGCGGCTACAAGGAGGTGGTGTTCCGCATCGAGGGCGATGGCTCATACGGGCGGCTACGTTTTGAGTCCGGCGGGCACCGCGTGCAGCGCGTACCGGCCACAGAAACGCAAGGTCGTATCCACACCAGCGCATGCACCGTCGCGGTTCTGCCCGAACCTGATGAGGCGGAAGAGGTGCAGCTCAACCCGGCAGAACTGCGCATCGACACGTTCCGCGCCAGCGGCGCCGGCGGGCAACACATCAACAAGACCGACAGCGCGATCCGTATCACGCACCTGCCCACCGGGATGGTGGCCGAGTGCCAGGACGAACGGTCGCAGCACCGCAACAAGGCCAAGGCCATGGCCGTGCTAACGGCACGACTGCGCGATCGCGAGCGAGCCGAGCGTACGGCGCGCGAAGCGGCCACGCGCAAGGGGCTGGTCGGCAGCGGCGACCGCAGCGACCGGATCCGCACCTACAACTTCCCGCAGGGCCGAGTCACCGACCATCGCATCAACCTGACGCTCTACAAGCTGCAGTTCGTCCTCGACGGCGATCTCGACGAGGTGCTCGATTCCCTGCAGGCAGCACGTGCGGCCGAGCAGCTTGCCACCCTCGAAAGCGGCGACGCATGACCGTCGACGAGGCGCTGGCCCAAGCGCGCGCACGCGGTGTCGAGCGGCTGGACGCGCTGCTGCTCCTCGCCTGCGAATTGACCCGCACCCGTACCTGGCTCATCGCGCATGGCGATCACCCACTTACCGATGGGCAGTCCGAGGCCTTCCAGGCCCTCCTCGCTCGGCGCTCCGCCGGGGAGCCGCTGGCCTATCTCGTTGGGGAGAAGGAGTTTCACGGGCTGACGTTCGAGGTGGGCGCCAATGTGCTGGTCCCGCGGCCGGACACCGAGACCCTCGTGGATTGGGGCCTGGAACTGCTCGGCGGCCCACTGAGCGCGGTCTTGTCACCGCGGGTCGTGGATTTGGGCACAGGGAGTGGCGCCATTGCGCTGTCGGTCCTTCGCGGCTACCCCGCAGCGCAAGTGATGGCCACCGACACGAGCCCTGCGGCGCTACAAGTGGCCCGCCGCAATGCCGATCGCCTGGGGCTGCCGGTGGCGCTCCGTCCCGGCGACTGGTGGGGCGCGCTCAGTGGCGACCTTTTCCACCTGGCCCTGTCCAATCCGCCGTACATCGCTGCGTCCGACCCACACCTGGCCAGTCTCTCTTACGAGCCCCGCAGCGCGCTGGTCGCGGGCCCTCATGGACTTGAGGACATCGAACGTATCGTGGCCGGGGCCGGCGCCCACTTGTATTCCGGCGGCTGGCTGCTGTTCGAGCACGGTCACGACCAGGCTGGCGCAGTGCGGGCGCTTCTGCACGATGCCGGTTTCGCCGACGTGCAATCCCGACGTGATCTCGCCGGCATCGAACGCTGCACCGGCGCGAGACGCCCCTGAGCCGCGCGCTGCGCCGCTTGCTCCATCCCCCCGCCCCCACACGCCTCGGCAACCGATACGAAAGCGATACGAAGCGCCCGTATCGCACACACAAAACTTCGACCGCGGCGTAGCATCAAACACGGGACCGGCCCTCCAGCCGGCCCCTCCCAAGCAAGAAACTGTTGGGGAGTTGGTCATGCAATCAGCACGGTGGATTCTGGTCGCCGCGGCGATCCTCGGTACTACAAGCACGTGGTCGGTGGAAGGAGACGGCCTGCGGGCCAAGGACGGCGCTTGGCCGCGGTGGCAGGCCCGGCTGTCGTTCCTGACCACCATGCCTCTTGTGCCCCACGATGCCTTGCGCACCGACAGCGGCGTCGCCGGCCTGACCGTCCTCGGTGACTACTACTTCACCCGCCCCTTGTCCCGGCTCGGTGACACCGGGGGCTTCCGCGCAACGAGCGGTGTCCTGCTCGGCACCCGGTCAGCAGGGCTGTTCTCGGTCGGCCAAGGCGGCCGCGTACTCAACGTCGAGCACCACAACGCAAGCTCATGGGGCAGTTTCGTTGCCGATCCCCAGGAGTCCGGTGCCGCGCCGTATGTGGGCGTGGGCTACACGGGGCTGTACGGGAAAAGCGGATGGGGCTTTAGCGCTGACTTCGGCCTTGTCGGCGCGCAGTCCGGCTCGTCGGTGAAGCTGGGGCATTCCATCGTCGGCCAACAGAACCTGGACGATGCACTGCGGGAAATGAGGCTGTCCCCCCTGCTGCAACTCAGCGTCTCGTATACGTTCTGAGCGAGCCGCAGGGCCGGCTGCGCCCAGCCCCGGCGAGGGGGGACACGGAAACTTGGGGCGGCCCAGTTAATTTGGGAACGGCACTGCGCCCGCCGAATGCATGGGCGCTGCTTGCACAACATCCGCATGTGGCAGTACCAGGGTCGCAGGGAGCGACGCTGCTTTGCCGTATAACGTCGGGTGTCCAGTATCCCTCGGCCTCCCCGGGCCGTCCCAACCCATGAGCGACGTTCAGAAACGCATCCATGACCTCGTGACTTCCAACCGCGTGGTGCTCTTCATGAAGGGCACGGCGCAGTTCCCCATGTGCGGCTTCTCAGGGCGTGCCGTGCAGGTCCTCAAAGCCTGCGGCGTGGACGACCTCAAAACGGTCAACGTGCTGGAGGACGATGAGGTACGCCAGGGCATCAAAGAGTACGCCAACTGGCCGACCATCCCGCAGCTGTACGTCAAGGGCGAGTTCATTGGCGGGTCCGACATCATGATGGAGATGTATCAGGCCGGAGAACTGCAGCACTTGCTGGGCGCCGAGGGCTGAGGCCAATGGCTGCGCCTGCTGCGCGCGTGTTGGTTGGCGTGACCGGCGCCACAGGCGCCATCTATGCCGTACGCCTGCTGGAGCGGCTGCGCGCTGCGCGCCGTGAGACGCATCTGATCGTCAGCCCGGCGGGCGTGTTGAGCGTCCACCACGAACTCGGGCTGGACCGCAAGGCGCTCGAAGAGTTGTCAGATGTGGCGTACAGCCCGTCCGATGTCGGCGCCGCCATCGCGAGCGGGTCGTTTCTGGCCGACGCGATGGTCGTCGCCCCATGCTCGATGAAGACACTGGCCTCAATAGCCCACGGCCTGTCGGACAACCTGCTTACCAGGGCGGCTGACGTAACGCTCAAGGAGCGTCGCCGGCTGGTGCTGTTGGTGCGGGAGACGCCGCTCAACCTCGCGCATCTGCGCAACATGACCGCCGTCACGGAAATGGGCGGCGTGATCTTTCCGCCGCTGCCGGCCTTCTATCACCGGCCCCAGAGCATCGACGAGATCGTGCGCGACACCGTGGAGCGCGTGCTCGCGCTCATCGGAGTGGAAGCAGCCATCCCTCACCGCTGGGAGGGGCTGTAGCGGTTCAGACCTGTGTGGTCAAGCGGTACTCCCAGGGCCTGCGAGCGGCGAAGACCATGTTCGGATACTCGGACCGCCCACGGCTGCCGTTGTAGCGCCCGAGCGCCATGAACAGGTCACCACGTTCGATGTTCAGGTAGTGGCGCAGGATCACGCAACCAAAGCGCAGGTTGGTCTGCATGTGGAACAGCGATGCCGCATCGCCGTTGCCGATAAGGCGGGCCCAGAACGGCATCACCTGCATGTAACCGCGCGCACCCACGGGGCTGACTGCGTACTTGCGGAAGCCGCTTTCCACCTGGATTAAGCCCAGTACCAGCGCCGTCTCCAACCCTGCGCGCTTGCTTTCGTACCAGACGGTCTCGAGGAACTCGTCGCGGGTCATATCGTCACGGTGCCGACGGCGAAGGCGCCCACTCATCTCGCCCAGCCAACGGAGGTAGTCCAGCCGAGCCTCGGTGCTCACGAAGGTAGGCTTGGGCGGCGCACTGTTCCCAACCGCGGCAGCGAGCGCCGAACGCACCGAGTCGGCCAAGGGCTCCTCGGCCTGGCGTCCGGCGTGTGCGGCTGGCAACCACAGCAGCCCGGACCAACCCGCCAGTGCACTAACCGCCAGTCCCCTACGGCGTCTGCCGTGATTCGAAAGCTCGGGGGGATGATAGCTAATGGACGGGTCCAACGGAAATCGCTCCTGTGCCGCACGGCCAGCTTGGGCCGCCCTTTCCGCACAGGGTTCCAGCACTTGGACGCGCACGGCCGGCAATATGTCACGCGCCCAAGCGGGCGCGGATGAACGGCTCGATTTCGGCGACGGGCACAGCCGTGGCTTCGGCATCGCGACGGCCCTGGTACTCCACCTTGCCATCCTTCAGTCCGCGTTCCGAAATCACCACGCGATGCGGCACGCCGACCAGTTCCCAGTCCGCGAACATGGCGCCCGGCCGCTCCCCGCGATCATCGAGCATCGCGTCCACGCCCGTCGCTACCAGCGCTTCATGTAGGCGATCGGCAGCCGCCCTGACTTCCCGGGAACGGTCGTAGCCGATGGGGCAAATCACCACGGTGAAGGGCGCGAGCGGATCGGGCCAGATGATTCCCTTCTCGTCATGGTTCTGCTCGATGGCCGCACCGACGATCCGCGTCACGCCAATCCCGTAGCACCCCATCTGCATGAGCTGAGGCTTGCCGTTCTCGTCGAGGTAGGTAGCGTTCATCGCCCGCGAGTACTTGGTACCCAGGAAGAACACATGCCCGACTTCGATGCCTCGCTGGATCGCCAAGCGCCCCTTGCCGTCGGGCGACGGATCACCTTCCACGACATTGCGGATATCGGCCACGACTTCGGGCTCGGGCAGATCACGCCCCCAGTTCACGCCGGTGAGGTGAAAGTTCGCCTCATTGGCACCACAGATGAAGTCGCTCATCAGGGCCACCGTGCGGTCGGCCACCACCTTCACGGGCTTGCGCGCACCCATCGGTCCGAGATACCCCGGTTTGCAGCCGAAGTGCTCTTCGATCTCCGCCGCGTCGGCGAAACGATAACCGTCCTTGAGGCCCGGCACCTTGCCCGCCTTGACCTCGTTGAGCGCATGATCGCCTCGCACCAGCAGGAGCCAGATGATGGTGCCCTGCACATCCCCGGCCGCGTTCTTCTCGTCCGTCGCGATGACGAGAGATTTCACCGTGCGTTCCAGCGGCACCCCGAGCAACTGTGCCACTTCCTCACATGTGCTCTTGCCGGGTGTGAAAACCTTCTCCATGTGAGACGTCGGCGCCGCGCGCTCCGATAGCAGCGGCAAAGCCTCAGCCAGTTCGATGTTGGCGGCGTAGTCCGACTCGAGCGTGTAGACGACGGCATCCTCGCCGGTGTCGGCGATCACCTGGAACTCATGCGACAGGTCGCCGCCAATCGCACCCGTATCGGCCGCGACAGCGCGGAAACGAAGTGCCATGCGCTGAAAGATGCGCACGTAGGCTTGGTACATGGCCTCGTAACTTTTCGAGGCGGCAGCTTCGTCGCGATCGAAGGAGTAGGCGTCCTTCATCGTAAATTCACGACCACGCATCACGCCGAAGCGCGGCCGACGCTCGTCGCGGAACTTGGTTTGGATGTGATAGAAGTTGCGAGGCAGCTGTCGATAGCTGCGCAACTCCTGGCGCGCGATGTCGGTGATGACCTCTTCGCTGGTGGGCTGGATGACGAAATCGCGGTCATGCCTGTCCTTCACTCTCAAGAGCTCCGGGCCCATCTTCTCGAAGCGACCCGTTTCTTGCCAGAGCTCAGCCGGCTGCACCACCGGCATCAGCAACTCCACGGCCCCGGCGCGGTTCATCTCTTCGCGAATGATCGTCTCGATCTTTCGGATGACGCGCAAACCGAGCGGCATGTAGCTGTAGATGCCGGCACCCAAACGCTTGATCATGCCTGCGCGCATCATCAGCTTGTGACTCACCACCTCGGTGTCAGCGGGCGCTTCCTTGAGCGTGGAAATGAAGAACTGGGAGGCTTTCATGCAAAGGAGCGGTCGCATGTCACCGGTGCGCCGCGGGATCTCCTCCCGAGGGGTTGATTCCCGACACACCGGTGCAATAATCGTTTCAACGAGATTTTGGGGTTGATTATGCTCGACCGTGAAGGGTTCAGACCCAACGTCGGCATCATCCTGCTCAACCACAAAAACCAGGTGTTCTGGGGCAAACGGATCCGAACTCATTCCTGGCAGTTCCCGCAAGGGGGCATCAAGTACGGCGAAACGCCCGAGCAGGCGATGTACCGGGAGCTCCACGAGGAAGTGGGGCTATCCCCCGAGCATGTGCGCATCATCGCGCGGACCCGCGATTGGCTACGCTACGAGGTCCCGGATCACTTCATCCGCCGCGATGCACGCGGCCACTATCGGGGCCAGAAGCAGATCTGGTTTCTGCTGCA
The DNA here is from genome assembly GCA_966248995.1 of uncultured Burkholderiales bacterium. GTDB lineage: Bacteria > Pseudomonadota > Gammaproteobacteria > Burkholderiales > Burkholderiaceae_C > Albitalea. The sequence goes on along the minus strand of CBINBY010000046.1, from coordinate 10,958 downwards.
ACTCACCGGTCGCGACACTGACATGAATCTACGCGCGACCAACCACCCCGAGTTCGACGCTTGGCGTTGGAACGACTACTGGGTCCCCCTCGAAGTTGTCATCGAGTTCAAGCGCGGTGTCTACCAGATGGCGCTGACGGAGCTGGCTCGCTTCCTGCCGCGTGGCAACCATCACAACCGATACCTGCGCTCCGGCATGCGGCCACACTACCGCGACGAGGACCATGCCGTTCCGCGCGAGCCTCACGATCGACACGTCCCCACACCGGAAACCGCCATTCCTATGGCGGGAAAGCCGAAGGGCCCGCCAGGTTAAAGCTCCGCGGGACTGCTCGATTTCCTGCCCGTCCGGCTAGCTCAGGACGAGGTTGTCGCGGTGGATCATTTCCGGCTCGGCACTGAAGCCGAGCAACCGCTCGAATTCGCTGGAAGGCTTACGCGCAATCAGCCGGGCCTCGCTGCTGGCGTAGTTGGCGAGGCCCCGCGCGATCTCCCGGCCAGCCACAGTTTGGACAGCAATGACGTCACCGCGATGAAACTCGCCGAGCACCTCTACAACGCCGATAGGCAACAGGCTCTTGCCACCGTCGCGAAGCTGCACTGCGGCACCGTCGTCCACGACGAGAGTGCCGCGCAACTGCAGGTGATCGGCCATCCACTGCTTGCGCGCTGCCATCTTCTGCGTGGGCGCGATGAGCGCCGTTCCGATGCCTTCGCCAGCCGCCAGGCGTACAAGAACATCCAGCTCGCGCCCCCAGGCGATAACGGTACTGGCACCGCTACGCGCCGCGCGGCGGGCAGCCAGAACCTTGGTAATCATGCCGCCTCTGCCAATGCTCGAACCCGCCCCGCCCGCCATCTGCTCCAGCTGCGGATCCCCCGCTTGCGCCTCATGGATGAAACGGGCCTCGGGATTGCGCCGCGGATCGGCGGAATAAAGGCCTTTCTGGTCGGTGAGGATGACGAGCGCATCAGCTTCCACCAAGTTCGCAACGAGTGCACCCAAGGTGTCGTTGTCGCCGAACTTGATCTCGTCGTTGACGACGGTGTCGTTCTCGTTGATGACTGGAATCACCCGCAGGCGCAACAGCGTGAGCAGCGTGGAACGGGCATTCAGGTAGCGCTCGCGATCAGCCAAGTCCGCATGGGTCAGTAGCACCTGCGCGCTACGCATTCCGTGCTCATGCAGCTTGGACTCGTAGATTTGCGCCAGACCCATCTGGCCTACCGCAGCGGCCGCCTGCAACTCGTGCAGCTCCTTGGGCCGGGCGCTCCAACCTAGGCGCTTCATGCCTTCGGCCACCGCACCACTGGACACCATGATGACCTCCCGACCCTGGGCCGCTAGCATGGCCATCTGGCGACACCACGTGCCTACCGCCTCGGCGTCAAGACCGCGCCCTTCGTTGGTAACCAAGCTGGAGCCGACCTTGACGACCAGGCGCCGAGCATGGCGCAACACCTCGTTTATCACGAGCGCCCCCCATCCACCGCCATACCAAAGCGGGGATCGGGCTCGGCAACCTGCTCCTGGCGGACCGCGGAGAGACAGCGATACACCTCATGGACAAGGGGCTCGCAGCCCTCGCGCGTCAGCGCAGATATTTGGAACACCGGGCCTTTCCACTTCAACCGCTTGATAAAGTCCTTCACGCGCTTGTCTCGCTCCTCAGGCGGCACCATGTCGACCTTGTTGAGCACGATCCATCGTGGCTTGGAGTACAACCCTTCATCGTACTTCTTGAGTTCCGCCACAATGGCCTTCGCCTGTGCCACCGGGTCGACAGTGTCATCAAAGGGCGCGAAGTCCACGAGATGCAGCAGCAGATGCGTGCGCTGCAAGTGGCGCAGGAACAGATGACCCAGCCCTGCACCTTCGGCAGCGCCCTCGATCAACCCCGGAATGTCGGCAACTACGAAACTCTGTTCTGGCCGCACGCGGACGACACCCAAGTTGGGATGCAAGGTGGTAAACGGATAGTCCGCAATCTTCGGCCTCGCGTTCGAGATCGCGGAAATCAGTGTCGACTTGCCCGCGTTGGGCATGCCGAGTAACCCCACATCGGCCAACACCCGCAGTTCGAGCTTGAGCCTGCGCTGCTCGCCGGGCCAGCCGGGCGTTTTCTGCCTCGGGGCGCGATTCGTGCTGCTCTTGAAATGAAGGTTGCCAAAGCCCCCGTCGCCCCCCTTGACCAGCAGCACCTTCTCGCCTGCAATCAACAGCTCGGCGATCACCTCCCCGCTGTCCAGGTCGGTAACGATCGTACCCACCGGCATGCGCAGGACGATGTCATCGGCTGCCGCGCCGTTCTGGTCGGCCCCCCTCCCAGGCTCCCCATTGCGCGCCTCGTGCCGACGCGCATAACGGTAGTCGATGAGCGTATTGAGGTTTCGATCCCCCACCGCGTAGACACTGCCCCCCCGGCCACCGTCGCCGCCGTTCGGCCCGCCGAAGGGAATGAACTTCTCACGGCGAAAGCTCACGCAGCCGTTGCCGCCATTGCCCGCAACAACGTCAATGGTGGCTTCGTCGACGAACTTCATGACTGCGACTTGTCTTCGTGCGACGCACTGTCACGTGGTTTGTGCTGCACGATGGACCAGACGCCAACGCCAATAAGGATGAGTGGCCACCACTGCCGGAGCCAAGCGAACTCCAGCAGGCCATGGTTGTGCGCCAGGAACAGCACGCCGATGACGATGAGAACGATCCCGCTCTTGTTCATGAAAACTCTGCCAATACCTCGGGCTGTGCGCCGGATGGTAATGGGTAACACAGTCACACAAAAAACAAGCCCCGGCGAGCCGGGGCTTGTTCCAGTGCAGGTATAGGTCAGACCGGCCTGACGTTCACAGTCTGACGATTGAGCGGCCCCTTGGTGGAAAAGTCGACCACGCCATCCACCAGTGCAAACAGCGTGTGATCGCGCCCAGTTCCCACATTGGATCCCGCATGAAACTTGGTGCCTCGCTGACGCACGATAATGGAACCGGCCGGCACGGCTTGGCCACCGAACACCTTCACGCCCAGCATCTTGGGCTGGGAGTCACGGCCGTTCCGTGTAGAGCCGCCGCCTTTCTTCTGTGCCATGGTTAGATCTCTCCTTGTATGACGCTCAAGCCTTCACCACACCGATCTCAAGCTCGGTATACCCCTGGCGATGCCCTTGGCGTTTCTGGTAGTGCTTGCGGCGACGCATCTTGAAGATGCGGACCTTGTCATGCTTGCCATGGCTTACCACCGTAGCTTTGACAACGGCGCCCGACACCAAGGGAGTCCCAACCTCCAGGCCCTCACCATTTCCAATGGCGAGGACCTGGTCGATCGTGATCTCTTGGCCGACGTCCGCAGCAATCTGTTCTACCTTGATCTTTTCGCCGGCGGCAACCCTGTATTGTTTGCCGCCGGTTTTTATGACCGCGTACATATCAGCCCTTTCGTTGAAATCCCGAGGCGCAAAGCCGACAGCGGCCTTGCGCGCGCGAGCCCTGCGGTTGGCGCAGAGCCGATTATTGTACCCCGAGCGCGGTCCTTGCCGCGTACCCCCCGAGAGAAGCGGGCCACGACGAGGCGAATTCCTATAATCGCCCCGTGTCATCCCAGCTCAGCGCCCAGACGGCAAACGCCGCCTCCCCAACCTCCGCCGCTTCGTCGCTGATGACCGCCGAGATGAAGGAAGTCGACGCGGTGATCCAGCGCCAACTCGCCTCCGATGTCACCCTCATCAACCAGATCGCGCGTTACATCATCAGCGCAGGCGGCAAGCGTATCCGGCCGATGCTCGTGCTGCTGTTCTCCCGCGCACTCGGCTTCGAAGGGCAAGAGCGGCATGAACTGGCGGCCACGGTGGAGTTCATCCACACCGCGACACTACTACACGATGACGTAGTGGACGAATCGGCTCTGCGCCGCGGCCGCGCCACCGCCAACGCGCTGTTCGGCAATGCAGCCAGCGTGCTCGTGGGTGACTTCGTGTATTCGCGAGCCTTCCAGATGATGGTGTCTGTCAACCGAATGCGGGTGCTCGAAGTGCTCGCCGACGCCACGAACGTGATTGCCGAAGGCGAGGTTCTGCAGCTCATGAACATGCACGACCCAGACATCACTGTGGAAAACTACCTGCGCGTCATTCGGTTTAAGACGGCCAAGCTGTTCGAGGCCAGTGCGCGCTTGGGCGCAGTGCTCGCTGAGGCACCCCGAACAGTAGAGGAAGCCTGTGCAGACTATGGAGGCTCGCTAGGAACGGCATTCCAGCTGGTAGATGACCTCCTCGACTACGAAGGCTCAACACGGGAAATGGGCAAGAACGTGGGCGATGACCTGCGCGAAGGCAAACCCACATTGCCGCTGCTTGTCGCCATGGAACGCGGTAGCACGAAGGAGCGGGAACTGATTCGTCATGCCATAGAGCACGGCGAAGTCGCACGCCTACCGGAGATCGTCGAGATCGTGCGGCGCACGGGCGCCATCGAAGCCACGCGCAACGCCGCCCGTGAACAGGCCGAAAAAGCACGGGAAGCCTTGTACGTGCTTCCTGACTCGGATTCCCGAGAAGCTCTGCTAGAATTTTGCATTCGATCTGTTGACCGCTCGTATTAGATGCAAGGCGGTCCGAATCGGTGCAGCAGTTGCAACATCGGTTCAATTCGGGGTGTAGCTTAGCCTGGTAGAGCGCTACGTTCGGGACGTAGAGGCCGGTGGTTCGAATCCACTCACCCCGACCAGTCATTCCCACGCACGTTGTTCCCTTTCGCCTTCGAGAGTGCCCCGAGGGCTAGGCCCGCACGGCGTGAATTGTTCGCGACTGGATCCAAGCTCGCGATTTACACCTTGGTGCGATTCGGCGATCATCATCGGATCACCGTCGTGGAGTGAACACTCAGTGTCTGCGCCTGCCGCGACTGGCTCTTCCGAAAGCCAGCAAGTTCCTGCCGTCGCATGCACCGCACTGCCGGTGGCATGGCGGCCGTATGCGAGCGAAGCGAGGCACTGACCCGTGGAAACGCTCGCCGAGGTCCCACAGTCAACCCTTTCCGGTGTGGCACGAGTGCTCGTCCACGCTGGGCGCCTGAACGTCAAGACCGCCGAAGACTTGGTCAAGAGTGCCAAGGACAAGAAGGTGAGCTTTGTGTCCGCGGTGCTCGGCGCGGGTGCCATCAACGCCGCGGACTTGGCGCATACCCTGTCCAGTTCGCTTGCGCTGCCACTGCTGGACCTCAACGCTGTCGATGCCCAGAAGCTGCCGCGAAATATCATCGACGGCAAGCTCGCTGCGCAGTACCAGATCCTGGTGCTCGGGAAACGAGGCAATCGACTGTTCATCGGCGGCTCAGATCCCACCGATCAGGAAGCTGTCGAGCGGATCAAGTTCGCGACGCAACTGACGCCCGAGTGGGTGATCGTAGAGCATGACAAGCTTACGAAGATCCTCGAGAACACGGGCACAAGCGCCACGGAGACGCTGGAGTCGCTAACCTCGGGCGACTTCGAATTCGATGTCACCGACGAGGTGTCCGCTCAGGAGACACCTGAGACCGCTTCGGCGGACGTCGAAGATGCGCCGGTCGTGCGCTTCCTGCAGAAGATGCTGATCGACGCGATCAACGCTCGCGCCTCCGACCTGCACTTCGAGCCCTACGAGTACACCTACCGCGTGCGCTTCCGCGTTGACGGGGAGTTGCGTGAGATCACGCAGCCGCCGATTGCGATCAAGGACAAGCTGGCCTCTCGTATCAAGGTCATCTCTCGACTGGACATCGCCGAGAAGCGCGTACCGCAAGACGGGCGCATGAAGCTCAAGTTCGGCAGCAAGGCGATCGACTTTCGCGTCAGCACGCTACCGACGCTGTTCGGGGAAAAGATCGTCATCCGTATCCTCGATCCTTCCAGCGCAAAGCTGGGCATCGATGCGCTGGGATACGAGAAGGTCGAAAAGGAGCGCCTCCTGGCGGCCATCCAGCGGCCCTACGGCATGATCCTGGTGACCGGCCCGACGGGTTCGGGCAAGACGGTCTCGCTCTACACTTGTCTGAACCTTCTGAACCAGCCCGGCGTCAACATCTCGACAGTGGAAGATCCGGCGGAAATCAACCTGCCCGGCATCAACCAGGTCAACGTCAACGACAAGGCGGGTCTCACCTTCGCCGTCGCGCTCAAGTCCTTCCTGCGCCAGGACCCAGACGTCATCATGGTGGGCGAAATCCGTGATTTGGAAACCGCCGACATCGCGATCAAGGCGGCGCAAACGGGCCACATGGTGATGTCGACTCTGCATACCAACGACGCGCCCACGACCCTCACACGACTCATGAACATGGGCGTGGCACCCTTCAACATCGCCTCCAGCGTTCTGCTCATCACTGCGCAGCGTCTGGCGCGCAAGCTCTGCGAGGGGTGCAAGCAGCCGGCCGAATATCCTCGCGATGCCATGTTGCGTGCGGGCTTCGACGAAAGCGACCTCGACGGAAGTTGGCAACCTTACCGTGCGGTAGGCTGCTCGTCCTGCAACAACGGCTACCGGGGCCGCGTCGGCATCTACCAGGTCATGCCGATCAGCGAGGAGATTCAGCGCATCATCCTGTCTGAGGGCACCGCGCTGGACATCGCAACCCAGGCGCAGCGCGAAGGCGTGCGCGATTTGCGGCAGTCAGGCCTGGTGAAGGTACGCGCCGGCGTGACGACACTAGAGGAGGTGATCGCGGTCACGAACGAGTGACCGGGTCACGCAACACAATGTTGGGGCGGGGAGCAGGTTCCTCGGAAAACATATGGCGACAGCGGTAGCCGCAAAGCAGAACGTCAAGGAACTTGTCTTCGAATGGGAGGGCAAGGATAAGAACGGCCGCGTGGTGCGCGGCGAGATGCGTGCCGGAGGCGAGGCAGTGGTGAACGCCAGCTTGCGCAGGCAGGGGATCTTCGTCACGAAGGTCAGGAAGCGCCGCATGAGCGGCGGCCGCTCCATCAAGCAAAAGGACATCGCCATCTTCACGCGGCAGCTCGCCACGATGATGCGCGCCGGCGTGCCCCTGATCCAGGCTTTCGACATCGTGGCACGCGGCAGCACGAACCCGAAGGTTACTCGGCTACTGACCGACATACGCAGCGACGTCGAAACGGGCACGAGCCTGTCTGCCGCGTTTCGCAAGCACCCGCTGTACTTCGATGCCCTGTACTGCAACCTTGTGGAAGCGGGCGAGGCCGGGGGCATCCTGGAAACATTGCTGGACCGTCTGGCGATTTACCAGGAAAAGACGATGGCCATCAAGAACAAGATCAAGTCGGCCATGATCTATCCCGTCGCTGTGATGGTCGTCGCGTTCGTGGTGCTGGCGGTCATCATGATCTTCGTGATCCCCGCATTCAAGGACGTGTTCACATCCTTCGGCGCGGACCTTCCTGCGCCGACGCTGTTCGTGATGGGAGTTTCGGAAGTCTTCGTAAAGTACTGGTGGGCCATCTTCGGCTTCGTGATCGGCGGCACGTATTTCTTCTTCCAATCGTGGAAGCGCTCCGAGAAGATGCAGAAGGCTATGGACCGACTGCTGCTTCGCGTACCGGTGTTCGGGCAGTTGGTGAACAAGTCGGCCGTGGCGCGCTGGACCCGCACGCTATCGACCATGTTTGCTGCCGGCGTGCCGCTGGTCGAAGCGCTCGATTCCGTCGGAGGTGCCTCCGGCAATGCAGTTTTCGCAGAAGCCACCGAGCAAATTCAGAAGGACGTGTCGACGGGCAGCGCGCTCACTACCGCCATGCAGACCACTGGCGTGTTCCCGGTGATGGTCCTGCAGATGTGCGCAATCGGTGAGGAGTCAGGCTCCCTGGATCAGATGCTGGGCAAGGCAGCCGAGTTCTACGAGGACGAGGTCGACGAAGCGGTCAAGGGCCTGTCCAGCCTGATGGAACCGTTCATCATCGTCATCCTGGGAACGCTGATCGGCGGCATCGTGGTATCGATGTACCTGCCGATCTTCAAGCTGGGCTCCGTGGTGTGACGACCGACGTCGTACACCTCCTGCTTTCTCCCTGGGTGCTGGCCTTGATGGGGCTTTGCATCGGCAGCTTTCTCAACGTGGTGATCCACCGTTTGCCGCAGATGCTGGAGCGCGGCTGGAAGATTGACAGCGCAGAGATGCTGGGCGTGCACTACGACCCACCGGCAGAGATCGGCATGGCGCAACCGCGCTCGCGATGTCCGGCGTGTGGACATCAAATCGCCTGGCACGAGAACATACCAGTGCTGAGTTATGTGCGTCTGGGAGGACGCTGTTCCGCATGCAAGGCGCGCATTCCCGGGCGCTACCCTTTCGTTGAGATTCTCACTGCCGTGTTGTTCGCCGCCACTGCCTGGCGCTTCGGCGCACAGCCGGTCACGCTGCTGTGGTGCGGCTTCGTGGGGGCCCTCGTGGCACTGGCAGGTATCGACTGGGATACCACGCTGCTTCCGGACAGCATTACTCTCCCTCTGCTTTGGGCGGGGCTCGTCGCTGCGGCGCTGGGCATGACGCTCCCCCTTGCGGACGCGGTGTGGGGCGCTGTCGCCGGGTACCTGTCGCTGTGGACGGTCTACTGGTTCTTCAAGAAGGCCACCGGCAAGGAAGGGATGGGCTATGGGGACTTCAAGCTGCTGGCCGCGCTCGGCGCGTGGCTGGGAGTGAAGATGATCCTGCCCATCGTCCTGGCCGCTTCGGTACTTGGCGCGCTCGTCGGCATCGGCATGAAAGTCACCGGGGAGCTTCGGGAGGGGCGCTACGTGCCGTTCGGGCCCTTCCTGGCGGGCGCAGGCATCGTGGTCATGTTCTCGGGGCAGCAGCGCGTACTCGGTTGGCTAGGCTGGGCCTAGCGGGCTGTCACACGATGCCACTGCTACGCATCGGGCTGACAGGCGGCATCGGCAGTGGCAAGAGCACCGTCGCTGTGCTGCTCGCCGCCAAGGGGGCCGCCATCATCGATACGGACGCCATCGCACGTCGGCTGACGCTGCCCGGGGGCCGGGCCATCCCCGCCATCAGATCGGAATTCGGCAATGAGGCCATCGACGCGACGGGCGGGATGAACCGTGATCGCATGCGTGCACTGGCCTTTGGCGATCCTCAGGTCAGACGCCGCCTCGAGGCCATACTCCATCCGCTCATCGGCATCGAGACAGAACGCGAAGCCGCTTCGTCCGCTTCACCCGTAAAGGTCTTTGACGTACCGCTTCTGGTGGAGTCGGGGCGGTGGCGCTCCCGTGTGAATCGGGTGCTCGTGATCGATTGCAACGAGGATACCCAGGTCGGGCGCGTGGTCAAGCGCGCCGGCTGGGCAGTCGAGATGGTGCAAGCGGTCATCGCCCAACAGGCCGCTCGTTCAGCGCGATTGGCCGCGGCCGACGTGGTCATCCACAACGACGGCATCACGCTGGAGCAACTGGCGATGCAGGTCGACACACTCTGGTCGGGCTGGTGTAGGGCATGAGGAGAACCGGGCCACGGCCCTGTGAAACAATCGCGTTTTGACGGCCTGTAGCGGTCGCTCTCCCCCTCCCCGCTATCGGCCCGCGACCGAGGAAGTTCACTTGGTTCTCTACGAATATCCCTTCAACGAGGGCATCCGAACCATGCTGCGGCTCGAGCACCTGTTCGACAGGCTCGGGCAGCTCATCCCTCGCGACGCCGCAGTGGACCACCATTTCGCACTGGCGACGATCTTCGAGATCATGGATGTGGCCTCGCGTGCCGACCTGAAGGCGGACCTGCTCAAGGAGCTGGAGCGTCACAAGGGCCTCCTGAATGCCTATCGCGGCAATCCCTCGATTTCGGAGGCCGCGCTGAACGAGGTGGTCGGCAAGCTCGACCACGCGTTCAATGCGCTGAATCACCTGCAAGGCAAGGCGGGGCACGCACTAACCTCGAACGAGTGGCTAATGAGCATCCGCAGCCGCATCAGCATCCCAGGGGGAACCTGCGAGTTCGACCTGCCTGCCTACCATCTTTGGCAGAAGCTGGACCCGAAACGGCGTCGCGCCGACCTCGTGCAGTGGATCGAATCATTGATGCCGCTGGCTGAAGCGCTCAACGTCCTGCTGGCCCTGCTGCGCGACTCAGGGGTGCCGCACAAGGTAGTAGCCCAGGGTGGGCAGTACCAGCAGAGCCTTCCGGCAGGGAAGACGTACCAGCTGATGCGAGTGCGGCTGAATGGCAACGACGGCTTGGTGCCCGAAATCAGCGGGCACCGCCTGATGGCGTCGGTACGGATCATGCGACAGGACGCGGAGGGCCGCCTCAAGCCGAGCACTGCGGACACCACGTTCGAACTCACACTGTGCGCCTGAAGGGAAGCCGACATGTCCGCGCCGTCCAAGCGTATCGTGCGCTGCCCGTGCTGCGGCGGTCCCAGCGCTTATGCGCCGGAAAACCCATTCCGGCCCTTCTGCAGCGAGCGCTGCAAGAACATGGATTTCGGTGCCTGGGCCAGCGAAAGTTACCGCGTTTCGACGTCCCCCGGCTCCGAAGACGCGCAAATCGAGGAGCCCTCCAAGCCGCACTGAGCGTCTGCCTCGTCGGCATGCCGTCATTGGAGCGCGGTGCCCTTGAAACGAGAAAACCCGTCCCTATAATTCGTCTGCTAGCACTCAGCTCTCGCGAGTGCTAACGGCAAACCGGCGACCCCGCGCCGCCACTAGTGAATGAATGCAAACGTTCGTTCACGCCCCCCGACGTCGATGTGAGAGACATCAAGGAGATGCTATGAAACTTCGTCCATTGCACGATCGCGTGATCGTCAAGCGCCTGGAGAACGAGACCAAGACCGCTTCGGGCATCGTGATCCCCGACAACGCCGCCGAGAAGCCCGACCAAGGTGAAGTCCTTGCCGTGGGCCCCGGCAAGCGCAACGACAAGGGCGACTTCGTGGCCCTCAACATCAAGGTGGGCGACCGCGTCCTGTTCGGCAAGTACAGCGGCCAGACCGTCAAGGTCGA
>CBINBY010000045.1:0-40493 GCA_966248995.1 uncultured Burkholderiales bacterium | reverse complement strand
CGGCGATGCCGATGAGGATGAGCACGCCGCCCATGGTGGGCGTGCCGCTCTTGGCGATGTGCTCCTTCACGCCGTACTCGCGGATCGGCTGGCCGATCTTCAGCTCGGCCAGCCGATTGATGACCCACGGCCCGAACACGAGCCCGATGAGCAGCGCGGTCAGCGCGGCCATCACCGCGCGGAAGGTGATGTACTGGAAGACGCGGAAGTAGCCGAATTCCGGCGAATGCGTCTGCAACCACTGAGCCAGACTAAGCAGCATGCCGGCTCCCCTCTCCTGCCTGGTGCCATGCCATGGCATCCCCCTCGTTGATCCGGCTAGGCATGGCCCTGCCCCCCGAGCAGTTGCGCGACCACCTGCTCCATCTTCATGAACCGCGAACCCTTGACCACCACCGACGACGCGGACGGCGCATCGCCCAGAGCGGCCAGCAGCGTCTGCACATCATCGAAATGCCGGGCGCCATGGAAGGCCGCGCTCGCGTGCGTGCACAGCGTGCCCACCGTCCACAGCGACTCGATGCCGCGCTCGGCCGCATACGCGCCCACTTCGCGGTGGAACTCCGGCCCGCGCTCGCCCACCTCGCCCATGTCACCCAGGACCAGCCAGCGCGGCGCGGGCATCGCGGCCAGCACGTCGATGGCTGCGCGCACGGAGTCGGGGTTGGCGTTGTACGTGTCGTCCACCAGCGTGACCTCGCGGCCTTCACGCGCATAGCGCTTGATCTGCGAGCGGCCCTTCACGGGCTCGAAAGACTGCAGGCCTTGCGTCACTGCCTCCAGCGGGCAGCCGGCGCCCAGCGCGCAGGCGGTGGCCGCCAGCGCGTTCTTCACGTTGTGCCGGCCGGCCGTACGCAGCGCCACCACGGCATCGCCAGCAGGCGTGTGCAGCTCGACGCGCCAGTGGTCGCCCGACCATTGCGCCTCGGCCGTCACGTCGGCCGCGCCTTCCAGCGCGAAGGTGAGCACCGGCCGCGCCCCGGCCAGTTGCCGCCACAGCGGCGTGTATTCGTCGTCGGCGGGGAACACGGCCACGCCCACGGGGCCCAGCGACTCGATCACCGCGCCGTTTTCGCGCGCCACGGCTTCCACGCTGGCCATGAACTCCTGGTGCTCGCGCTGGGCGTTGTTCACCAGGGCCACGGTCGGCTGCGCCATGGCGGCGAGCCGGGCGATCTCGCCCACGTGGTTCATGCCCAGTTCCACCACGCCGGCTCGGTGCCAGGCTTCGTCGTCCTGGCGCAGGCGCAGCAGCGTGAGCGGCACGCCGATGTCGTTGTTGAGGTTGCCCTGGGTGGAGAAGGCCGCCTCGCCCAGCCACGCGCGCAGGATCGCGGCCACCATCTGCGTGACCGTCGTCTTGCCGTTGCTGCCTGTCACCGCGATGAGCGGCAGATGGCAGCGCCGCCGCCAGGCCGCGGCGAGCTCGCCCAGAGCGTGCCGGGTGTCGGCCACTTGCAGCCCGGGCAACCCGGCCTCCGCCAGGCCGTGGGAGGCGAGGGCCGCCACTGCCCCGGCTTCGCGCGCACGCGGGAGGAAGTCGTGCCCGTTGAAGCGCTCGCCCTGGAGCGCCACGAACAGGTCGCCCGGCCGCAGCGAGCGGGTATCGCTGTGCACGCGGAGGATCGTGACCTCGCCGTCGCCCACCAGCGCCGCATGCGGAAGCAGGCCGTGGGCCTGCGCGAGCGTCATCATGTCGGCCTCCCGGTGATACCCAAGCGCTCGGCCAGGCGCATGCTCGCCTCGGCCACGTCGGAGAACGGGTGCTTCACGCCGCCCACTTCCTGGTAATGCTCATGTCCCTTGCCGGCGATGAGGACCACGTCATTCGCCGCGGCCTGGCGGATGGCTTGGCCGATGGCGGTGCGACGATCCTCGATGACCATGGGCCTGCGCTCGCCCGTCATGCCGACCACGATCTGCTGGAGGATGTCGGCCGGCCGCTCCATGCGTGGGTTGTCGCTGGTGACGATCGCCTGCGCGGCCAGCCGCCCAGCCACCGCGCCCATCAGTGGTCGCTTGGTGGCATCGCGGTTGCCGCCGCAGCCGAACACGCACCACAGCCGGCCGCCTCGCGCACGGGCCAGCGGCTGCAGTGCGAGCAGCGCCTTCTCCAGCGCATCGGGCGTGTGGGCGTAGTCGACCACCACCTCGGGCACATCGCCCTTCTCGTGCGCCGCATCCACAGGCACCCGCTGCATGCGTCCCGGCACCGGCGTGAGCCTCGCGCACGCCGCGGCCACCTCGTGCAGCGGCACGCCGAGCGCGCGCAGGGAGCCCACCACCGCCAGCAGGTTGGAGACGTTGTAGTCGCCGATGAGCCCGGTGCGCACGCTCACCCGCTCGCCGGCCTCGCACAGCTCGAAGGCCAGGGCGCCGTTTTCATAGCGTGCGGTCTGGGCCCGCAGGCGGGCGTCGCGGTGCATCGAATAGCTCCACACCTGCACCGCGCCGCCTTCCATGCGGCGCGCGAGTTCGGTGCCGCAGGGATCGTCGAGGTTGATCACGGCGTGCTGCAACCCCGGCCACGCGAACAGGCGCGCCTTGGCCTGCCAGTAGGCCTCCATGCTGCCGTGGTAGTCCAGGTGGTCCTGAGTGAAATTGGTGAAGACCGCTACCGCGATCTGCGTGCCCGCAAGCCGGTGCTCCTCGATGCCGATTGACGAGGCTTCCATCGCACACGCCGCGAAGCCCGCCTCCACAAAATCGCGCAGCGCCGCGTGCAGGGTGACCGGATCCGGCGTGGTGAGACCCGTGAACTCGATGGTGCCCGGGTCGTTGCCCAGCGGCGGCACGCCGACGCCCAGCGTGCCCACCACGCCGCTCTTGCGGCCCAGCGACGTGAGCGCCTGCGCCGTCCACCACGAGGTGGAGGTCTTGCCGTTCGTGCCGGTGACGGCCACCACTTGCAGCTGCCGGCTCGGCTCGCCGAGGAAGCCGCTGGCAATCGACCCCGTGGCTTCCTTCAGGGCGGGCATGGCCGCGATGCGCGCATCGCCGGTGTCGAAGCCGTGGGCCTCCACGCCCTCGGCCTCCACCAGGCAGCCTACGGCGCCGGCCGCCAGCGCGGCGCCCACGAACTGCCGCCCGTCGCGCGTGGCCCCTGGCCAGGCGATGAAGGCATCGCCACGGCGCACATGGCGGCTGTCGGTGGCGAGCGAGGCGGCGCCGCGCTCGGCCAGCCAGGCCAGCGCCTCGGGCACGGTGTGCAGCAGGGCCGGCATCAGAAGCTCTCCTCCTCGGCCGGGATGTCGTGGGCGACGATCTGCGGGCGCACCTCCAGGTCGGGCGGCACGTTCAGCGTGCGCAACGTCTGCTGCACCACCGCGCTGAACACGGGCGCGGCCACGTCGCCGCCGTAGTACTTGCCGGCGCTGGGCTCGTCGACCATCACAGCCACCACGATGCGCGGCTTGCCGATGGGCGCGAGGCCCACGAACCAGGAGCGGTACTTCCGCTCGGCGTAACCCCTGCCCTCCTGCTTGTAGGCGGTGCCGGTCTTGCCGCCCACCGAGTAGCCGATGGTCTGCGCCTTGGGCGCCGTGCCGCCCTTGGCGGTGACCATCTGCAGCATCTCGCGCACCGCCCTCGCCGTGTTGGGCGAGATGATGCGGATGCCGTTGATCGACTCGGGGTTGGGGCTCTTCAGCAGCGTGGCGGGGATGATCTCGCCGTCTCGCGCGAACACCGTGTAGGCGCGGGCCAGCTGGAACAGCGAGCCCGACAGGCCGTAGCCGTAGCTCATGGTCGCCTGCTCGATGGGCCGCCAGGTCTTGTAGGGCCGAAGCCGCCCGGGCACCGCGCCGGGGAAGCCGATCTGCGGCTTCTGGCCGAAGCCCGCCTGCGAGAACAACTCCCACATCTCGCGCGGCTGCATCTGCATGGCCATCTTCACCGTGCCGACGTTGCTCGACTTCTGGATCACCTCGGCCACGGTGAGCGCGCCGTGCGGATGCGCATCGCGGATGGTCGAGCCCGTGATATTGATGTAGCCGGGCGCCGTCTGGATGACGGTGTTGGGCGTGACGCGGCCGGTTTCCATGGCCCAGGCGGCGATGAACGGCTTCATCGTCGAGCCAGGCTCGAATGTGTCGGTGAGCGCGCGGTTGCGTAATTGCGCGCCGGTGAGGTTACGGCGATCGTTGGGCGTATAGCTCGGGTAGTTGGCCAGTGCCAGCACCTCGCCCGTCTGAGCGTCGAGCACGACCACGCTGCCGGCCACCGCCCGGTTCTCCGCCACGGCATCGCGGATGCGCTGGTAGGCGAAGAACTGCACCTTGGAATCGATGGACAGCTCGATGTCGCGGCCATCGACCGGCTGCACGCTCTCGCCGATGTCCTCCACCACGCGGCCGAGACGATCCTTGATCACGCGGCGCGTTCCATGCCGGCCCGCCAGGTCGCGCTGGAAGGCGAGCTCCATGCCTTCCTGGCCCACGTCTTCGACGTTGGTGAATCCCACCACGTGCGCAGCCGCCTCGCCCTCGGGATACTGGCGCTTGTACTCGCGCACCTGGTACACGCCCTTGATGCCCAACGCGCGCACTTCCTCGGCAACCTTTTCGTCAGCCAGCCGGCGCAGCCACACGAAGTTGGGGCTGTCGTCGAGCTTCGCCTCCAGCTCTTTCACGTTCATGCCCAGCAGGCGCGCCAGGCGGCCGCGCTGCGCCGGGGTCGCCTCGAAATCCTTGGGGATGGCCCACAGCGAGGGCGCCGGCACGCTGGCCGCGAGGATGAGCCCGTTGCGGTCGATGATGCGTCCGCGGCTGGCAGGCAGCTCCAGCGTGCGCGCATAGCGGATCTCGCCCTGCTTCAGAAAGAAGGGCTGGCCGATGATCTGCACATAGGCCGCGCGGCCGATGAGCACCAGGAAGCCCAGCCCCACCAGCGCGACGAAGAACTTGGAACGCCACGGCGGCGTGCGCGAGGCCAGCAGCGGGCTGCTCGCGTAGTTGACGCTGCGCACGCTGCCCGAGTTCGGGCGGGCGCGCTTCTTCTCCATGCCCTCGAGCCAGTTCTTCTTCACGGCGCCGCCTCCGACGCCGCCTTGGGCGCATCGACGTACTGCGTGATCGCCGGGGTGGCGCTGCGCATCGACAGCTTTTCGCGCGCGGTCTTTTCCACCCGCAGCGGCGTGGCCTGCGACTGCTTCTCGGCAAGCAGGCGCTCGTACTCGGTCGCGAGCTGGTGCTCCTGGCTTTGCGCGCGGTCGAGCTCGGCGAACAGCCGCCGCGAGTCGTAGGACACCCGCACGAGGTACAGGCTGCTGGCCAGCAGCATGACGAGCAGCACCACGTTCACGCGGTTCATGCCGCCTCCGTGCGCTCGGCCACGCGCATCACGGCCGAGCGTGCGCGCGGGTTGGCCGCCACTTCGGCCGCGCCCGGGCGCACCCGGCCCAGCGCCTTCAGCCGCAGGGCACGCGGCGGCGCGAAGGGGGCGCGGCGATCGACCTCGCTGCGGCTTTCGCGCGCGATGAAGGTCTTCACGATGCGGTCTTCAAGGGAGTGGAAACTGATCACCACCAGGCGGCCGCCCGGCAGCAGCAATTGGAGCGCGGCGCTCAGGCCTTGTTCGAGCTCTTCGAGTTCGGCGTTGACGAAAATCCGAAGAGCCTGAAAGGTGCGTGTGGCAGGGTCCTGGCCCGGTTCGCGGGTCTTGACCGCACGAGCCACGACGTCGGCCAGCTCACGCGTGGTGCGTACAGGCTGCCCGCTCTGGCGCCGAGCCACAAGCGCCTTTGCAACCTGCACAGCAAACCGTTCTTCTCCATAGTCTCTGATCACCTCCGCGATGTGGCGCTCGTCGGCACGCGCCAGGAAATCGGCCGCGCTCTCGCCGCGGGTCGGGTCCATGCGCATGTCCAGCGGGCCGTCGTGGCGGAAGGAAAAGCCGCGCGCGGGGTCGTCGATCTGCGGGGAGGACACGCCCAGGTCGAGCAGCACGCCATGCACACGGTCTACACCCGCCGCGGCGAGCGTGGGCACCATCTGACCAAAGCTGGTGTGGTGGATGGAAAAACGCGGGTCCGAGACCCGCGTTTCACCGGAGGTGGCGGCGGCGACGGCCTGCGGGTCGCGGTCCAGGGCGAGGAGCCTGCCCCCCTCGCCCAACTTCCGCAGCAGCCGTCGCGCATGCCCGCCGCGGCCGAAGGTGCCATCCACGTAGAGGCCATCGGGCGCCGTCACGAGCGCATCCACCGCCTCGTCGAGAAGGACGGTGGTATGGCCGTAGGCAAAAGGGGTGCTGCTCACGGGTGACGGCCAACTTAGAAGCTGAAATCTTGCAGCGCCTCGGGCATGGGCTGCTCCATGACCTTGGCTTCGTGTTCGGCATAGCGGGCGGCATCCCACAGCTCGAAATGGCTGCCCATGCCCAACAGCATCACGTCACGCGTGAGTCCGGCGGCGGCGCGCAGTTCCGGGGCGATGAGCACGCGCGAGGACGAGTCGATTTCGACGTCCATGGCGTTGCCCAGGAAGATGCGCTTCCAGCCGCTGGCTGACATGGGCAGCGCGGCCACCTTCTCGCGAAACACCTCCCACGCCGGGCGGGGAAAGATCATCAGCGAGCCTTCCGGATGCTTGGTGATGGTGAGCTGGTTGACGCCCATCGCGGCCAGCACCTCGCGGTGACGCGCCGGCATGGCAATACGCCCCTTGCCGTCCAGCGTCAGAGCCGCGGGCCCCTGAAACACGATGCTCGCCACGAAAACCCACAAAAGTGCACTTGGGCCCACTGTATCGCAATGCGGGAGGGCAGGTCAACGGCGCAAGGTGAGGAAAAACCAATGGAATCAAGTACTTAGCGGCGGTTTCTCACGAAGTGGCCAGTCGAAAAATTCGTTTCAAAAATAAGGACTTGCAGGGTGCTCTGAAAGTGTTGGGTGAGCTTCCCCCGCACTGCCCGCAGTTTGAGCAACAGGGCGTTAATCGCACGCACTTTTTGCTGCACTGCATACAAGAGCAGCCGGGGCGTTGCCGAACCGTTTTCCGCATACGGATATTTCCTTTGATCTTCTCCGAATGCGGAATACATTCGAAGCTGAGGAGTCCCGCCATGGCAGCCCATCAACACCTCGCCGGCCGCAAGGCCCCCGCGCTCGATTCGCCGGCCACGGCCGCTGCGGCCTTGCGTACCTTTTTCAACATCTCGAAGGCCTGGGGGCTCACGGCCGCCGAGGAGCAACGCCTGCTGGGCGTGCAGCGATCGACCATCTATGCATGGCGGGCGGGCGACTTCCCGGCCCGGCTCGATGCAGACGCACTGGAGCGCCTGAGCTACGTGTTCGGCATCTATTCGGCCCTGCAGGTGCTGTTTCCCGTGCCCGAGCGGGCCGATGCCTGGGTCCGCAAGCCCAATAGCGCTGCGCTGTTCGGCGGAGAGTCGGCGCTGGCGCGCATGCTGGGCGGCCAGGTGGGCGATCTCTTCGAGGTACGCCGCTACCTCGATGCCGTGCGGGGCGGCGTCGCTTGAAGCCCGAGGACGTTTCCGTCACCGAACTGCGCTGGGCGCCGACCTACCGCCTGGTGCCCAGCCGCTTTCCTCCGGTGGACCTGTTCGAGCGCGTGGCCGCTCCCGAGGATCTGGACGTCGTGTTCGCCGTGGAATCGCTCACCAACCCGAGGCTGCGACAGGAGGTGGGCGAGATCTCACTGGTGCCGCGCGACGAGCGCGTGAGCGGCCCGGGTACGAGCGCCATCATGGCCGCTTTCACCCACCTCAACCCCTACGGCTCGCGCTTCTCGGCGGGCCACTACGGCGTGTACTACGCGGCGCGCGCCCTGGAGACCGCCGTGCGCGAGGTGAGCCACCACCAGTCGCTCTTCCTCACGGCCACGCGCGAGCCGGCGATCAGCCTAGACATGCGCTGCTACCGCTCGCCGGTGCGCCAGCCGCTGCACGACATCCGCGGGGCGCAGGGCCAACTGCCCGACGTCTACGCGAGAGACGACTACCGCACCTCGCAGCGCTTCGGCGCGGCGCTGCGCGAGTCGGGCAGCTGGGGCATCGTGTACGACAGCGTGCGCGACCCGGGCGGCGAATGCGTGGGGATCTTCCGCCCTCGCGGACTAGGTCAGGCAATACAGGGCGAGCACATCGCCCTGCAGTGGAACGGCGAACAGATCGAAAGCTGGTACGTGAAGTCAGAGCTGCACCGGCTTTGAGCGTGGGCGTGCGGGCTTCTTGCGCGGGGCCTTCGCGGCCGGCTTGCTCGCCGAGGCCTTCCTGGTTGCCGCCTTCTTCACCGCTGGCCCGTCTCCCGCGGTCTGCTTGACCGCGGCACGGCGAGCCTTGGGAGCATCCAGGACCGCCGCCTCGGATGAGCCGATCGTTTCCTCGGCCGCGATGTCTGCCACCTCGGTCTCGACGATGGCCTCGTGGCCGCGCATCAGCGGCTCGGCAGGCCACTGCATACGGTGCTCCACGCCCGGCACCCCGCGCGTGACGGGCGCGGCGACGAAACCCTCGGCCAGAGCCTGCTTGGCCCGCTCGAAGTACATCTGCCGATCGGCGAGCCCGTTCGTACCGCCATTGATGCGCCGAGTGATGCGCACGAAGTCTTCGCAGTCCGCCAGCTCGTTCAAGCCGTTGGTCTTCCAGTACAGGCCCGCGGTGGAGAAGGCCACCTCCGGATGCGAGGCGAGCTCCGGCTGCGCAACGAGATCAATACCGAGCAGGTCGCCGTACTTTCCATAGTTGAAGCGACCGGTGATCTGGATGGGCCCGCGCCCCTTGAACCGCTGGCCGTCGCCCGGCTCCGTGTTGCCCAGCCGACGCGCCAGCTCACTCGCGGGCTCGTAGCGCCGCTGCGCGGCCGTTGGCCCCCAGATCTCTTCCATGAACCGGAACTCGCCCGACTCGTGCGCGAGTTGCGCGATGAAGGCCGCCGTGCGCAGCAGGGTGTCCACGCCGAAAGTCTGCAGGGCCTGGTTCAGATGCGGCAGGTACAGCTGCCGCTTCGCGGATGACAGACGCGGCATGACGCGCTGCAGCTGGGACTCGGTGATCATGGTGACCCTCCCTGGGTGTGCTTCGTCGCTTCGTCATGCTGCAGCGGGGTGATGCGCAAGTCACCCCCTACTCCATCCTTAAAACCATGACGCGGCGATGGTCGCGAACCTCACGTTGCATGCACGCGTCATGCTGCGGCGCGGCGATACGGAGGTCGTTTCACTGCGTCTTTGCGGCCTTGCGTCCGAGCGAGTTCGCGTTCGTATCGAGGGCGCGTAGGCGAGGTCGTCCACCTGTGTGACTTATTGCTGCAATGCAGGACGTTTGTCATGTTCATCGCCTCATACGCGGGGGAACAAACATCAGTTTGAAACCACCCCGGAGTTGGGTTACCTTTTCGCGCAACCCCACAGCCAAGGGAGAGCGCATGAAAGATGCCATGGTCCCCCGCGCGATGCCTGCCGCGATGCAGGGCAGCGCCCACGACAGCCCCATCGTCGTGCAGAGGCCTGATGGAAGTCGGATGTCGCCCGACGTCTTCGAGGATGAGGTTCACGCCGCGCATCGCAAGCCGGCGTTCGCATGGCTCGGGCTGCTCGCGTTGATGGCGCCCTGGGGCATGGGCGCGATGCTGCTGTTGGCGACGATGCGGCCGGGGTGAAGATCACAGGCAGCATCCCTTGATACTCCCCTGAGCGAACCGATCCTGTTCCGCGCGGAGGAGTTTCAAGAGCTGCAGCCGTAAGGCCAGCTGTTTGTTCAGCGCAGCAGCGACGCCACCGCGGACTTGCATGCCACCTTGTCGAGGCTTTTCACCTGCGTCAGACGCAGGAAGTGCGAGTTCGGATCCAGGAGCTGCGCGCGACATGCGGCTGCCTTTCGACGCTGTGCATCGTCGTCCAGCACCGCCTCCATGGCGCGCACGGCCAGCCATAGAACGACCTTCTGCTGTGCACGAACAAATCGCAGCGTTTCCTGTCGGTACGCGTCCTGCCCGGTTTTCTTGTACATCAGGAAGCCCGCGAGCGCATACGAATACGGGGCCGGCAGCAGACGCTGTGACGTGGCGGCAATCTGGTAGCGCGAGGCCCTGAAGAAGCGCATCGACTCGGCCGTATCCCCATCCAGCGCCAACACCAGCGACTTCGCCAGCATCTCGTCGAAGCTCCATCGAGTGGTGGCTCGACGTACTTCGTCCAGCGCCTCATCCTTGCCACCGGTCGCCTGCCACGCAACCCACGCGTACAGCGACTGCATGAACGACGACGAGGGGTTGTCGCTCATGCTGCTCAGTGCCTTCTGCGCTTGCTCATGGGCTTGGATGTATCCGCCATCTTCCATCGCGCTTTGCACCAACCGGGCCGACGCAGCCCAGCGCGCGTCGAAATAGCTCTTGTCCCCTCTCCCGCGCTTCAGCCTTTCAATGTCGGCCTCCGTCGGGACGCGGTCGGTCACCGCCAGAAGATGGAGGTAGAGCTGCCTCACATCCACGTACTGAATCTGTGTCGAGTCAAGCTTCTTCGCCGCCGCGCGAGATCAGTGCCTTCGATCCGGTGGCCTGTATAGGCACCGACCCAGAGCTGGAACACATCACTGGCCGCCGCCCGTGACATGAAGACATCCCACGCCTGGTCAGGCTGCTCGAGCATGAACAGCAGCGCCGCCGAGAGCCAGGAACAACGGAGGATCGCCCGCGCGGCGCTCCGCGAACTACGGTTCGCGCGTGAAACGGTCGAAGCGCAGTACCGACAAGAGCCGCATCTCCTGCTCGGCGGCCACCCTCACCTGCGCGTCGTTGGCGATGTTGAGGTTGCCCCCGAGCACATGCCCGGTCAGCGAATGCGCGGCAAGCCACCGGTCGGCCCGCTGCAGGTCAACGCTGGTCTGGAGCACTTCGCGCGCCATCCGGCGAGCCGCATCGAGCTGCTCTTCAAAGCTGCCGGTCGGCCCCGCGCCGCGCCACGACGGCATGGCGTAAGCGTTGGAGATAGGGGTACGCAGCGACGTCCGCAGGCCATTGCGACAAAACCTCGTCGGTGCGCGAGCCCGAACCGAGGTACTCGCCCGCGTACCGCAATGCCTTGAAGGACGAGGCAAGGCGCCACTCCTGGTAGAGCAGCGTTTCGGCGGGCTGCGCCCAACGCGCCAAGCGTGATGCGGACCGGCTGCCATCGCGGCCGCGCTCACGTCGTCCTGCGACACGTCCACTCCCATTGCGGGCAACCACCACTGGACAATCCCCTGCTCGGTGTCGGCCGCCATGGGGGAACGCGCGAGGTAGGCGACGATGGCCTCCATCGCCCGCTGCGTTCTTGCCTCGGCGTCATCGAGTGCAAGGGGGTCTCCAGCTAGGTCGGCCGCCTCATTGCGAGGGCCGTGCCAGGGCAGCAAGCCGCGCAAGTGCTTGATTTCGCTGGGAGCGGCTCACGAAGCGGGTCGAGCCATCAGGTCGGCGCCGACCCGGCGGGTCGATGCAAACCCAGCTCCCCGTGCACGAAGTCGCACATGAAGGAGCGCCATCACGATCCGCGCCCTGACCCGTTTCGCATGTGCGCGGACCACCAAGCCGCTTGCGTTAGAGTGCGTCGGCACCTGCGCAACCATGGCAAATGGCGTGGGCGTTGTGTGCCTCGGGCGCAGCCCGCCACCCTCAGTCAAAGACCGCCGCACTCTCGGCACGGCGCCGCATTTCACATGACTCAGTTTCTCTGGCAAGACCGCGAAACCAAGGAGTATGCGTACCCCTTCAATCCACGGGCCGATTGCCTCGCGATGATTCAGCGACCGCCCACCGTGGCGCTCGACATCGGTTGCGGTTCAGGGGGTGTGGGGTATGCGTTGCGCCAGAGCTATCCGCAATGCGCGCTGTGGGGTTGCGAGTTCAACGCCACGGCTGCGCAACTGGCACGACAGCACTTCGATCACGTGCTCGAGCAGGACATTGAAACGGTGGACTGGCCCGGGCTGGGCCTGACGACCCCCTTCGATCTGGTCTGCCTGTTCGACGTGCTCGAGCACCTGTTCAATCCGTGGACGCTGCTGCAAGGCCTGCACCGCTTCATTGCACCCGATGCGCAAGTGCTGGTGAGCCTGCCGAACGCCGGCAACCTGCCTTTGCTGTACGACGCGCTGCACGGCCATTGGCGCTATCGCAACTGGGGCCTGCTCGACTTCACGCACCTGCGCTTCTTCGCGGACTTCGACGCGCGCAAGATGTTCTACCAAACCGGCTACCGGGTGCTCGACCACCGCATGACCTTCCTGGGCACCGGCGGCGAAATCTACGAGAAGCACCGCAACGGGCTCTTTCCCACCTTGCTGAACTTCGGTGACATGTGGCTGCACGTCCAGACACCCGAGCATCTGCACAAGCTCTGCGCTGACCAGAACCTCTACCTCATCACACCGCACCACGGGCAGTTCAAGGACGACACGGAACGCAGCCTGGCATCGAACGACTATCCGGTCACGGCCGCCTACGGAGGAGGTTAGCGTTGCGAGACGCCAGCTTCTCTGCCGCAGCCGCGGAACTCGGCTACTCCTTCGATGGCGAGATCAAGATCGGCGGGAACTACGTGCCCCTCGTCCAGGAGGGCCCCGTCATCTACGTCAGCGGCCAGATTCCTCGCGTCGGTGACTCCGTCGTCGTGACGGGTCGCGCGGGATCGAGCGTCACCCTCGCGCAGGCTCAGCTTGCCGCCAAGGTATGCGTCATGCGCGCCCTGGCGCTCCTGCAGCGATCCCTGGGCTCGCTGGAGCGCATACGCTCCATTGCGCGCATCACCGTCTACGTGCAGTGCGCCGAAGACTTCACCCACCACAGCGAGGTGGCGGACGGAGCGTCCGAACTCCTCCATGCCATCCTCGGCAAGGCCGGTGCACACACCCGCACGTCGGTCGGGGCCTATCAGCTTCCCAAGAACGCCACCGTCGAGTTGGATCTCATCGCCGTCGCCGAGGCATCGCACTGAACGGCGCCGCTTCCGATTGAGGGCCGGCTCGGCAGCGTCGAGCAACCTGCCGCAACGTCCGCGGCGACCCAGCCTGCACGCATGACGCAAAGCGCGGCATCGGCGCAACTGGCATACACGGGTGCAGAACACCTACTTTTCCAACGACCGGGCAGTGCGACGCCTCCCTATCCTGGGTTGATTCATCAACCAGTACGAGGGGACAAACGTGCGTATATCGATCGTCGGACCTTGGGCCAGGAACATGCAATGAACGCGCTCAAGAACCTCAGGATCGGCGCTCGGCTAGGCGCAGCCTTCCTGGTCGTCCTGTCGCTGCTGGTCGTTGTGGCCGCCACCGGCTACGGCGCGCTGAACACGGCAAACCAGCACCTGCGCAACATCGTCGAAGAGAACATGGTCAAGACCACGCTCCTCACGACGATGTCCGAGCAGATCCACATCGCCTCGCGAGCGCTGCAAAGCGCGATCCTGCTGAACGACCCCGCGCAGCAGGAGGCCGAAAGCCGCAAGGTCCAGGAAGCCCGGGCCAAGTACGACGAGGCCTGGGAAAAGCTGAGCAGGATGCCTACATCCGACGCAGGCAGGGCCATACGCGCCAGGATGGATGCTTCGCGGATAGCCGCCAGGGAAGTCAACAACAAGGTTCTTCAGCTCGCGCGCGCCAACAACGACGAAGCGGCGTTCTCGCTGATGCTCAAGGAAGCGGCCCCTCGCACACAGACCTGGCAGGACGCGCTCGACGAGAACCTCGAGCTGCAGCAGCGCAACAACCGCGCCGCGTACGAAGCGGCGCAGGCCGCGGATGCACGCGCCGAACTCACGCTCATCGGGCTCACGCTGACGGCCATTGCGCTGGGCGCCCTGGCAGCCTGGACCCTCACCCGATCGGTCACGGTCCCGATCGGCATGGCCGTGAGTGCCGCGTTCCGTATTCGCGATGGCGACCTGACCAGGACGATCGATGTCGGCAGCCGTGACGAGGCCGGTCAGTTGCTCGGCGCCATGCGCGACATGCAGGACTCCCTGCGCCGCGTGGTCGGCGAGGTGCGTACCAGCATCGACTCGGTGACCACGGCGTCCAGCCAGATCGCCGCCGGCAACCAGGATCTCTCCAGCCGCACGGAACAGCAGTCTTCCAGCCTGCAGGAAACCGCGAGCTCGATGGAGCAACTCACGAGCACGGTGCGCCGCAGCGCCGACAACGCTGAGCAGGCGAGTCAGCTCGCCCGTGCTGCTAGCGATGCGGCCGGCCGTGGTGGCGAGGTGGTCGGCCAGGTGGTCGGCACCATGGACGAGATCACCGCGGCCAGCCGCAAGATCGCCGACATCATCGGCGTGATCGATGGCATCGCCTTCCAGACGAACATCCTGGCCCTGAACGCTGCAGTGGAAGCCGCGCGCGCGGGCGAGCAGGGCCGCGGCTTCGCAGTGGTGGCCGGCGAAGTGCGCACACTGGCACAGCGCAGCGCCGAGGCCGCCAAGGAAATCAAGACGCTGATCGGGAACTCGACCGACAAGGTCGAGACCGGCAGCCGACAGGTGCTCGAAGCCGGCCAAGCGATGGAAGAGATCGTTATTCAGGTGCGCAAGGTCACCGACCTGATCGGCGAGATTGCCAGCGGCGCGCGCGAGCAAAGCAGCGGCATCGGGCAGGTCAACCAGGCAGTGACTCAGATGGACCAGGTCACCCAGCAGAACGCGGCGCTGGTGGAAGAAAGCGCCGCGGCCGCCAGCAGCCTGGCGCAGCAGGCCCAGAAGCTGGCTGAAACGGTCGCCGTGTTCAAGCTGGCGCGCGGCGCAGACACCACCCCGGCGCGCTCGGCACCCGTGGCACCTCCGGCACATGCGGCACGGGCCACCTCGGCACCGAAGCAGGCGAAGCTCACGCCGGCCGCCCCGCCTTCCCGGCTGCCTGCGACGCCGGCCGTCACGGCAAGGGCTGCTCCAGTCGACACCGAACAGGACTGGACGACGTTCTGAGCGCCCGCAGGGCCGGGCTGCGCCCTGCCCGGCCCCTCGCGAGGGACAAGGACACCTGGGGCGACCCGACGTTCCCTTGAGATCCCGGGAGCCTCGGGCCCCGGGCCGCGCTACGCCACGAACTAGGCCGCGAACGACCCGCGGTCGATCCCGTGCTTCTTCAGCAGCTTGCCGAGGCTGCGCCGTTCCTTGCCTGCCAGGCGGGCCGCGAGGGTCACGTTGCCTCCCGCGGCCTGCATCAGCCGCTCTAGGTACTGCCGCTCGAACGTGGCCAGCGCCGTTTCTCGCGCCTCGGGTAGGCGCGCAGTTCATCCTCCTGTTCGCGCGCGGCGGCCTCGCAGGCCTGCAGCAGGCTGGCCGGCATCGCGCGCGGCGGCGCGGGCAGCCGCAGCGAGAGCGTCTCGCCGTCGGACAGCAGCAGCGCGCGCTGCACTAGGTTGTCCAGCTCGCGCACGTTGCCGGGCCAGGGGTATCGAGCCATCCACTCCACGCTCTGCGCGTCGAGGCGGCGCATCGGCACGTTGTGGTGTCGCGCATGCCGGCCGATGAAGTGCTCGGCCAGGAGCCGGGCATCGCCGGGACGGTCGCGCAGCGGGGGCATCTCCAGCTGAAGCACATTGAGGCGAAAGGCGAGGTCGTCACGGAATGAACCGGTGGCGAGCAGCTGGCCCAATCGCGGGCTGGCCGCGGCAATGACGCGCACGTTGCCTCGCCGCTCCTGCGTACCGCCAGTCGGCGACGCGTTGCTTCGTCCTGGCCACTGCCAACCCATGACGGCAGGTGAGCCCATGATCCCCGTAACCCCCTAGGACTTGGGATCTCGACGCTCACGGGCGTGTCTTTTCCTCGAAAGCCCGGGCCAGGGCGAGGGCTTGTAAAGCGCTCTACACCAAGCTGCAAGGCGCCGCGGGCGAACGGCTGTTGCACATTTCACCGCTTTCAACGTCCCGGGTATCACGCTTGCTGTGCCGCATGTGAAATCCTTCACACCCATGAGCGCCATGGCATCGACATCTCCACGCCAGGGCACCGCAAGGCTGGTCCTGGCACTAGGACTGGCCTTCGCGGTCCCCGGCATGACACAGGCCCATGCGGCGGTCCACGCCAAGACGGCCAGCACCGTGCCGCGCGCCGAGTTCGGCCGCATCCAGCCCTCGGACCTCGTGCGTCAGGTGGCCGACGCCGTGGTCGCATCCGGCGACAACGGCGGCGCGCATTTCATCCTGCTCGACAAGGTGAACGCGCACGTGTACGTGTTCAGCCCGCAGGGTCGCCTGCTGGCGCACGCCCCGGCACTGCTCGGCTACGCGAAAGGCGACCACACGGTACCCGGCATCGGCAGCAAGCCCATCGCCGAGATCACCCCCGAGCAGCGCACCACGCCGGCGGGCCGCTTCGTGGCCGAGATGGGCGAGAGCGCCACGCGAGGCGAGGACGTGGTGTGGGTCGACTACGACTCGGCCGTGTCCATGCACCGCATCATCCGGGGCACGCCCCAGGAGCGGCGCGCGCAGCGCCTGGCCTCTCCCACACCGTCGGACAACCGCATTTCCTACGGCTGCATCAACCTGCCCAAGGACTTCTACGAGAAATGGGTCGGCGGCGTGGTCTCCAAGGGGCGCACCATCGTCTACGTGCTTCCGGAGGTGTGGAACCCGAGGCAGGTCTTCCCCTTCCTCAATGGCGCGACACGCACCGCCTACCGGCATGAGGCCGGGCCGCCGCTGGAAGGGCCGATGCCGGTGATCGGCCACTGAGAGAGGCAATCCGGCGTGCAGAGCAGGCCCGCCAAAGGTGCCGGGTTCAGGCGCAAAGCACAGCCGTAGCCCCTGCTACGGCGAGCATCTGCGACGACCAGCGGGCGCGTTTGGCAGGAATGCGCGGCCATGCTGGATTGGCTCTCACCCTCACTGACCTCGCCAGCATGAAAAAACCGGGCCGCGAGGGCCCGGTTTCGCCGAAGGGCTGAACGTCAGTTGCGGTCGGCGCGTGCCGAACGCGAACGCGCACCGGCGGTCGAGCCGGATGTCGTGGTGTCGGTGCGGCTCGAGCTCATGTCCGCGCTGGACCCGCTGGTCGAGCCCCCTGTGCCGGCCGTGGAACCGCTCGTGGAGCCCGTCGTGCCCGCGGCCCCCGTGCTGCCCGACGAGGTGCCCGCACCCGAGGTGCCAGCGGTTGACCCGGTGCCCGCACTCGAGCCGGTACCCGAGGTCGTGCCCGTGCCCGCGGTGGAGCCCGTACCGGACATGGTGCCCGTCGTCCCGGATGTCGTGCCGGCGGCGCCCGTGCCCGCGCCGCTCACCTGGCCGGCGGGGCTCGTCGGGTCCGTGCTGGTACCTGGTGTACCGGCGATGGGGCTGCGATCGGTTCCGGACCCGCTGGGTCCGGACGAACTGCCCTCGGTCCCGGCTCCGGTGGACGAGCCCGATGTCGACGAACCCGATGTGGACGAGCCCGAGCCCGAGGTTTGCGCATACGCCGATCCAAGCGCCGCCACCAGCGCAGCGATGGCAACGGATGTGCTCAGTTTGCTCATGAGGGATCTCCTGTAGCAGAGTGAAAGTTAGGTTTCCGGCTGATTGCCTGCTGCAGCGCCCTTTCTGAAGCAGGAGCGCATGAAGACTGGGCAAGCGCTGATAGCGGGCAATGCGCGTGCCTCCGGCCGCCCTGCGTGAGCGCGGCCTTTTCCCGCTAAGCCCACCGGCACCCCTCCCACGAGCACACTTCTCGCGCCATGGATCCCGACGCGCCCCCTCCGCCGCTCTCCGCCCGCTTTCGCGGCGCCGGACCGACACCCAGGCCGGTGCCATGGCACGGCTATGGGCGAGGGCTGCGCCCCGCTCTCACCCTGGCGCTGTTGCTCCTCGGCGCTGGGCTGGTGGCGCAGCGGCTGCATACCGTGGATTGGCAGGCCACGCGGGCGGCGCTGGCCGCCATGCCAGGCGACTCGCTGACAGCGGCCGTGCTCCTTGGCGCCGCCAGCTACGCGCTGTATTGCGGCTTCGACCTGCTCGCGCGCCGCACTACCGCCCACCCGCTGGATGCCAGGCGCCTGCTGGCCATCGGCTTCGTGAGCCACGCCTGTGCGCTCAGCCTCGGACCCGCCGGGGCCGGGATCCGCGTGCGGCTCTACCTGCGTCATGGCTTGCCGCTGCACCTTTCGGTGGCCTTGTGGCTGTTCAATGTTTTCACCAACTGGCTGGGGTTCGCGCTCGTCGCTGGCATGGCGCTCGCTGCGCGGCTCATCTCGGCGCCGCCCACCTGGGGCGTGGCAGCCGACGTCATGCAATGGGCCGGCGTGGCACTGCTGGCCGGCGTGGCGGGCTATCTCCTGGCCTGCCTGCTGGCACGCGGTCGACAGCTGATGCTGAAGGGCGCGGTATTGCGCCTGCCGCCGCCCGGCGTGGCGGCCCTGCAGGCGCTGCTGTCCGCGTTCAACTGGCTGGTGCTGGCCGCGCTGCTGCGTGCGCTCCTGGGGGGCCGCGTCGAGTACGAGCAGGTGCTGGCCGCGCTGCTGGCCAGCGCCCTCGCGCTGGCGGTGATCGATGTGCCCGCCGGTCTGGGCGTGCTGGAAGCGGTGTTCCTGGCGCTGCTGGGCCGGACGATGCCCCCGGCCGAGGTGCTGGCCGCGCTGCTGGCCTACCGGGCGCTGTACTTCGTGGGGCCGCTGCTCCTGGCCTGCGCGGTGTACCTCGGGCTGGAGTGGGATGCGCAGGCGCGACCGCGCATCGTTCAGCCGCGGTGAGGGCCGCGCGCCCATCCAGGCTGCGCTTGCTTGAGCGGGCTCACGGTCTCCGGGCCACCGCGCGGCGCACGCTGCCGGCCGAGCGGGCCAGCCGGTCCTCGGCCGTAGCGATGTCGGAATCGGCCAGCAGCGCAACGATGGCCACCTTCACCTGGTTGCCGCAGGCCTTCAGCATGTCCCTCGCACGCGTCTCGTCCGCCCCGGTGGCGCGCATGGTCAGGCTCACGGCGCGGCGCAGCAGCTTCGCGTTGGTCGGCTTGAGATCCACCATCAGGTTGCCGTAGACCTTGTTGAGCCGGACCATGATGGCCGACGAGAGCGTGTTGAGCGCAATCTTCTGGGCAGTGCCGGCCTTCAGCCGCGTGCTGCCGGAGATGATCTCGGGGCCGGTATCCAGCGTGATCGGCATCTGCGAGCCCAGCGTCACCGGGGCAGCGCGGTTGTTGGCGATGCCGATGGTGAGCGCCCCGGCCGCACGTGCCGCTTCCAGCGCGCCCATCACGTAAGGCGTGGCGCCGGAGGCCGCAAGGAGGATGACGACATCGGCGGGCCCCACCCCAACGGCTTCCACGTCGAGGCGGCCCTGATCCAGGCTGTCCTCGGCGCCCTCGATGGACTCGAACATCGCCTGCGGGCCGCCGGCCAGCAGCGCGACGGCGCGATCCTTGGGCCAGGAGAAGGTGGGATACAGCTCGGCCCCGTCGATCACCCCCAGCCGACCCGAGGTGCCGGCGCCCACGTACACCAGCCGACCACCGCCCGCAATGCGCGGGACCGCGGCCTCCACGGCGGCCGCGAGGGCCGGCCCCGCCTCGCGCACCGCGGCCATCGCCTTGGCCTGGTCCTCGACGAAGGCCGCGACCAGGCGAGGCACCGGGTATTCGTCGAGGTCAGGATGGCTGTGACTGGGTCGTTCGGTCTCGAGCATCGCGGGCACTGGCAGCACGACGCACGTATCTTCGCAAGAATTCACCGCCGATCCCGGCGCAACGGGCATGGCCCACCGGCATGTTTGCGCGCTTTGCGCCGGATCACTCTTCCTGCGGCTGCTCCTGCGAACTCACCTGCGCCCCCGCGAACACCGCCTGGGCGACGATGCACTCGGCGGAGTGCTCTCGGGCGGCTGCGCGGCGCTTATGGGCGGCGGCCGACTGCTCCACGTCCACGGTGACCAGGCCCGCGAGCGCCATGGCCAGAGGCGCGAGCACCAGGCCCGCACGCGCCCCGGGCCTGCATTGCTGAGGCACCGGACTCGCTGGATTGGGGACGAGGAGGGACGGCATTGGAAACCTCCTGAGGTCTGCAGACAGAGTAATCCCGGCCGGCCCGATTGACATCCCTAAGGCAGCTACGGGACTTCACGGGGGTAGCCGCAGCGCACGGTGGACGGCGCAAGGCACCGCTCATTGAACCTCCTGGGCGCGGTCTTCGCGTCGCATGGGCTGCGTTGCCACGCGAGGGCCCGGGTCAATGCTTCATGGCCATCGCATCCCGCCGCGCCAGCGACGGGAACATGCGCCACCACAGGACCGCCACGGCCAAGGTCCCCACGCCGCCGACGACCACCGAGCCCACCGCGCCAATCCACGCCGCCACCGCGCCCGACTCGAACTCCCCCAGCTGGTTCGATGCGCCGATGAAGATGGAGTTGACCGCGCTTACTCGCCCGCGCATCTCGTTGGGGGTCTCCAGCTGCACCAGCGAATGGCGGATGACCACGCTCACCATGTCGGCCGCGCCTGAAATGGCGAGCGCCACGAGCGAGATCAGGAAGGACGTCGACAGACCGAACACGACCGTCGCCGCGCCGTAGACCGCCACCGACGCGAACATCACGCGGCCCACCCGTCGCTGCACAGGCCAGCGCGTGAGCGCGACCGACATGGCCAGCGCTCCCGCGCCGGGCGCCGCGCGCAGCAGGCCCAGGCCCCAGGGGCCGACGTGCAGGACGTCCCTGGCGAAGATGGGCAGCAAGGCCGTGGCGCCACCGAGCAGCACGGCAAACAGGTCCAGCGAGATCGCACCCAGGATCACCGGGCGGTCGCGGACATAGCGGAAACCGGCGAACAGCGTGCGCAGCGCCACCGGCTCGTGCGGCGGAGGATCGTGCTCGTAGCGCAGGCGCAAGAGCAGCGCGCCGGCCACCACGAACAACGTCGTGCACAGGGCATACACCGCATCGGCGCCAGCCACGTAGACGAAGCCGCCCAGCGCCGGGCCGGCAATGATGGAGCCCTGCATGGCCGATGAGCTGAAGGCCAGCGCGCTGGGCAGCAGTGCCGGCGGCACGAGCAGCGGCGTGAGCGACTGCGAGGCCGGCATCTGGAATGCTTTGACCGTGCCGAGCGCCACCGACAGCCCGAGCAGCAGCTCGCGGCTCGCCCACCCTCCCTGGGATGCCGTCACCAGCACGGCACCCAGCAGCGCCGATACGGCCATGGTGCACGCCATGATGCGTCCGCGGTGGAGGCGGTCGGCCGCATGGCCGGCCGGCAGGGTGAGCAGGAGCGCCGGAAGGAACTGCAGCAGCCCCACCAGACCGAGGTCCCAGGCGCTGCGGGTAAGGTCGTACATCTGCCAGCCCACGGCCACCATCATCATCTGGTTGCCCGTGGACCCGGCCAGGCGGGCGGTCCAGAACTGGAGATAGGCGCGATGGGCGAACAGGGAGTCGGCAGGCATGGAGCGCGAGCTTAGGGCCTGCCGTGTGCATGCGACCGCGTGAATCCCATGCGGCCACGCCTGACAGGCGGGCGGGATGACGTCCGGCAACGCCCGTCGTTCCCGACCGATGCCCCGCGCTCCCTTCGCACGCCACACTGAGGCGTGACCGAACCGATCCGCTGCTCATGTCGAACTCCCCATCCGCATCCGTCCTCATTGCCACCATGGCCGCCGCCGTGACCGCCACCCTTGCGGCGCCGATCGCGTACGCCGAGAGGCCGGGCCGCAACCATGTGCCGTCGGCCACGGCCGCCACGCGGCCGGAGCTGGACCGTTCCGGCCGCAAGCGCCTGGGCAAGGCCTCGTTCTACGCGCGTCGCTTCTTCGGCCGGCGCATGGCCGACGGCACCCCCATGAATCCCTACGATGACAACGCCGCGAGCCGCACGCTGCCGCTGGGCACGGTGGCCCGCGTGACCAACCTGGAAACCGGGCGCAGCGCCATGGTGACCATCCAGGACCGGGGCCCTTACGTGGCCGGCCGCATCGTCGACCTGTCGCCCGCCACCGCCCGGCAGATCGGACTCACGCACGAGCAGGGCCTGGCCCTCGTCGAAGTGGCGCCCTTGCTCGTGCCGCAAGCCGACGGCAGCCTGCGGGCCCTAGCAGGCACACCTGCGTCGTGACGAAACTTCCGGCCAAAGCCTTACGCTTGGAAGGCCACGGGCCTTGTGCGACAACGCCGGCGCGGGCCGCAGGGGCGGCCGTGGAGGGCAGGAATCGCATGAGACCCATCGCCGCCGCCATGCTGGCGTGCCTGGTGGCTGGCTGCGCCACGCAGCGAGCCGAACCGCAAGCTTCCGTGGTGCGTGCACGGCCGCCGTCCGATTACCAGAACACCATCCGCAGCTACTTCGATGTCCATGTGCGCGACCCGCAAACCGGTCGCCGCCTCGCTTTCGCACCACCCGAGTCGTCCCCATGCGCGCTACGCGGCAGCGGCGGTGCGTACAAGGCGTGGATGGTGCCGGTGATCTACGAGACCAGCGCCACGGCCGGCGCCGGCGCCAGCAGCAATGCGCGCGGCTCCGCTCCCGCAGCCCGGACGCGCACCACCGCGCCGGCGACGCCGCCCGCTGCGCATTCCGAGGCACCGGAGACCGCGGCAAGCGACGGCGCGGTCACGCTCGATCAGGTGCAGGTCTCGGGCAAGGGCTACTTCTTCTGGTTCTCGCACGACACGATCAGCGCAGTGACTCGGCGTGCGGACCGCTGTCCCTGATCGAGGCAGCTCTCAGCGCCGCACGCGAGGCCGCATGAGTGGCAGCTGCGGCGAAGGCGCGGTGGCCGCGGCATCGTAAGGATGGGCCACCATGCCCACTGCCTGCAGGATCTTGCGCACGTAAATCCGGGTCTCCAGGTACGGCGGCACGCCGCGGTAGCGTTCCACCGCGCCCTCGCCCGCGTTGTACGCGGCGGCCACGAGCGCAACATCGCCCTCGAAGTAGGCGAGCAGCCAGCGCAGGTACGCCAGCCCGCCGCGGATGTTCTGCGCCGCGTCGTAGGGGTTGCGCACGTTGAAGCGCGCCGCCGTGGCCGGAATCAGCTGCATGAGCCCCTTGGCGTTCCTCGGCGAGAGGGCCACCGGGTTGAAGTTCGACTCCGCCTCGATGATGGCCAGCGCGAGCCGCGGCTCGACCCGGAACTCGGGCGCCATCTTCTGCACTAGCCGCACGATGTGCGGCGGAGCGCCGATGTCGGGCAGTGAAGCCTGCGGCCAGGCGGGCTTGCCCGCGGGCGAGGTCCCGACGGTCGCCGGCGGTTCCTCGCGCCGCATGCACTCGGGCACGTCCTGCGTCGGTCCGCCCACCACGGCCAGCATGTGCCGGGCCTGCTCCAGGCCCTGCTCGGCGGCAATCTGGAAGAAGAACGCCGCCATGGCGTCGCTGCGTTCCACGCCGGAGCCGTTGGCGTACATCCACCCGAGGCGGAACTGCGACTCCGCGTCGCCGAGGCGAGCCGCCCGGCAATAGAGCGTTGCGGCGCGCGAGCCGTCCTTGTCGACGCCCTGCCCCAGTTCGTAGCTGGCGGCCTCCTCGCGCAGGATCGCGATGAGCGCGCTGTCGGCAGGGAGTTCCTCGGCAGGCGAGGTCACAACACCGCAAGCAGCCAGGACTCCGGCGGCCAGGAGCCGGCGGGCGACGCGTCGGCGAGCGTGGGCGGGGCCTTGCATCATGCGGCGCATTCTGGAAAGCGGGTACCGCAGCGGCAAGCCGTCAAGCTGGGGGGAGGCAAACCCCGATGGTTTCCGGCGGCGTGCGACCGTGCGCGCAGTTGTTCACGAGCCGGACGATTTCACCGGCCGCCCATCCATCGTGGGGGCTCCCGCGCCTGTTTCGTATCGATACATTGAAACGGATTCGGTGCGATTAGTAACCAAATGCCTGTCCCCCGCCTCGTCCCTGGCTCTTCCACTGTCAGCTCGCGGATCTGCGTATCGGCTCCCCAACTGCAGACCGTGACGTTCCGGTACGCGCTGCAGGTCGAGTCCTTCATCGACCGGGCACGCGAGCTCGTGACCTTCCTCGCGGAGAACCGCGGCACTGCGGACGCGGCCTGCAGGCTCGAAGAGCAACTCGCCGAGTGGATTACCCGCTGGCAGTGCGCCTCGCACGCGGGGCCCGGGCGCAAGGACCACTTTCTCGCGGAGGAACTGGGCATCATCGTGCGAGCGCTGAGCGGCCCGGCGCCGGTGGTCAGGCACGAAGGCGACAATCACGCGCTACGCTGGGTAATTGCCCGCTGCATGGTCCAGAACCAGTAAGCCCCGTGAGGCGTTCGCTTCGATGCGAGGGCAGATGGGCCAGGACGTGCGGGCATGCGCCGTGCCGCATACAGGAAGCCTTTCTCCTTTACTGAAATCCCATGGCCATGCCGCCCAACCGCCGGGCCCATCGTCGCAAGGTGCTGCGCACCGGCGCGACCGCGCTCATCGCAGGCACGGCGCCTCGGGAGGTGAGAACGTGGGATCTGGGCCTGGACGGCATCTCGGTGGTATCACCCCGGCCAATCCCCCCGGGCACGCGATGCACGATCCTCCTGCAACTGCCCGATAGCGCATCCGCGCAGGAGCTGAGCCTGCCGGCGAAGGCCGTGTGGTGCTCGCTGCTCGGGCCCGAGGGGTTCAAGGTGGGGATGGTCTTCGGACCGCTCGACGCCGCGGTCCAGGACGACATCGCACGCTTCCTCGCCTGAGCACCGCGCGGAGGACGGCCAGGGGCCTTCGCCCCCACCTGCGAAGCCTCCGCGCGAATGGCTCTTCAACCCGCCCTGCGCGTGCCCCTTACCGCCAGGAAACCCAGGCCGGCCAGCAGCAATCCCAGCGCGGCCGGCTCGGGCACGGCCTGGATGTTGTCGACGCCCAGTTGCCCGACCACGGCCTCACCCGGAAACTCGGGTGCTTCGCCATGGAAGATGCGCAGCACGGTCGTGTCCGACAGCAGCGTGCCCGCATCGCCTTGCAACACCGTTAGTTGCGACAGCGAGATCGGGAACAGCACATGCGTCCAGTCGCCGCCCGCGGGCAGCAGCACGCCTTGCGTGATCGCCTCGTTCTGCGGCGGCCCGGGGATGGGATCCTCGAAGTACAGGCGCACGGTGAGGTCCACGTCGCCCAGGTTGCGCAGGTCCATGGCGATGCCGCTGATGCCCTGTGACCGGTAGTCGCCCGCCCACTGCGCCCCATTCAGCGCCACCAGCCGGCCGCCGGGCTGCGCTGCCTGGCCGGTGCCGGTGATCAGCAGGAAGGCGTCGTCGGCACCACCGCGCCCGCCGGTGGACACCACCTGCGGTGGCGTGGGCGGCACCTGCCCGAACGGTCCGCCTCCCGCGAACCAGCCTTCTATCGATGTCTCGAAGGTGTCGATCTGCCCGACCACCACCGCTTGCGCGGGGGACCCAGCAAGAGCGGACAGGGAGATGGCCGCAGCAGCGGCCCCAAGGGTACGCATCATCTCGGACTCCTCCAGTCAACCCGACCCGCCCCCGCGATCCACGCAGGCTCCCACGCCCTGCCGCTTCCGACCAGCCCACAGGCTAGGGAGCGCGCGCGCACGGTGATTGCCATATCCACCGCTGCCGCGCCCCCTCAAAGAACCACGCTATTCGCGCCAAAGTTCTCTTCCCGTGCGAAACAGCCGCGTGCGAGCCTCAGCACCGTGCCGACCGCGCCGATAGGCAGCTATCCCTGGCTCAAGCCGTTCGCGCAGTCGAGACCCACCATGAGCATCGCCACCGCATCCAGCACGCTTGCCGATCCGCGTGCGGCTTTCGACACCGCCTACGGGCGGCTGCGCTCCAAGCTCGGCGAGGACCCCACGCTGCTGCTGTTGTTCCATACCGATGCGTATCCCTGCGCTGCGCTGCAGGCGGCGACGAACGCCCTGCCCACAGGTGTGCAGGTCCACGGCACGTCGGTGTGCCGCGGCGTGATGACCGAGGAGGGGTTCCACAGCGAGGACAACCGCGCGCTCGGCATGTGGGGCATGGTGGACCCGGCAGCCTCGGTCGGCATGGGCATGGCGCCCCTGAAGGGCGACCCGCACGCCGCGGCCGTTCAGGCGCTGCAGCAGGCCCTGGCGCGGGCCGGGCGCCCCGGCGAGTCACCGGACCTCGTGTGGATCAGTTCCTCGCCCGGCTCCGAAGAGCAGATCCTGCGTGGCGTGCAGCACGTGCTCGGCGCCACGGTCCGGGTGCTGGGCGGCAGCGCGGCCGACAACGACGGGCTGGGCCGCTGGAGCCTCTTCACCCGCGATGAAACGCTCTCCACGGGCGTGGTCATCACAGTCATCTACACCGACTTCGGGACGACGTCGTCGTTCCAGAGCGGCTACTCGCCCACCGGCATGCACGGCCGCGTCACGGAGGCCGAGGGGCGCAGGCTCGTGAGCATCGACGGCCGGCCCGCCGCACAGGTCTACAACGAGTGGACGGACGGTCTCATCACGGGCGCCCTGAATGGCGGGCTCATCCTGCCCATGACCTCGTTGAGCCCGCTGGGTCGTGTCGCGGGCAAGGTGGGCCGCATGACCTGCTACAAGCTGTCGCACCCGCATGAGGTGCATCCGGGCGGTGCGATGAGTCTTTTCACCGAGGTGGAGGTCGGCGAGCAGCTGGTGCTCATGAGCGGCTCGCCGCGCACCCTGCTCACCCGCGCGGCGCGTGTCACCGAGGCGGCCCTCGAGTTCGAGCGCGTGCAGCGCGACGACGTCCTCGGCGGCCTCCTGGTGTATTGCGCGGGCTGCATGCTGACGGTGCAGCCGCAGATGCCGAAGGTAGTGGAAGATCTGAAGAAGTCGTTCGGCGGCAAGCCGTTCCTCGGCGCCTTCACGTACGGCGAGCAGGGTTGCGTGGTGGGACGCGAGAGCGTCCACGGCAACCTGATGATCTCGTCGCTGGTGTTCTCCCGCCGTAGAGCATGAAGGACCGGCGCTCCGCCGAGGAGCTGCGCGAGGCGCTGATCGACCTGGACCGGGCGCGCGAGCATGAACGGCAGATGCGCCTGCAGACCGAAACGCTGCTCGAAGGCCTGCGCGTGCTCACGCAGGCGCAGAACACGCGCGACCTGTTCGTGGAACTGCTGTCCGTCCTGCGGCGCTTCGTCCCGTTCGAGGCCGCCTTCCTGA
Organism: uncultured Burkholderiales bacterium; assembly: GCA_966248995.1. Classification (GTDB taxonomy): domain Bacteria; phylum Pseudomonadota; class Gammaproteobacteria; order Burkholderiales; family Burkholderiaceae_C; genus Albitalea. Next base: position 13,491 of record CBINBY010000045.1, on the reverse strand, counting down.
TGCAGGAAGCCGCGGACGGCCTGCTGGAGGTCACGCAGACCACCAGCGCCACCTTCGAAGGCCTGCGCTGGACGCGCGGCAGCCTCCTGGAGCGCGTGGCGTCGGGCAGGATCGTGGCCGCCTTCGACGTGAGCGTCGTACCCGAATGGCAGGCCGTGTCGGTCCACGACCACGGCGTGCGCTCGGCGCTGCACGTGCCTCTGCACACGGGGGAGCGCCGCTCCGTGCTGGTGCTCACGCATGGGCAGCCCGCCTTCTTCGGCAAGCACCATGTCGAGATGCTGGAGCGCTTCGCGCCGCTCACGCGCCAGGCCATGTCGAGCATCGTGTACCGCGAACGTCTGGAAGAGCACACCGCCCGCATCGAGTTCCTCGCCACGCACGACGCCCTCACCGGACTGCCCAACCGCGTGCTGCTCGCGGAGCGGGTCAAGTACCTCATCGCACATGCCCGGCGCGAGGGCGGCATGCTCGCCCTGGTGTTCCTCGACCTGGACCGCTTCAAGCACATCAACGACAGCTTCGGTCACGGACTGGGCGACGAGCTGCTCAAGATCGTCGCGGTGCGGCTGCTGCAGACCGTGCGCGAAACCGACACGGTCACGCGGCTGGGCGGCGACGAGTTCGTGGTGCTGCTGAGCGGCCTGGTCGACATGAACGCGGCCAACGCAGCGATCTCGAAGATCCTGCATTGCATCGAGCAACCGGTAGTCATCGGCGACCAGACGCTGTTCGTGACCGCCAGCGCCGGCGCCGCGCTCTTTCCCGATGACGGGCACGACCTCGCGAGCCTGCTGAAGAACGCCGACGCGGCGATGTACCGTGCCAAGGACGAAGGCCGCAACACCGTGCGCTACTACGCCAGCGACATGAGCGAGCACGCGCGCCGACAGCTGGAGTTCGCCAGCGCGCTGCGGCTCGCGCTCCTGCGCGGCGAGTTCGAGCTGTATTACCAGCCGCGCATGGATCTCGCGAGCCGCAAGCTCGTGGGCATGGAGGCGCTGCTGCGCTGGTGCCACCCTTTGCGCGGACTCGTGCCGCCGAGCGAGTTCGTTCCGGCGGCCGAGGACAACGGCCTCATCGTGCCCATTGGCGAGTGGGCCATCGGGGCGGCCTGCCGGCAGGCGCGCGCCTGGCAGGACGAAGGCCTGCCCGCGGTGCCGGTGGCGGTGAACGTGTCGGGTCGTCAGACGCGGTGCGCCGAAGACCTGCTGGCGCAGGTGCAAGACAGCCTGGCACGCCACGGCCTTCCCGGCGATCGCCTGGAGATCGAGCTGACCGAAAGCGTGGTCATGCACGAGCCGGAGCGGCTGCGCGAGATGCTGGCCGCGCTGGGCCGCCTGGGCGTGCGCATCGCCATCGACGACTTCGGCACCGGCTATTCGAGCCTGGCCTGCCTGAAGCGCTTTCCGTTCAGCCTGCTCAAGATCGATCGTTCCTTCGTGAAGGACCTGTCAGGCAACGCCGACGACGCGGCCATCGCCCGCGCCATCGTCTCCATGGGACATGCCCTCGGCCTACGCGTGGTGGCCGAGGGCGTCGAGACCGAGGCGCAGGCGCACCTGCTGCGCGAGATGGGCTGCGACGAAGCGCAGGGCTACCTCTTCGGCAGGCCGGGGAGCGCCGCCGAGATGACCCAGCGCCTGCGTGCTTCGCGCACCGAGCCGGCCACCGTCGGCTGCGGCGCTCACCTCATCGCGTCACGGTGAAGGCGTCGGGCAGCACGCCCGAGCCCACTCGCAGGTCCCACACCGGGTTCTTGCTGGCCTGCTTCTTGTAGGGCACGGTGACGGTCGCCGTGATCGTGTCCGTGGTGGAGGTGTCGCTGGCCAGCACGATGTTGCTCGCCACGGGCCGCGGCCCGGTGCCGCCCTCGAACGAGACCGGCATGCCCTGCGTGAAGCCATAGCCCGTGATCGAGACCTGTACCGTGGTGCCGATGTGCGCCGTGTTCGGCGTGATCGAGACCACCGAGGAGCAGCTGCCGCTGCTGTCGAGCACGGTCACTCTGTTGGGCTTGCGGATGTCGAGCAGCACGCACGAGACGTTGTCGTTCTCGTTCGCCTCGATGAGGACCTTTTTCGGGTCGACCTCGATCCTGAGCTGGTACGTGCCGTCGGCGTTGCCGGTGAAGTCGATCTCCTGCCCGGGAAGCTCGCTGCCGTAGGTGTCCCCCCAGCCCACCGACATGCCCTGGATGAATCGCCCGCAGCTCGTGTAGTACGGCGTCTGGGGCGCGCCCGGCAGCGAGGTGTCGACACTGGTGGTGTCCATCACGCAGAAGGTGGTCTTGCTGCCCGTGCGCGAGGAACCCCCGGGCGCGTTGACCGGCTGCAGCGTGTACAGCGCGTAGTCGTTGAAATGGAAGTGGTTGTGGCCCTCGTGCCACTCGAAGTAGCCGGCCGTGCGCACATAGGAACTCCCGTCGCTCAGGAAGACGCGCTGCAGCACCTGCTGCTTTCCCGAGCCTGTGTCGATGGCGCCGGCTTCGAGCTGCAGCGGGCCGGTGCCGTTGTTCCAGCTCGTGGCGGACAAGCGCAGCGTGGACACCCCCGCGGAGTCGGTGCCGAGCGTGACGCCGGATGCGGGCAGGGGCTTGAGGTTGGGAGGCCGGTCGGTCACGGTCTGTCCCGATGACGTGCCGGAGGTCAGGGCCGCGCAGGCAATGATTGCAATCATTGCCTCGTGCCGGATGAGGGAAGAAGTCGAGGGGGTCATGGGGCCCTCCATTACTGCTGGGGAGGGACGGAAGGACATCAGGGTCGGCACGGGACACGGGAGGGGGGTCGCAGAGCCAGCAGTTCCCCGCGGCCCACGACTCCCGGCCCGGCCGACAACCTGTTCATTTGCAGTTCGGATCCGTCTTCGGGTTGCACGGAGGCGGCGGCGGTGGCGGCTCCTTGGTGTCGCATGTGAAGTCCGACAGCACGAGGCGCCCGCCCAGGTTGGTGGCAGCGCTGGTGAGCGTGCCCCCTGCCGTGCAGTTGAAGTGCTGCGTGCTCTGGTTGATCTTGGAGGCCTGCACCGTGCAGGTCTCGCCGGTGGACCACGTCGCCGTGAGCGTGCCCGTGCCCGAGCCGGCTGGCACCTGGTTGTTGACGAAGTGCCAAGTCCCGGAGAAGCCGCCGCACGATTGCCCGCTGAGGTTGCTGATCGTGGCCGCCTGCACGGCGCCGAAAGTGAGACTCAGTGCAGCCATGGCGGGCTTGACACGGTACCGCTGCTTCATCGTCGGCTCTCCTCGAGGTTACGTGGTCATGTCCCCGGAACGCCTCGGATCTCATGACCGTCCGTTCGACAGCTCGCGCTGCTGTCTAGCGCTCTCACCATCCAACCCACCGGAGCTGCACCGCCCCGGAGCCGCCACGATGTCAGCTCGTCCCGCGCCCCGCCATTCCACGAAAGGGGAAGGTCGAGCAGTTGGGGAGCGCGATGCACACGTCAGTCCTGCACGCGCACGTTCGCCGAACGGCGCCCGAGCGCGAGCAGGGCGCGGCGGCGCACGCCGAGCTTCGCGAACACGCTCTGCAGGTGCTTCTTGACCGTGTCCTCGCGGATGCCGAGACGATTGGCGATCTCCTTGTTGGTAAGCCCCTGGCGCAGGTGCTCCACGATCTGCGACTCGCGCGGCGTCAGGCTTGCCAGCCTGGGCTCCTCGCCTTCGGTGGCCGCGTTGCCGCGTTCCGGCGGCCGGATTTCGGACAGCGCCTGCTGCAGCACGGCACGCGGCAGCCACAGCTCGCCGCGGCCCACGGCGGCCACGGCCTTCACCCAGGTTTCGGGCGGGCTGTCGCTCGACACGACCCCGTGAAACCGATCGCGCAGCACGTCGTGGCCCAGCGCGGGCTGCACGTCGTCGCACACCATGAGCACTCGCGCGTCGCAGGCCGCTTCGTGTATCGCGCGCGCCGGGCATGGCGGCAGGCCGTCGAGCAGCAGCTTGTCGATGACGAGCACCGCGGGCGGCTGGCACGCCAGGTGCGAGAACAAGGCGGAGGGTTCGGACACGCAGCCCGTCACGCGGGCTTGCGGCTCATTCGACAACGCGGCGTGCAGCGATGCAAGCAACGACTGCCGGCACGATGCAATGGTGACCGTGAGCAAGGTGGCACCTCCTTGTGCTTCTGTCTGGCCACCTCCCTGCCGACGCTCGGCACAGGTGCAGGAACACTGCAACAGCGGCGCGGTCGTCGTGACGCACATGGTTGAGGCATGCCCCGGCCGGGTCCATCCCCCGACACCGGGTTGGCGGCGCAATTCGCACGTGTAGCGGCGCGTCCAGGGCGCCACCTCCCGCCGCGCCGGGCACGCCGTTCGCTGCGGTCGCGCCAGCGCAGGCACCAGGAGCAGCCATGGCCATCGAACACGCCCGACCCGCCCAGCCCGTGAACATCTCGCCGCTAGGCGAAAGCCTTGCGGGCTCGACGTCGCACGCGATCCTGAAGACGCACTCGCTGGAACTCATGCGCATCGTCCTGCGCGCGGGCCAAAGCCTGCCGCCGCACAAGGTCTACGGAGAGATGACCCTGCTGTGCATCGAGGGCGCGGTCTCGGTGGAGGTAGCCGGCGGCGGCGCCTGCCAGCTGCGGCCATGGCAGCTCGTGCTGCTGCCCGCCCTGGCCGAGTACGCCCTGCAAGCCTTCGAAGATTGTTCGCTGCTCGTTACCGTGCAGACGCCCCCCGGCCTGCCGGGCAGCCGCTCGTCGACGGCGTGAGTCTGGCCTCAGGGCAGCGGCGTCACCCCGAACAGCCACCCATGCAGCCAGGTGACGAACACGCCATAGAGCACCAGCCCGGCCACCACGGCCACGAGGTCGTTCGCCGGCCGCGCGGGTGCGCCGGGCAGCGGACGCTGCGTGCGGTGCTTCATCGACACGCGGTCGGCCACCGCCCACGCGAGGAAGCTGCCGAACAGCAGCAGATCGTGCAGCATGCCGTTGGCCAGCAGGTGGGCGAAGGCCCACAGCTTCACCGCCGTGAGCATCGGATGCTTGACCGCCGCGCGGATGCGCCCCGGCATGTAGGTCGCCAGCAGCAGCGGAAACACCGGCACCATCAACAACAAGGCGAGGTGGCGCATCCACACCGGCGGCTCGTACACCACCACCGGCGACTGCCGTGCCGCACCGTAGCCCACGACGAGCATGGCGAACCCGAGCAGGGAAACGAGGGAGTACAAGCCCTTCCATGTCCTTTCCCCGCGCAGCGCCACCTGTGCATCGCGCCACTGAGGCGACACGATGGACACGGAATGCACGCCGAGGAACACCACCAGCCCCGCCACCAGCCACAGCATCGAAATCCTCCCTGGGCGCGGCGACACGCCGCGAAGGGCGAAGTGTCGACAGCGGCCGTCGACGCGTCAACGGCGTGAACGCGCGAGCCGGGGCCCCTGCGCAGCTCAGCCCATCTTCGCGAGGACCTTCTCCATTTCATCCCTGTTGAGCGCGCGCAGCGTCTCGAGCTTCACGTTGCCAGCCGAGGCGAGGCTGAGCCCGAAAGCGGCGAGCGAGGTTTCGTCGGGCGCCTCGACGAGCGTGACGATGTCGTACTGTCCCAGGGTCCAGTAGATCTCCCGCATGTTCACGCCCAGCTTCTGTGCCGCCTCCCGCGCGGCGGCGGCGCGCTGGGTGGTCTGCTTGACGTTGCGGATGCCCTGGTCAGTGAAGGTCGCGAGAACGACGTAAGTGGCCATGGTGTAGCCCTCCACAGCGAAATGGATGCGAACTGGATGCGCCCGGGCTCACCAACACTAGTTCGTGCCGCGGCAAACGCAATGCGGGTTGTGGGCAGTGCCACCCCCCGTTTGCGCTCTCTTGAGTCAACGCAGGGCCGCCCCAAGTTGACTCACCCCCTCGGGGGGCGGAAACGTCGAAGACGTTTCCTGGGGGCGCCCTCTCAGTTCGTTTCCTTGATCAACCGCCCGCCCGACGGCTGCACGGGCCGCGCATTCATCGGATACAGCCGCGAAAAGATGGCGACCTGCTCGTCAGACACCATCACCGGTCGCTTCAGCACCAGCCACAGCACGCCTTCGCTGCACGGAGGCGTGCTGGACGAGCCCATGTACATGAAGTAGCCGCGCTCCGTGGGCAGCAGCTGCTGCAGGTCCAGCGCCGCCGCCCCTGTCTGCTCCTCGTGCCTTTCGAGCGGCAGGCTGCCCCACACCGCCTCCACCGCGGGGTTGGCGTTCCCTCGCTGCAGCAGCACGGCGACGATCGCGGCCCGGCCCTGCTCGTCCTCGTGGACGAGGTGCAGATCCATGTCGTACTGCTGCCCCTGCACCCGCGCTTCCGACGGATGGTGGAAATGGAACTGGCGAAGCGCATAGCGCCGTCCCGCCACCTCGATGAAGTTGCCAGGCGCCACGTTCACCTGCACTGTGCGGCCGTTGTCGATCACCCCAAAGGCGCTCGGGCGGTAGTCGAAGCGGATCGGATCCATCTGCACCGCCAGGCCATCGCGGATGTCGATGGGGCTTTGGCGCGTACCGATGCCGCACTTGGCGAACTCAGGCCTCAGCCGATGCCACTCCTGCGGCCCACCCTCGCCGGCATAGGACCACTGCGTGACCGCACCGGGTGGTCCTCCATGCGAGCGGGCAGATGCGGCCTCCCCTACCCCACGCGCCGCGGCCCGGTTCGGCCCGGGCTCTGGCGTCCTGCGCGAGATCAAGGTGTGCACCGGCGCGCTCCCTGGCACGCCTCGCCCCGCCGTTACCCTGAGCTCGCCGCTGCCCGTTTCCAGCCGCGCTTCCCCGCCCAACGCCTCGGCGAGCCGTCGCTGCAAGCGGTCCATCGGGTGCTCGGGCTGGGAAGCGGCCGGCTCGGGAGGCGAGGCTTCCACCGGTGCCGAAGCTTCCACCGGTGCCGAAGCCGCGGCAGGCGCCGATGCGGCAGACGCCGCGGCCTCGGGATGCGAGGCCGCCGCTGCCGCGCGGGCCACCTTCTCCTTTTTGGGCAGCTTCTGCACCGGCGAGCGATGCCATTGCGGGGCCGCGGGCCAGAGGGCATACGCCACCGCACCCGCCCCACCCAGCACGATGACCGCGGCGCCGACGATGGCGATCAGCTTCAGCGGCAGCGCCGACGACGCGCCGCCCTTGCCCGTAGAGGGTGCATCTTCGGGGTCGGATGCCGGCGTCGACATGGCCGGATATCGGCCAGCCGGTCTGCCCCCTTGAGCGGGTTCACCGGCCGGCACATCGGGGTCAGTCCGTGCGTGCCACCACCCGTGGCCGCACCCACATCCACGCTCCCATGCCCACGCTCATCATCAGCAGGGAAGCGATGGCCAGGGACACCGTCGAGTGCATTACCAGCGGCGCGATCACGCCGGCCACCAGCCCGTTGGCCATGCTGCCCACGAAAGCCTGCAGCGATGACGCCATGCCGCGCCGCTCAGGCGCGAGGTCCAGCACCATGAGGGTCACCACCGGAACCATCAGCGCCCACCCGAAGGCGAAGATCGCGATCGGCAGCATCGCCCACCAGGCCTGGGGCGCGAACAGCAGGTTGAGCACGAGATTGGTGACGGACACCAGCACCATGATCACGAAGCCGTGGCGTATCTGCCGCGTGGGTGCGATTCGCCCGGCCAGCCGGCCCGACAGCCACGCGCCGCCCATGATGCCGGCGATGGTGAGCGTGAAGAACCAGAAGAACTGGCCGGGAGGCAGCGCCAGCAGCTCGCCCAGGAACACCGGCGCGGACAGCACGTACAAAAACATGCCGTTGAACGGGACGCCGCTGGCCAGCGCAAGCATCAGGAAACGCGGGTCGGAGGCGAGCGACCAGTAGCCGCGCAGCAGCGCAGCCGCGTGGAACGGCTGGCGGTGCGAGCCATGCAGCGTCTCTGGCAGCAGCCGATGGTTGGCGATCCACAGCACGCCGCCCACCGCCGTGAGAAACCAGAACACCGCATGCCACCCCACGTGCACGAACAGAAAGCCGCCCACCATGGGGGCTACCGCCGGTGCGACGCCGAAGTAGATCGTCACCTGCGACATCACGCGCTGTGCATCGGCAGGCGGGAACATGTCGCGGATCACGGCGCGCGACACGACGATGCCTGCACCCGCCGACATCCCTTGCAGCGCGCGAAAGAACACGAGCGCGCCGATGTGCTGTGACAGCGCGCAGCCCGCCGAGGACAGCGTGAACAGCGCGATGCCTGCAAGCACCACGGGCCGCCGCCCGAAGCTGTCCGACAGCGCGCCGTGAAAGAGGTTCATCACCGCGAAGCCGAACAGATAGGCCGACAGCGTCTGCTGCATCTGCACTGGAGTAGCGCCGATCGAGATCGCGATCCCGGTGAACGCCGGCAGGTAGGTATCGATGGAGAACGGCCCGAGCATTCCCAGGCAGGCGAGCAGCAGCGCGAGCGACCAGCGCGGTGCGCGCCAGAGGGTGTGGGCGTCGGGATTCAAGACAGGGCCAGGGGCGTGGATTCGGCGGATGGAATCGGAAGTGTGAAGCGGACCGATAGGCCGGATTCTGTGCGAGCGCGGCTTCATGCGAAACCGCGCCCGTGACCGCCATTCCTCTGGGCCGTGCATCGCTGCGACGGCTCGGTGCTACCTACCCGCACACTCACCCCGGGCCGGGGCTCCAGGCGCTGCGGACGAGCCGCCGTGCCCTGCGTGTGCCTATTCGGTATTGCTGCGCGTAGAGATTGCCCGTTTCACCCGGCGACCCGAAGGCCGCCGACTCGTCTCTGTTGCTCTGATCCTCACCTCACGGTGGACAGCCGTTAGCTGCTACGCCGCCCTGCGCAGTCCGGACCTTCCTCCCGTGCACCCTTTCGGGCCTTGCACCGGCGGCGGTCTGGTCCGCTTCACGGCCGCGATTGTCGCACCCCGGACCCGCACACGCCCGACCCGTGAGAGGTTCAAGCGGGCCGGCTCAAGGTTTCCGTCGGACCGCGGCCCGCTGGTCGAAACACGGACGGGTCGTCATAGAAGCCCAGATCCTCGTTGGCGGCCCACCAGCCCGGCACGCCCAACACCGGCAACGGCACATGGACCCGCGCGACCAGCCGCTCGGGCTGCAGCATGCTCAGCACGGCGGCTTCCTCGTCCGCCTCCGCAGCAAGCTCAAGGCACCACACGTGCGCGGTCACGGCCTTGCGTGGCCGCTCGAGCTTCTCCAGGAGCGCGTGACCGAAGAGCGTCAGCCGGGCGCGGCCCCATGCGGCACGACGCATAACGAAGAGTTCATGCCAGTCACGGCGGCACAGCGCGTCCACCAGTTCCTGGGGAGCCTGCAACCACGCGCCGTTCTCGTCGAACAGCGTGAGCGTGTCGCGCAGCGAGCCGCGCGTGGGTCCGATGCCCTCGCGCCCGATCGCCTCGGCCTGCAGCTCGTTGAGGCGCCGTTTCACCCGGGGAAAGCGCAGCCATGCCATCCCGTTGTAGAGATCGTGCGCGTTGTTGCGCGTGGGCACGCATGCCGTGCGGGCAATGAAGCTCTCGTAGGCCACGCCATCCGGCAGATCGGCCTGGTCGACGAAGCGCAGCGAGCCGGCGGCCAGCTCAATCGGCGAGCCGACGGCCAGAACCCGGTTGAGTGCCTGCGTCACGTTCATGCCCGCGCCGCACAGCTCAACCAGTTGTCCCCGCATCGGCTCCCAAGGCGCCAACCAGGGCGCGGGCAGGCTGGACGCGTTCACGAGTCCTTCAGGCCGTGCCCGGCGCCCGGTACCCCACCTTGTTCGGCTGCTTCTCGGGCGTGAGCACGAAGTAGTCCAGATACTTCTTGAACAACCGGGTCGTGGGCGCGTTCTTGGCCAGCAGTTGCGCCGAACGCAAAGGCTCAGCGGTCGCGTTCAAAGGCATGGAGATGCCCTCACGCAAGGCAGGCAAGACGTCGAGGATGCGCTGCACTTCTGCCGGCAGGGCAGCTACAGCAGGACGAACCGGCTCAGCGGCCGGCATCTTGAAAGCGTCATCGGCCGGGGCCGAAGCCTTCGCGCGCGCGTTGCGCTTCACCGCAGGCCTGAGAGCCGATGTCGGTGCGACAGGCTGAGGCGCAGCCGTCTTGGGCAAGGCCGGCTGAGACGGCGGGGGCTCTACAGGCGAGGCCCGCTTCTTCTGCGCCCGGGCCGTCTTCAAGGCCGGCTTCGCCTTTCGGTGCGGCAGGTCAATGAAACTGTCGTAGACCTGCGTCGATTCTTCGCCCGTCTTGCCTTCCTGGCCGATGCCCAGCACCCGGCAGCCCTTCTCCCGCAGGCGAATCACCAGCGGTGCGAAGTCGGAATCCGACGACACCAGCACCACCATCTCTGGCCGCTCCGCCATCACGGTGTCGATCGCGTCCACCGCCAAAGCGATATCCGTGCAGTTCTTGCCGAGTGCGAGGTTCACCATCGGCCTGATCGACAGGCGCTTGAACAGCTTGGCATGCTTGACCGCCGTTTCGGCGGTGCAGTAAGCGCGTCGCACATGCAGCGCCCCGTGCTCGGCCAGCACCAACTCGACGGCCTGCTCCATCACGTCAACCGACACGTTGTCGGCGTCGATGAGGAGCATGACCCTTCCGTTGCCGCTCATGCCAGCTGCCAGGAAAGGGTTTCACCGCCGCGCAGCGGTTTGACTTGCGCATCGCCCAGGGGCAGCGATTCCGGCACGGTCCACGGCTGCTTGCGCAGTGTCACGGTGCCCCGGTTGCGCGGCAGACGATAGAACGCGGGCCCGTGAAAGCTGGCGAAAGCCTCCAACCGGTCGAGCGCCCCGGCCGCCTCGAAGGCTTCGGCATACATCTCCAGTGCCGCCGGGGCGGTGTAGCACCCGGCGCAGCCGCTCGCGTGCTCCTTCAAGTGCGCCGCATGCGGCGCACTGTCGGTGCCGAGGAAGAAGCGCTCGCAACCCGAGGTGGCCGCCTGCACCAGTGCCTGACGGTGCTCCTCGCGCTTGAGCACAGGCAAGCAGTAGTAATGCGGCCGCACGCCACCGGTGAACAGCGCGTTGCGGTTGTACAGGAGATGGTGCGCGGTAATGGTGGCAGCAGTGCATGGTCCCGCCTCGGCCACATACTGCGCCCCCTCGCGCGTGGTGATGTGCTCCAGCACGATCCTCAGTTCGGGAAAGTGGGCACGCAACGCCACGAGGTGGCGCTCGATGAAGACCTTCTCGCGATCGAAAACGTCGATCGCCGGGTCCGTCACCTCGCCATGGACCAACAGCAGCAGACCCTCGCGCTGCATGGCGTCCAGCGTGGCGTAGGTCTTGCGAATGTCGGTGACCCCGGCATCGCTGTGCGTGGTAGCCCCGGCGGGATAGAGCTTCACAGCCACGACACCGGCCACCTTGGCACGCCGGATTTCGTCGGGCGCGAGCGTGTCCGTGAGGTACAACGACATGAGCGGCTGAAACTCCAGCCCCGCCGGTACGGCCTCGAGGATGCGCTGGCGGTAGGCCACGGCCTGTGCCGCCGTCGTGACTGGCGGGCGTAGATTGGGCATGATCAGCGCCCGACCAAACTGGCGCGCGCTTGCCGGCAGCACCGCCGCCAGCGCGGCACCATCTCGCAGGTGCAGGTGCCAATCGTCCGGTTGGGTGAGGGTCAGGGTCTGCGTCATGCGCGCGATTTTCTCACCCAAGCTTTCATCGGGCGCCGATGCGCAGGAGCCCGTGAACGCAGGTGCTCTACCCTCCGGCCTGGAAAAAGTAAAGCCGATGGCATAGAACCTCAGAGCAACGCCCTCATTGCGCTGCAAGGAGGCTACTGATGAACGGCATCTCAGGCTGCCAGGTCACTTGCATCCTTCCGGTGAAGGATCTCGAACGCGCGCGGCGCTTCTACGAAGACACCCTCGGCTTGCAGGCCGGCGAGTCCAAGCCCGACGGCAAGCTCGTCTACCGCTGCGCCGGCACCGAAATCGCCCTCTTTGCGAAACCCGAAGGCACCCAGGCCAAGCACACGGTACTCGGCTTTCGCGTCGACGACATCCATCGTCGCATCGCCGAGCTGGAGCGCCGCGGCGTTCGCTTCGCCGACTACGACCTCCCCGGCCTCAAGACGGTGGAACATGTCTGCGTGCTCGGCGCGGAAAAGGCCGCTTGGTTCGAGGACACCGAGGGCAACATCCTCTGCCTGCACGAAGAACTGCACTGACAAGTGCTTTACGGCGGAAGCGTCCGGCTGCGCCTAAGCGCCCCTCTTACAAGAGGGGCCATGAAATACGCATAGGCAATGCACCAAGATCCTCGAAAGAGGCCCCTTCGCTTGGAGCGGCCCCCCCGACCGATGCCGAGAATGCACCTGCCCAGGGCGGCAATCAGTGCGACAGGATCTTGTTGAGGAAGTCTTTCGTCCGCGGCTGGCGCGCATCGGGATTGCCGAAGAACTCGTCCTTGGAGCAGTCCTCCAGGATGCGGCCGCCAACGTCGATGAAGATCACACGGTTGGCCACCTTGCGCGCGAAGCCCATCTCGTGCGTGACGACCATCATCGTCATGCCTTCCTTGGCGAGGTTCACCATCACGTCCAACACCTCACCCACCATTTCCGGGTCCAGCGCCGAGGTGGGCTCGTCGAACAGCATGACGATGGGATCCATCGACAGGGCGCGCGCGATGGCAACCCGCTGCTGCTGTCCGCCTGAGAGTTGGCCCGGGAACTTGTCCTTGTGGGCCATCAGGCCCACGCGGTCCAGCATCTTCAGGCCCCGGGTCTTGGCCTCGTCGAGGCTGCGCCCCAACACCTTCACCTGCGCCAACGTGAGGTTCTCGGTGACAGACAGGTGCGGAAACAGCTCGAAGTGCTGGAACACCATGCCCACGCGGCTACGCAGCTTCGGCAGGTTGGTCTTGGAGTTGGTGACGGAGATGCCGTCGACGATGATCTCGCCCTTCTGAATGGGCTCCAGCGCGTTGACGGTCTTGATGAGCGTCGACTTGCCCGAGCCCGAGGGCCCGCACACCACCACCACCTCGCCCTTCTTGATGTTCGTGGAGCAGTCGTTCAGCACTTGGATGCTGCCGTACCACTTGGAAACGTTCTTAATGTCGATCATGCTGGCCATGGCAATTCAGCGGATGATGGCGATCTTGCGCTGCAGCTGCCGCACGAGCATGGACAGACTGAAGCAGATGACAAAGTAGACCAGGGCAGCCAGCAGGTAGCTTTCCACTGGCCGGTTGAGGTTCTTCGCCGTAAGGTCGAAGCCCTTGAGGAGGTCATAGGCGCCGATGGCGTACACCAACGAGGTATCCTGGAAAAGGATGATGGTCTGCGTGAGCAGCACCGGCAGCATGTTGCGGAAGGCCTGTGGGAGCACGACCAGCTGCATGGTCTGTCGATACGTCATCCCCATCGCATAGCCGGCATACACTTGCCCGCGCGGCACGCTTTGGATACCGGCTCGCATGATTTCGGAGTAGTACGCCGCCTCGAACAGGGTGAACGTGATGAACGCGGAGAACTCCGCGCCTATGGGACGCCCGATGATCATGGGGATCAGCAGGAAGAACCACAGAATCACCATGACAAG
>CBINBY010000044.1:0-42149 GCA_966248995.1 uncultured Burkholderiales bacterium | reverse complement strand
ACGCCGCATGGGAGACCCGCCAGTGGACGCACGCCGCGGTGGACGCGGAACTGGCGTTCTGGCGTTCGCATCTCGACGGCATGCCACGCTGGCTCGATCTCGTCAGCACGCGCGGCACGCACTCGATGCAGTCCTTCGACCTGCCCGCGTCGCTGTGCGACCGCATCGCCCAGGTCGCTCGCCAGCGCGGCATGACCCTGTTCATGGCGCTGCTCGCGCTGTACGAACCGATCCTGCATTACCTGACCGGCCAGGACCGTTTCCTCATCGGCACCGACGTCGCCAACCGCCCGCCACGCCACGACCGCACCATCGGCTTCTTCGTCAACCAGTTGCCGATCCGCTGCCGCCTCGACGGCGACCCCACGCTCGGCGAGCTGTTCGACCGAGTGCGTGCCGAAGCCCATGCCGCCTACGCGCACCAGGCGCTGCCTTTCGACCTGCTCGTGTCGGGCCTCGCGCCCGAGCGTGTCGCCGGTCGTTCGCCGCTGTTCCAGGCCAAGCTGAACTACCAGCCGGCGTGCGCCGAAGGCCTGGTACTCGCCGGCGCCCGCGTCACCCGCATGGAGGTGGCGCAGGCCTTGGGCGACTTCGACCTGGTGCTCGACCTGGTGCACGGTCGCGCCGGCATCGCGGCCACGCTCAAGCACCGCCTCGATGCCGATCGCGCCTCGTCGGTACAGCACCTGTGGCTGTGCCTTCTTGCGGAGTTCGAGCGCTTGCTCGACCACCCGCTCTCGACTCTGCGCGCGCTGTTGCGCGAGTGGGATCACGCATGGCACGACGAACGCCGCCAAACGCATTCCGCGCAAGCGCGCTCGCGACTCGCGCACACGCGGCGCCGGCCCCTCACGGTTTGATTTCCGGGACACGACGATGAGCACATCCCCTCGCCCCTCTCCGGCTTTCGGCACGGCCCGCCGCAAGGCCGTCACCCTGTCCGCGCCCAGCCTCGTGCAGGAAAGACTGCTGTCCCCCGGGCACGCGCTGCCGCTGGTGATCGAGCCCGCGGTGGCCGGCGTGGATATCGTGGCCTGGGCCGCCCAGCAGCGCGAGGCGCTGGAGCACAAGCTGCTGCGACACGGCGCGTTGCTCTTTCGCGGCTTCGGCGTGCGCAGCGTGGAGCAGTTCGACCAGGTGATCGCCTCGCTCTCGCCCGGCGCGCTGGAATACATGTTCCGCGCCTCGCCTCGCACACGGGTGGGCGGGAACATCTACACCTCGACCGACTATCCGGCCGACCAGGCGATCTTTCCGCACAACGAGCATTCGTACTCGCCGCGCTTTCCGCTGCGGCTGTTCTTCTACTGCCACATCCCCTCCGAGACCGGCGGCGAGACGCCCATCGGCGCCACGCGGGACGTGCAGGCGCGCATCCGCCCGGAGATCAAGGCGCGCTTTCGCGAGCAGGGCGTGCTGTACGTGCGCAACTACGGCGACGGCTTCGGCCTGCCCTGGCCCACGGTGTTCCAGACGGAAGACCGCGGCGAGGTGGAGGCGTACTGCGCGTCCGTGGGCATCGAGGTCGAATGGAAGCCCAACCACCGGCTGCGCACCCTGCAGCGCGGTCCGGCCGTCGTGCGCCATCCGCGAACCGGAGAAGAGGTGTGGTTCAACCACGCGACCTTCTTCCACGTGAGCACCTTGCCGCCCGCGATCCGCGACCCGCTGCAGGCGGACTTCGCCGCGATGGACCTGCCCACCAACACCTTCTACGGCGACGGCAGCGCGATCGAGCCGGAGGTGCTCGAAGAGTTGCGCCGGGCCTACCTCGACTCGCTCGTGAAGTTCCGCTGGCAGCAAGGCGATGTGCTGTTCATCGACAACATGCTCGCGGTGCACGGCCGCGAGCCCTACACCGGGCAACGCGCCATCCTCACCGGGATGGCGGAGGCGATGCTGGCCCGGGACGTCGCGGTCTGAGGGGAGACGACGAATGAGTACATCGACCGGATTTCGCCTCTCGCCCCAGCAAGCCGCGCTCGCCGCTCGCATCGGCAGGCAGCGCACGCATGGTCATGGCAGCCTGCTGCAGCTCGCGCTGCCGCGCATCCTGGATCCCGGCGCGCTGGCCGCGCGACTGGCCACCTGCATGGCGGACGCGGAGATCCTGCGCACGCGCATCGAACACGTGCCGGGCCTTGCGCAGCCCGTGCAGGTGATCGATGCCGAAGCAGTGTTGCCCTACGTCGTGGAGGACCTGCGCGGTGCCGAACCGACCGTGCAGCAGGCCCGGCTGGCGGCGTTCCGCACGCTGCCTCGCACGTGGTCACGTCCGTGGTCGGTGTGCCTGCTGTGGCTGTCGGATGAATCGCAAGTGCTGGAACTGGCGGCCGAGGCCACGCATGCCGATCTGACGAGCCTGAGGCGGCTCGCCCAGGCCTTGATCGGTCCCCACACGGCCCTCGAAGGCGTGCAGTACGCCGACTACGCGGAATGGAAATGGAGCCTGGCCGAAGAGGACGGCGAGCACCCCGGCGTGCGCTACTGGCGAGAAGCCGCGGCCCGGGTCACGACACCGCCGCTGGGAGTTGAAACACCTGCCGCCGGCGAGTGGACACCGCGCGTGCATGAAATTGCTCTGCCGGCCAGTGCCCGCAATGCACCGCAGAACCTGCTGTTCGCCGCGTGGTGTGCCTTGCTAAGCCGCCTCTCGGGGCAGAACCAGGTGTCGGTCACGCTCATCGACGACGGGCGTGGCGAGAGTCTCGATCAGGCCTTGGGCCTCTACGAGCAGGCCCTGCCGCTGCAGGTGGAACTCGATCCGAACCGGCCGCTGGCCGCGCAAGTCGAGGCGCTAAACCGAACGCTCGATGCCGCACGCGCCTGGCGAGATCACTGCACGCTCGATGTTCCCGGCGGCTATGCCTACGCATGGCGACGCGCGGGAAGCACCCATGGCGAACACCACGCGCTCTGTGCCAGCCACCCCGCCACGGCCTGCCTGGAAGTCATCGAGAGCGACACCGACAGGCCATGCCGCATCGTGGCCGATGCGAGCGTGCTGTCCGCACAAGCCGTCGCCTGCCTCGCCGAGCAATGGTGCGCGCTGCTGGCCGGAGCGCTGGCCGAACCCGACACGCCGCTCGGCGCCTTGCCGCTGCAGGGCGAGCGGCAACGAGCGCTCATCGCGCCCACCCCATGCGCCCCGGCCATCGAGCCCGTCAGCATCATCGAGCTCATCGCTCGGCACGTGCAGGCCCGTCCCGCCGCGCCCGCGGTGGCCGATAGCCGCGAGACGCTCAGCTATCGCGAGCTCGATCTGCGCGCACGCCGCCTCGCCCAGCAACTGGTGGCCGCAGGCGTGGCGGCCGGCACGCCCGTGGGCATGCTGCTGCCTCGCGGCGTTGATGCCATCGTCGCGATCCTCGCAGTGCTGAAGGCCGGCGGCGCCTACGTGCCGCTGGATCCGGCCTACCCCGAACAGCGGCGGGCCGAGACCATCAGCGACAGCGGCATGCGCCACATCGTGGTGGACGCGTCGCTCGCGTCTTCGGTCGCAGCCGTGCCGCACTGCTTCGTGGTCGACCTGCCCAGCGATGCGCCGGCCGCCGAGCTGCCGGCAGCACCAGGCCTCGACACCCCCGCCTACCTCATCTACACCTCCGGCTCCACCGGCGTGCCGAAGGCGGTGGAGATCAGCCACCGTGCGCTCAGCCACTCGACGCAGCTGCGCCATGCGGTCTACCCGGAGCCGGTGCGCTCATACCTGCTGCTGTCGTCCTTTGCGTTCGACAGTTCCGTCGCCGGCATCTTCTGGACGCTGTCGCAAGGCGGCTGCCTGGTGCTGCCCGCCCCGGGCGACGAACTGGCGATGGACCGCCTGGCCGGCTGGATCGACAAGCATCGCGTGAGCCACGGCCTCTCGCTACCCTCGCTGTACGAGGCCTTGCTCGACCAGGCGCCGGCCGGCGCATTGGGTTCGCTGCGCATGTGGATCGTCGCGGGCGAGGCCTGCCCGGCCTTGCTGCCCTCGCGACATGCACAGGCCCTGCCCGACGCGCAGCTGGTCAACGAATACGGCCCCACCGAAGCGACCGTGTGGGCCACGGCCGACTTTCTCTCGCCTCGTGATGAGGTCACCATCGGCCGGCCCATCCCGACGATGGGCCTGCGCGCGCTCAACGAGCACGGCGTGCCTGCCGGCGTGGGCGAGCCCGGCGAGATCGTGCTCAGCGGCCCCACGCTCGCGCGTGGCTACCGCAACCGGCCTGCCGAGACCGAACGCGCCTTCGTCACCCTGGCCGATGGCACCCGGGCCTACCGTACCGGCGACCTCGCGCGCTGGCGCCCCGATGGCCGGCTCGCCTTCCTCGGCCGCAAGGACCACCAGGTCAAGCTGCGCGGCTACCGCATCGAGCTGGGAGAGATCGAGCGGCGTCTGCGAGAACACGCGGAGGTGCGCGAGGCAGCGGCGGTAGTACGCGACACCGGCTCAGGCAAGCAGCTCGTCGCCTACATCGTCGCGCGTCAGGGGCATGCGCCGCAGGCCGAGGTGCTCAAGCGCTTCCTCTGGGAGCGCCTGCCGGCGCACATGGTGCCCACGCACCTGCTGATGCTCGACGCCTTCCCGCGCACTCCCAATGGCAAGCTCGACGTGCAGGCCCTGCCCGACCCCGATCGCCTGCGCCGCCAGGAGCCCGTGGCGCCGCGCAGCCCCGTGGAAGCGACGCTCGCCGCCATCGTGGCCGAGGTGCTGCGCGTGCCGGCCGTGGGCGTGCTGGACAACTTTTTCGACATCGGCGGCGACTCGATCCTGAGCCTGCAGGTGGTCGCGCGGGCGCGCGAGCGCGGCCTCGCGATCACGGCCCGTCAGGTGTTCGAGCGACAGACCGTCGCCGCCATGGCGGAAGTGGCGCAACCCCTGGCGGCCCAGGAGGAAACCCCTGTCGAAACCAGCCGGTTCGCCGCCTCCGGCCTGACCGAAGACGAACTGCGCTCGCTCATGGCCGAGCTGAGCGGCAATGCGGAGCGATAAGCCAGTGCAGCACGACATCGAAGACATCTACCCCCTGTCCCCGCTGCAACAGGGGATGCTGTTCCACACGCTGCTGCACGAAGACTCGGGCGTCTACCTGATGCAGGACCGCTACCGACTGGGCGGCCGCATCGACGAGGCCGCCCTGCTCGATGCTTGGCGGCAGGTCGTGCAGACCCATCCATCGCTGCGCGCCAGCTTCCAGTGGAAGACGCAGAAGCAGCCGCTGCAGGTGATTCATCGCGAAGTCGACCTGCCGCTGGAGAGGCTGGACCTGCGCGGGCTCGCCGCCCACGAGCAGGAGCGCCGCATCCGGGCGCTGCTGGAGGACGAGCAGCGCGTGGGTTTCAACCTCGCCAAGCCGCCGCTCATCCGCTTCCGGCTGGTGCGGCTGGCCGACGAGTCCTGGGAGTTGATCCGCAGCTTCCACCACATCCTGATGGACGCGTGGTGCATCTCGCTGGTGATGGTCGACTTCCTGAACGCCTACGAGGCCTTGCGCACCGGACAGGAGCCGCGGCTCTCGCCCCCGCGGCCCTATCGAGACTACATCGTGTGGCTGCGCAAGCAGGATGCGACCGAGGCCGAGCGCTACTGGCGCGGGCTGCTCGCGGGCCTGTCGTCGCCGACCCCGCTGGTAGTGGACCGGGACACCTCGCGCGACCGCTACACAAAGGCCGTCCATGTCGACGACCTGCGTATCGATCTCGACGAGGCCGACACCGAAACGTTGCACGCCTGGTGCCGCGCGCGGCGCATCACGCCCAACACCTTCTTCCAGGGGGCGTGGTCGCTGCTGCTCGCGCGCTACAGCGGCCAGCGCGAGGTGCTGTTCGGCGTGACGGTCGCCGGCCGGCCACCCGAGCTGGTGGGCGTGGAGCAGATGATCGGCCTCTTTATCAACACGCTGCCGCTGCGCGCCTCGGTCGATCCCGAGCAGCCGCTCTCGCCGTGGCTTGCCGGGCTGCAGGCGCTGAACCTGCGGATGCGCGACTTCGAGCACACGCCGCTCACCGATATCCAGGGCTGGAGCGACTTCCCGCGCGGGGTCGCGCTGTTCGACAGCATCCTGGTGTACGAAAACGCGCCCATCGACGAGAAGATCCTCTCGGGCGACTTCAGCTTCCGGCTGGAGGGCATGGACCACAGCGTGCACACCCACTACGGGCTCACGGTCGTGATCCTGCCCGGCCAGCGCCTGGGCATGCGCATCTCATACGACCGCGAGCGCTTCGATGCCGACACGGTGCAGCGCATGCTGGGCCATCTGCACACGCTGGTGCGCGGCATGCTGGCCGCGCCGGACTCCCCGCTGGGGAGCTTCGAGCTGCTGACGGACGCGGAACGCCGGCAACTCGTCGGGGAGTGGCCGCACAACCCGCATTCCTTCCCTTTGGATCGCAGCTACGCGGCCCTGTTCGCCGAACAGGCGGCTCGCCGGCCCGCGCAGGTGGCCGCGGTGTGCCAGGGTGAGTCGCTCACGTATGCCGAGCTCGACCATCGCTCGACATGCCTCGCCCATGCCCTGCGACGGGCCGGCGCCGGCCCGGGCACGCTGGTCGCGCTGGCCGCGCCTCGCGGGCTGGAACTGCTCACGATGATGGTCGCGGTCTTCAAGGCCGGCGCCGCGATGCTGCCGCTCGAAGTGGGCCATCCGCCCGAACGGCTGGGCGAGTTGCTGCGGCTGTCTCGCACACCGCTGCTCCTGTGCAGCGAGGGCAGCCTCGCGCCGCTCGACCCGCTGCTGAGCGGCCTGGAACGCGCGCCGCGCGCCCTGGTGGCCGAAGCCTGTTGGCGCGACCGCGATGACCGCCCGTTATCGCCGCTCGATGCGCCCGATGACCTCGCTTACGTGGTGTTCACCTCCGGCTCCACCGGCACGCCGAAGGGCGTGATGATCGAGCAGCGCGGCATGCTGAACAACATCCTCGGCAAGGTGCCGGCACTGGGCCTGGGGGAGCACGACCGCATCGCGCAAACCGCCTCAGTGGCCTTCGACATCTCGGTGTGGCAGTTCCTCGCCGCGCCGGTGCTCGGCGCCACGGTGCACATCCTTCCGGACGAGGTGGCGCACGATCCGCAACGCCTCGCGCAGGCGGTGGCCGACGAGGGCCTGACCGTGCTGGAGGTGGTGCCGAGCCTGATGCGCGCCTTGCTCGCCGTGTGTCCGCCGCACACCCGCTTGCCGTCGCTGCGCTGGGTACTCCCCACCGGCGAGGCCCTGCCGCCCACGGTGGCGCGCGCCTGGCTCGATCGCTTTCCCGACATCCCGCTGATGAACGCCTACGGTCCCGCCGAGTGCGCGGACGATGTGGCGTTCCACGCGATCCGCTCATGGTCGGATGTGTGCGAGCCGCACGTGCCCATCGGCCGCCCCACCGCGAACACCGAGCTCTACGTGCTCGACGAGGCGCTGCGGCCGGTGCCGGTCGGCGTGCCGGGCGAAATCTGCATCGGCGGAGTCGGCGTGGGCCGTGGCTACCTGCACGATGATGCTCGCACCCGGCAGGCCTTCATCGCCCGGCCGGCGATGTTGGGCACGACACCGCAGGCCCGGCTGTACCGCAGCGGCGACATCGGTCGCTGGCGCGCGGACGGCACGCTCGAATACCTCGGGCGCTCCGACCAGCAGGTGAAGCTGCGCGGGCAGCGCATCGAGCTTCACGAGATCGAGCATCGCCTGTGCCAGCACGCGGCGGTGATGGCAGCCGCAGTCGTGCTGCGCGAAGACGAACAGGGAGAGTCCCATCTCGTCGGCTACTGGCAAGCCGCCGAAGGTGCGCAGCCGCTCGACGAGCGCGAGCAGGAGACCCGGCTCATGGCCCATCTGTCCGCGCAGCTGCCGGCCGCGATGGTCCCTGCACGGCTCATCCGGCTTCCCGAGCTGCCGGTCAATGCCAACGGCAAGGTCGATCGGAAGTCGCTGGCCGCGCGACCGCTGGAGTGGCAAGACGCGCGGCGCGCCCCGGTGGAGCCGCGCAACGACACCGAGCGCGCCGTCGCGGAAATCTGGTGCGCGGTGCTCGGGCTGGAGCACTGCGGCGTCGAGGACAGCTTCTTCGCGCTGGGCGGCCACTCGCTGCTGGCCACGCAGGTCATCGGCCGCGTGCGCGCCCGGTTCAAGGTCGATTTGCCACTGCGAACGCTCTTCGAGCAGCCCACCGTGGCCGGGCTCGCAGCCGCAGTCAGCGAGCGGCTGTCCACGCACGATGCCGCGGCAACACTGCCCGCACTCGTGCCACCGCCCCGGCCGGCCGTGCTGCCGCTGTCGTTCGCGCAGCAGCGCCTGTGGTTCATCGAGCAGCTCACACCCGGCACCACGCTCTTCAACATCCCGTTCGCGCTGCGTTTGCGCGGCGAGCTCAACCGCGATGCGCTGCACGCCAGCCTTAACGCCCTGGTGGAGCGGCACGAAGTGCTGCGCACGAGCATCGTGGGTGCAGGCGACGCGGCACATCAGGAGATCGCGCCGCAGCTGCACATCGAACTCCCGCTGGACGACTTGTCCGAGATGCCTCCGACCGCACGCGACGCGGCACAAGCCGCCGCGATGCAAGAGGTGTTCGACACGCCATTCGACCTGAGCCGCGCCCCGCTGCTGCGCGCACGGCTGCTGAAGCTGGCGGCCCACGAGCACGTGCTCGCGATCGGGCTGCACCACATGGTGTCCGATGCCTGGTCCGCCACCATCGCGCTGCGCGAGCTGGCGCTCGGTTACAAGGCTTTCCACGCCGGCCGTGCCCCCGCGCTGCCGCCGCTGCCCATCCAATACGCCGACTTCGCGCTTTGGCAGCGCCAGCAGCTGCAAGGCGCTGAACTCGTCCGACAGCTCGAACACTGGAAGCACCGGCTCGCACGGCCCGAGGGGGCCGCGCAGGTCCTGCCGTTGCCCACCGACCATCCACGCCCTCCCGTGCAAAGCTACCGTGCCGGGCTGGTGCGCGGCACGCTGTCGCGAGACACCAGCGAGCGCCTGCATGCGCTGGCCGCGCGCCTGGGCCTCACGCCCTACGCCGTGGCGTTCGCTGGCTTCGCCGCGCTGATGCAGCGCCTGAGCGGTGAAAGCACCGTGCTGATCGGCACGCCGGTCACGCACCGCGAGCGGCCCGAGACCGAGGGCCTGCTGGGCATGCTGGTCAACAACCTCGTGATACGCGCCGACTTCGACGGCCAACCGGGCTTCGAGGCCCTGGCTCGCCACGTCGGCGAGCGGCTCGACGAAGCGCAGCACCACCAGGACCTGCCGTTCGAGCAGCTGGTCGACCGCCTGCAGCTGCCGCGCAGCCTGAGCCATGCGCCGGTCTACCAGGTGATGGTCGCGCAGCAGTTGCCGATGGAATCGCGCCTGCATTTCCCCGGGCTGGAGATCGAGGCGCTGGACACCCCGCTGCGCCACTCCGAATGCGACCTCGACTTGCATGTGATCTGCCAAGCGGGTGCGCCCGTCGAGCTGGAGCTGATGCATGCGCTCGACCTGTTCCGGCCCGACACCGCCCGGCGTCTGCTGGATCGCCTCACGCATCTGCTGGGTGCCATGCTCGCCGAACCTCGGCGGCCCATCGCCACGCTGCCCTTGCTCACCCCGGCCGAGTGGCAGCAGACCGTGGTGGAGTGGAATCGCACGCAAGCGGAGTTCCCGCGCGACCTCGGATTCCATCAGCTCTTCGAGCAGCAGGCGGCGCGCACGCCGGATCACGTGGCCGTGGTGTACGAGGGGCAATTGCTCAGCTATGACGCGCTCAACCGCCGCGCGAACCAGCTCGCGCATCACCTGCGGAGTCGCGGCGTGGAGGCAAACGTGCCGGTCGCGCTGTGCGTCGAACGCTCGTTGGACCTGTTCGTGGGCCTGCTGGGCATCCTCAAGGCGGGCGGTGCGTATGTGCCCCTGGACCCGGCATATCCCACCGAGCGCCTCGCCTACATGCTGCAGGACGCGAAGCCGGCGCTCTTGCTCGGTCAACGCAGCATGTCCTCGCTGGGCGGCGTGACGCGCCTGGACCTCGACGCCGACTGGCCGCAGGTGGCGCGCGAGCCCGAGCACGACCCGACGCCGCCTTTCAGCCCGCAGCAGCTCGCCTATGTGATGTACACCTCCGGCTCCACCGGCCAGCCCAAGGGCACGCTGGTGCGGCACCGCTCGATGGTCAACCTCGCGTCGGCGCGCATCGGGCTGGTCCGCCGCCACACCCAGGAGCCGCTGCGCGCGAGCTTCAACTACTCCTACGCCTTCGACAGCTCGGTGGCCGAACTGTCGCTCCTGCTCGATGGCCACACGCTGTGCGTCATCCCCGAAGCATCGCGCTACGAGCCCGATGCGCTCGTCGCCTGTTTCCGGGAGCACCGCCTCGATGCCTTCGAATGCACGCCGGCACAGCTCAAGCCGGTCATCGAGGCCGGCGACACCGAGCACCTGCCGCGCTTCGTGCTGTTCGGCGGTGACGCAATCGATGCGACGCTTTGGCAGCGGCTGCAAGGCATCGCCCATGTCCGCTTCTTCAACACCTACGGCCCGACCGAATGCACGGTGGACGCGACCGGCTGCGAGGTGACGGCATCGCCCGAGCGGCCGGTGATCGGCCGGCCCATCGCCAACGTGCGCACCTACGTGCTGGATGCGCACCTCAACCCGCTGCCCGTCGGCATGGCGGGCGAGCTGCACATCGGCGGCGAGGGCGTGACGGCGGGCTACCTGCACCGGCCCGAGCTCACGGCGCAGAAGTTCATCGCCGATCCTTTTGCCGCCGACCCGGCCGCGCGCCTGTACAAGACCGGCGACCTGGTGCGGTGGCTGCCCGAAGGGCAGCTCGAGTACCTGGGCCGCGTCGACCACCAGGTGAAGATCCGCGGCTTCCGCGTGGAGCTGGGCGAGATCGAGGCCCGGCTTGGAAGCCAGCCGGGCGTGCGGCAGGCGGTGGTGCTGGCGCGGGAAGACCGGCCGGGCGACCCGCGGCTCGTGGCCTATCTGGCGGCAGATGCGGGCATCGACACCGACGCGCTGCGCGACGCAGTAGCAGCGGAGCTTCCCGACTACATGCTGCCCTCGCGCTTCGTGGTGCTCGATGCGCTGCCGCTTACCGGCAACGGCAAGATCGACCGCAAGGCCCTGCCTGCGCCGGACTGGACCTCCGCGCCGGCCACCGATGCACCCCCGCAGGGCGAAACCGAAACTCTGCTCGCCGCGCTGTGGTCCGATGTACTGGGCATCCCGGTCTCGCAGATCGGCCGCGAGAGGCGCTTCTTCCACCTGGGCGGGCATTCGCTGCTCGCGGCCTCGCTGTTCGCGCGTCTGCGCCAGCGTTTTGGTCGCGTGCCGCCGCTGCGGGCCATCTTCGAGCAACCCACGCTCGCCGGGCTCGCCGCATTGCTGGGCGAACCGCTCGCGCAAGTCGACCCCGGCTGGACCCCGCGTCCGCGTCCCGCCCGCCTGCCCCTGGCTCCCGCCCAGCAGCGCCTGTGGTTCCTGCAGCAGCTGGCCGGCGGCGGCGAATACAACGTGACCACCGCCCTCGCGCTGGATGGCGCGCTGAACATCCGTGCACTGCATGACGCTCTGCAGACGGTGGTGGACCGGCACGAGATCCTGCGCAGCCGCATCGTCGAAACCGACAACGGCCCGGAGCTGCGCATTGAGCCGCACGACTGCGTGTCCCTGTCCCTGGACACCGCGCCTGCGAACGATGCGTCGTGGTGCCGCCAGGCCATCCAGGCCGAGACCGAAAAGCCCTTCGATCTGGCCCGCGAGATGCCCCTGCGCGCCTGCCTCGTGCGGCGCGCCGGCCGCGACGAGCACCTGCTGCTGCTCACCCTGCACCACAGCGTGACCGACGACGCCTCGACGCAGGTGCTGCTCGACGAAATCGCGGCCGCTTATCGAGGCGAGGCCTTGCCCCCGCTCGCGATGCAGTACGCGGACTACGCGCTGTGGCAGCGCGAAGACGCGCAGCAGGCGCGTGACCGCGAGCAGTTGCGCTACTGGCAGCACACGCTCGAAGACGGCGACTACGTGCTGGACCTACCCACCGACCGCCCGCGCCCGGCATGTCTGGATGCGTCCGCCGCCGCCGTGCACGCCACCCTGCCCGCCGTGCTCACGCAGCGGCTGCGTGCCTATGCCCACGAGCGAGGGGCGACGCTGTACATGCTGCTGCTGGCCGGCGCACAGCTGCTGCTCGGCCGGTATGCGAACCAGCGTGATGTCCGCATCGCCACGCCAGTCGCCAACCGGCCGTTGCCGCAGCTGCAGCCCCTCGTCGGCTGCTTCGTCAACACGCTGGTGCTGCGCGCCGACCTCGACCCAGCCGCGTCCTTCCAGGCCTTCCTCGCCCAGGTGAAGGACCGCGTGCTCGATGCACAGGCGCATCAGGACGTGCCCTTCGAGCACGTGGTGGACGCACTCGCGCCGCAACGCCGGCTGGGGCAGACGCCGCTCGCCCAGGTGCTGTTCGTGATGCAGAACGCCGCGCCCCGACGCTCCGACTGGCCCGGACTCCAGGTGCGCGAGCTGCCCGTCGAATCGGCCGCCGCGAAGTTCGACCTGAACTGGGAGGTGCACGACGACGGCGAGCGGCTGTCCGTGATGCTGGAGTACCGCCGCGCGCTGTTCGAAGGAACAACGGTCGAGCGCTGGCTGGCGCAATGGCAGGCGCTGCTCGAAACCGCGGTGGCGCAGCCCCAGCGCACGCTGCGCGAGCTGTCGCCCTTGTCGGCCGCCGAACGCCACCGCCAGCTGGTCGAGTGGAACGCGACCGGCAAGACCTACCCCGGCCCGAAGACGTTGTCGCAGGCGCTCGCCTCGCAGGCCGCGCGCTCGCCGGAAGCAACGGCGCTGGTGTTCGAGGAGCAGGCGCTCAGCTACGCCGCGCTGCATGCGCGCGCCGACCGCGTGGCGCAATCGCTGCGCGCCGCGGGCATCGGCCGCGAGCATGTGATCGCCGTCTGCATGGAGCGCTCGATCGAGCTCGTCGTCGCCCTGCTGGGCATCGTGAAGTCCGGCGCCGCCTACCTGCCACTGGACACCACGCTGCCACCGGCGCGGCTCGCCCTTCTGCTCGACGACGCCGATGTGCGAATCACGCTGGCGCAGCCGCAGCTCGTGCTCAGGCTGCCCGACTCGCGCAAGGTGTGGACCCTCGATGCCCTGCCGCAAGTCGACGACGGAATCGCCGGCCCCATCAACAAGCCGTCGGACCTCGCCTACCTGCTCTACACCTCGGGTTCCACTGGCGCGCCCAAGGGCGTGCTGACCGAGCATGCCGCGCTGATGAACCGGCTGCATTGGATGCAGGACGCCTTCCCCATCGGCCCCGGCGACCGCGTGCTTCAAAAGACGCCCTACGGTTTCGACGTGTCGGTGTGGGAGTTCTTCTGGCCCCTCATCACCGGCGCCACGCTGGTGCTCGCGCGGCCTGAAGGTCACCGCGACCCGGCCTACCTCGCCGGGCTGATGCAGCGCGAGCAGATCACGACACTGCACTTCGTGCCCTCGATGCTGCGCGCCTTCGTGGACGAGCCTGGGCTCGCCGAATGCACGAGCTTGCGCCAGGTATTCGCGAGTGGCGAGGCACTGCCCGCGGACCTGGTGCAGCGCTTCATGTCGCGCCACCCTGCCGCCCTGGTCAACCTCTACGGGCCCACCGAGGCGGCCATCGACGTGTCGGCGTGGCTCTGCACGAACGATGCCGCGGTGGTGCCCATCGGGCGGCCCATCGCGAACCTGCGGCTGTACATCCTGGACGAGGCGCTGGAACCGCTGCCCATCGGCGCCATCGGCGAGCTGTGCATCGGCGGCGTGGGCGTGGCTCGCGGCTACCTGAACCGGCCGGAGCTCACCGCCCGCAGCTTCGTGCCCAGCTCCTTCGTGCCGGGCGACCGGCTGTACCGCACCGGCGACCGCTGCCGCTTCCGGCCGGATGGCGAGATCGAGTATTTGGGCCGTGCCGACCACCAGGTGAAGCTGCGCGGGCAGCGCATCGAGCTGGGCGAGATCGATGCGGCGCTGCGGCGCCAGCCCGGCGTGCGCGATGCCGCGACGCTCGTCGCCCACGACCAGCTCGTCGCCTGGTGGTGCGGCGAAGCCGACGAGGCCGCGCTGCGCGCCGCCCTGGCCGACGCCCTGCCCGCGCACATGGTGCCCTCCGTGCTGGCCCGCCTCGACGCGCTGCCGATCAATGCCAATGGCAAGCTCGACCGCAAGGCGCTGGCCGCGATGCCGTTGCCCATGTCGGGCGAGCGCTACGTGGCGCCGTGCACGCCGACGCAGGTCACGCTGTGCCGGCTGTACGCCGAGCTTCTGGGCCAGCCACAGGTCGGCATCCGCGACAGCTTCTTCGCATTGGGAGGCCATTCACTCCTCGCCACGCGCCTCGTGGCCCGCGTGCGCGACACGCTATCGGTCACGCTGCCGCTGGCCGCGGTCTTCACGCATCCCACCGTCGCGGCGCTGGCCGATCAGCTGCGCGCCGTCACGCCGGTCGAGCCAATCCCTCGCCTGCCCCGGCCGGCCCGCTGGCCGCTCACCCTGGCGCAGCGCCGTTTCTGGATGCTGAGCCGGCTGGCGCCGGACACCAGCGAATACCACATGCCGTTCGCGATCTCGATGCGCGGGTGGCTGGACACGGGCGCGCTGCGCGACGCTTTCGTGCGGCTCGCGCAACGGCACCTGGTGCTGCGCAGCCGTATCGTGGAGCACGGTGGCGAGCCTGAGCTGGTGGTCGATGCCGAGGCGCCGCCGCCGGTCATCGTGCGCATCGACTATGCCGCCTGGGACAGGGCGTGCGCTGAGGCAAGGCGTGCGCTGCTCGCGCCTTTCGACCTGGGCGCCGCCCCACCCTGGCGTGCGCAGCTGCTGGTGCGCGAGGAGCGGGACGAGGCGCTGCTGCTGCTCGCGCTGCACCACAGCGCGGCCGACGGCTGGGCCGTGCAGCTGCTGGTGGACGAACTCGCCCAGGCCTATCGCGCGCTGCGGTCGGGCGGGCTGCCGGCCTGGCCCCCTGCGCCCATCGACCTCGTCGATTACGCGCTGTGGCAACAGCATCCCGACACGGTCGCGCGCCGCGAAGCCAGTCTGGCGCACTGGAAGGGCGTACTCCAAGACGGCAGCTCCCAGCTGGACCTGCCCACCGACCGACCGCGCAGCGCCGAGCCCGCTCGCGACGCCGGCCGCGTCGAGATGCGCTTCGGCGTGCCCCGCGCCGCTGCCGTGCGCCGCTACGCCCGGGAGCGTGGCACCACCCCTTACGTGGTGCTCGCCACCGGACTGGCCGCGCTGCTGGCCCGCTACAGCGGCGAGCGGGACATCCGCATCGGCACCCCGGCCGACCAGCGTGATCGGCCCGAGACGCAGGCCCTGCTCGCCAGCCTGGTGAACACGCTGGTGCTGCGGCTGGAGGTCGATCCCGGCATGGCCGGCGATGCCCTGCTCGTGCAGCTCGAAGGCCGCTTGCGCGAGGCGCAGGCCCATGCCGACCTGCCCTTCGAGACGCTCGTCGCCGCGCTCGCCGGCGAACGCGAGCGAGGCCGCACGCCACTCTTCCAGGTGATGTTCTCGCTGCAGCATGGCCAGCCCCCCTCCACCGACTGGCCGGGGCTCGTGCTCACGGAACTGCCCGTGCCCCTGGACCACGCCAAGTTCGAACAGAGCTGGGAGCTGCACGACGACGGCGAGGACATCGCGCTCACGCTCGAATACCAAACCGCGCTGTACGACGCCGGCACCATGACGCACTGGGCCGAGCGCTGGATGGCGCTGGTCGATGCGCTGATTACGGATGCGAGCCGCTCCGTGGTCGAGCTGTTCCCGCAGCACCTCGATGCACCTCGACTCGCGGCGTGGAACGCCACCGCGCAAACCTACGACGGCCCGAACACACTGCCCGTCGCCCTGGCCGCGTCACTCGCCCGCAGGCCGGACGCGCCGGCGCTGTACTGGCACGACGAAGTGATGAGCTACCGCACGCTGTACGAGCGTGCCGGCCGCCTGGCCCATGCGCTGCGCTCGCGCAACGTGGGGCCCGATGTCATCGTGCCCATCGCGATGACACGCGCGCCGGAGCTCATCGTCGCCTTCGTCGCGGTGGCGTTGGCAGGAGCGGCGTACCTGCCCATCGACCCGGAACTACCAGCGGCGCGCATCGCGCTGCTGGTAGGTGAATCGAACAGCCCGCTCGTGCTCACACAACTCAAATGGCGCGACCAGCTCCCAGCGCAGGCCGAGGCATGGTGCCTGGACGAGCGCGACTTCGCGGAACACCCGGCTGACTTGCCATCCTTGTCAGCCGGACCACAGCACCTGGCCTACGTGATCTACACCTCCGGCTCCACCGGCGCGCCCAAGGGCGTAATGATCGAGCAGGCCGCGCTGATGAACCGCCTGCACTGGATCCAGCAGGCCTACCCGCTCGCGCCGAACGACCGCGTGATGCACAAGACGCCCACGAGCTTCGATGTCTCGAACTGGGAGGTCTACGGCCCGCTGATCGCAGGCGCCGCCATCGTGCTGGCCGAGCCCGACGCGCACCGCGACCCGGCCTGTCTCGCCGCGCTGGCACAGCGGCACGGCGTCACGGTGATGCAGTTCGTGCCGGCCATGCTCGCGGCCTTCGTCGAGAAGCCCGGGCTCGCGCGCTGCGGGGCGGTGCGGCGGGTCTTCGTCGGCGGCGAGGCTCTGTCGGCAGCTTTGGTGCAGCGCTTCCATGCGCGGCACGGCGCGGAGCTGGTCAACCACTACGGCCCGACCGAGACCACCATCGACGTCACGTCGTGGGTCGCGCCGAGGGAGGGCCTGCCCTCGCCCATCCCCATCGGCCGGCCGAACGCGAACACGCGATTGCATGTGCTCGACGACCAGTTGCGCCCCGTGCCCATTGGGGCGGCCGGCGAGCTGTGCATCGGCGGCGCGCAGCTTGCACGCGGCTACCTGCATCGAGCGGATCTCACCGCCGAGCGCTTCGTCGTGGTGAACGGCGAGCGGCTCTATCGCAGCGGCGACCGCTGCCGCCACAACGCACGCGGCGAGATCGAGTACCTCGGGCGGCTGGACCACCAGGTGAAGCTGCGCGGGCTGCGCATCGAGCTGGGCGAGATCGACGCCGCGCTGCGTCGCCAGCCGGGCGTGCGCGATGCCGCCACGCTCGTGGCCGGCGAGCGCCTCGTGGCGTACTGGGTGGGGGACGCGGCACAAAGCGCCCTGCAAGGCGCGCTCGCCTCGGAGCTGCCTGCGTACATGGTGCCCTCCGCGTGGCTGCCACTGGACGCGCTGCCGCTCATGCCCAACGGCAAGCTGGACCGCAAGGCGCTCGCCGCGCTGCCCCTGCCGCAGGCCCACGAGAGCTACGTCGCGCCCGGCACGCCGCTGGAAGCCACGCTGTGCCGGCTCTACGGCGAACTGCTCGGGCCCGAGCTGACTCAGGGCCGCGACATCGGCGTGCACGACAGCTTCTTCGCGCTGGGTGGCGATTCCATCCTCGGCCTCAAGCTCATCGCCCGCCTGCGCGAGCAGGGGCTCTCGGTCACGCCCAGGGACCTCTTTCGCTCGCCGACGCCCGCGGCGCTGGCTCGCACGGCGCAGCCACTCGTTTCGCACGGCGAGCAGGGAGAGCTCGAAGGCGACGTGCCGCTGATGCCCATCCAGCAGTGGTTCCTCATGCAGGGCCAGCCGAATCCCGCGCACTGGAACCAGTCGGTGCTGGTGGACAGCACGCGGCGGCTGAAGGCCGCTCACGTGGAGCGTGCGCTGGGCGTGCTGGTGCGGCACCACGACGCGCTGCGCCTGCGTTTCCGGCAGGTCGATGGCACGTGGCGTTCTCGCTACGCGCCCGCGGCGGGGTCGTGGCGCTTCGTCGCGGGCGACGATGCCCGCGTGCTGCATGAGCTGGCCGCGGGTCTCGACCTCGCCGACGGCCCGCTGTTCGCCGCTGCGCTGCTCGAACGCGAGCCACAGCGGCTGTACCTCGTGGCGCACCATCTCGTGGTCGACGCGGTGTCGTGGCAGGTGCTACTGGAGGACTTCCAGCGCGCCTATGAAGCCGTCGAATGCGGCAACGCTGCCGCGCTGCCGGCCAAGACCGCCTCGTATCGCCAGTGGGCCGAGCGCATCCAGCCGCCGGGCGTGCAGGTCGCACCTCCGGCCCCATCGATGCCCGCCGTGGGCCAGTGCCTGGCGCTGCGCGCACGCTGGGACACGACGCACACGCGGCGATGGCTCATGGAGTCGCATGTAGCCTACCGAACCCGGCCAGAGGAACTGCTGGTCGCCGCACTCGCCGCCACGCTCGCCGAATGCCGCAAGCGACCCGAAGTCGTCATCGATGTCGAGCGCCACGGCCGCGACACCGTGATCGACGGCCTCGATGCGAGTCGCACCGTGGGCTGGTTCACCACGCTCATGCCCGTGCGCGTGCCGTACGGCGACGAACCCGGCGCCCAGGTGCGACACGCCAAGGAGGCGATGCGCGGCACGCAGGGGCAGGACCCGCGCTTGCCGTCGCGGCACGGCGAGGTGCTCTTCAACTACCTCGGCCAGGAAGCCTCGGGCGAGGGCTGGCTGCAGCCGAGCCAGCTCACGCCACCACCCGACATCGACCCGCGCAACCGCGTCACGCACGAGCGCGAGGTGATTGCTTGGCTGCACGACGGCTGCCTGCACATCGAATGGCGCACCGTGCACGCGCAGGACGACGCAAGCCTGCCCGAGCAACTGCTCGCGCGGCTCGACACGCTGGTCGAGCACTGCATGGCGCCGCAATCCGACGCGCTCACACCCTCCGACTTCCCGCTCGCCAAGGGCATGAACCAGAAGACGCTGGACAAGCTGCTGAAGCGGCTTGCATGAACGATGCACGATTCGATCGAGAACATCTATGCACTGACACCGCTGCAGAAAGGCCTGCTGCTGCACGAGGTCGCGGCGCCCGAGTCGCGCGTGTACTACCAGCAGCAGCGCGCCACGCTGCGCGGTGCGCTGGACCTGGCGGCCTTCCGCCAGGCCTGGGCAGCATTGATGGAGCGCCATGCGGTGCTGCGCACCGCCTTCGTCTGGGAGGAACTCGACGACGCCTACCAGGTGGTGATGCGCAGTGCTCCACTGCCTTTGCGCACAGCCGATCTGCGTGGCGACACCGCTCTCGACGAAATCGCACGGGAGGACCTCGCCGCCTTCGACCTCGCGCAAGCTCCCCTGATGCGCCTGACCCTGGCGCGCGTGGACGAGGCCGAGGACGGCCAGCCGCAATGGGTGCTGCTGTGGACCCATCACCACCTGCTGCTCGATGGCTGGAGCGTGGGGCTGCTGCTTTCGGACTGGTGCGAGCTGTACCGCGCCGCGCGGCGCGGCATGGCGGCGAACCCGGAGCCTTCGCGCCCCTTCCACGACTACGTGGCCTATCTCGGCGAGCGGCCGGTCGATGACGACTTCTGGAAAGCGCGCCTCGGCGACTTCGCCGCCACGACCCCGGTGCCGGACTTCGATCCGCGCGCACCCGCGCCGCCGGGATTGCCCTATGCCGAGCACGTGCATCTGTTGCCGGCCGACGCCACCGCCCGGCTCACGTCCTACGCCCGCTCGCAGAGCCTGACCGTGAACACCGTGCTGCAAGGCGCCTACGCCTACCTGCTCGGCCGGCATGCCGGCCGCGACGAGGCTCTCATCGGCGTCACGGTGGCGGGCCGCCCCGACCGCCTGCGCGGCGTGGAACGCATGGTGGGGCTGTTCATCAACACGCTGCCACTGCGGGTGCGTTGGGACGATGCGCCCACGGTCGGCGCCTGGCTCGCACGCATCCAGGACTGGAATGCCGAGATGCGCGACCACGAGCACACGCCGCTGGCTGGCCTGCGCGCCTCGACCGCGTTGCCGCCGGGGGCCGAGCTGTTCGAGGCGATCCTCGTGTTCGAGAACTTTCCGTTCCCCAGCGAGCTGGAGCGCATCGACGATGAACTTGTGAGCTTGCCCGACGCCACCGAGGAGGTCCCGCTGCGTCACACCACCGGGCGCAACGACTACCCGCTGTCGTTGATCGCCTCGCTCGATGCGCAAGGCATGCAACTGCGGCTCGTGCATCGCCGCAGCCGGTTGTCGGATGCGGCTGGCGCGCGGCTGCTCTCGCAACTGACATGGCTCGTGCAGGCCCTCGCGGTCGATGCGGCTCGCGCACTGGCGCAGGTGCCGCTGTGCCCGCCCGAGGAGCAAGCACTCGTTTCGACATGGGGCAACGGCAAACCCCTGCCCTTACCCGAGACGGCGCTGCACGCGTTGATCGAGCCGCAGGCAAGGCGACATCCCGAACGCGAAGCGGTGCGCGATGGTGAACGCGCGCTGAACTACGCGCAGCTGATGGCCGAATCGACTTCGCTCGCACGGCACCTGAGGAAGCTCGGCCTGGCGGACGGCGATGTCGTTGCGCTGGCGCTGCCGCGCTGCACGCAAGCCGTGGTGTCCCTGCTCGCCGTGCTGCAGGCCGGCGGCTGCTTCCTCCCGCTGGACCTGGCGCAGCCGGCCTCGCGGCTGGCAGCCGTGGTCCGGGCCGGTGGTGCCCGCTTCGTGATCGGCCGGCCCGCTTTCGACATCGGCCCGGCACACGCCATCGACCCGGCCGACGTGCCCGCCGAAGTCACAAGCAACCCGCTGCCGACCGTCTCGCCCGATGCGCCGGCCTACGTGATCTACACCTCGGGCTCCACCGGCACGCCCAAGGGCGTGTGCGTGCCGCATCGCGCCATCGTGACCTACGTGGTCGGCATCGTCGATGCCCTCGGCATCGCGGAAGCATCCCCCTGGCGCCACGCGCTGCTGTCCACGCTGGCCGCCGACCTGGGCTACACGCAGCTGTTCGGCGCACTCGCGAGCGGCGGCAGCGTGCTGCTGGTCGACGACGAGACGCGCGGCGACCCGCAGGCATTGGGTCGGCTCTTGGCAGCCTTTCCGCCCGATCTCCTGAAGCTCACGCCCGGTCATCTGCAAGGCCTGCTTGATGCGCATGCAAGCACCGACTTGCTGCCCCGCCGCGCGCTGGTGCTGGGCGGCGAAGCCCTGCCGGCTGCCGTGGTCGACACCGTGCGCCGGCTCGCGCCCGGCCTGGACATCTACAACCACTACGGCCCCACCGAAAGCGCCGTGGGCGTGACGCTCTCGCGCATCGCCACGCCCATCGCTGGCGTGCAGCCGCTCGGCGACCCGCAACCCAATCGCCGCCTGCGCGTGCTGGACACGACGGGCCAGCCGGTGCCGGTCGGCATGCCGGGCGAGCTCTACATCGGCGGCGCCGGCCTTGCGTTCGGCTACCTGGGCGATGACGCGCAGACCGCCGAGCGCTACGCCCCCGCGGCCGACCTGCCGAGGGCCTATCGCACAGGCGACCGCGTGCGCTGGCTCGAAACCGGCGAGCTCGCCTTCCTCGGCCGCACGGACCATCAGGTCAAGCTGCGTGGCCACCGCATCGAGCTGGGCGAAGTCGAGGCGCAGATCCTGCGCAGCTCGCCGCACATCCGCCAGACCATCGCACGCGTAGTGCACACCGAGGGCGAGGCGCCACGCCTGGTGGCCTGGTTCGTGGCCGACACCTCCATGTCCGCAGACAAGCTGCGCAGCGATCTCGCGATGCGCCTGCCAGAGGCCATGGTGCCCTCGGCGTTCGTGCCGCTGGACGCCTTCCCGCTCAATGCCAACGGCAAGCCCGATGTGGCGCGGCTGCCGCTGCCCGACGCGCCGGCCGTTGCGAAGCCAGGCCACGTGGCGCCGCGCAACGAGACCGAGGCGCTGCTGGCGCAGATCTGGCAGGCGGTGCTGCGCGTGGAGCGCGTGAGCGTGCACGACGACTTCTTCGCGCTGGGCGGCGACTCGATCCTGAACCTGCAGATCATCGCGAGGGCGCACCAGCACGGGCTGAAGCTCACGCCCAGGCAACTCTTCGAGAACCGCAGCATCGCGCAGATAGCGGCGGTAGCGCTGTGCGTGGCGCCCCAGGCCGCGCAAGCACGGCCCGAGGCGCGCACCGTACCGCTGACCCCGGGCCAGTGGTCGCGCCTGGAAGCCGGGCCACTCTCGCCGACCTGGCGTTGCATGGCCCTTGCACACCGTCCCACGCTGGAGGTGCTGACGCGCGCGCTGCAGGCCGTGCAGCGGCATCACCAGGCCCTGCAGGTGGGCCTGCACCAAACCGCGGACGTCCACTGGTCGCAGACGTTGCCGAGCCAGCCCCAGGCCTGCACCGTGAGCGTTGCACCCGGCGACGACATCAAGGCCCTTGCAGCTGTGGCGTACGCCGAGATGCAGCATGCGGCCGGCGCGGGACTTCACGCCTGCCTGCTGGAAGACCGCGACGCGCTGCTGCTCGTGAGCCACCCGCTGCGACTGGACGAGGCCTCGTGGCCGCTGCTGTGGCGCGACCTCTCGCTGGCCCTCGCGCAAGCCATGCAAGGCCGTCCCATCGAACTGCCTCGCCACGGTGGTGATCTGAGCAGGTTTGCGGAACATCAACAGCGGCGCGCGGCCAGCGAAGTGCTGGATGGGGCCTGGGAGTACTGGCTGCAGCATGCCGGGGCAGACATGCCGCGTCTGCCCCTCGATGCGGCTGCGAGTGCCGTCCACCATGTGGCCCTGCCCGCCGATCTCGCCGAGCGTCTCCTGCAACTGCAACGTCGCAGTCATGCGCCCTGGCTTGCCATCCTCACGGCGGCCGTCGCCGCAGAACTCGCCGACGCACTTGGCGACGAGGCCGTCTGGATCGAAGTGGATGCCGGACGGGTGGAGCGCTCGCGCCTGCCCCTCGCCGCCCCGCTGGCGCGGACCGACTACGACCCCAGCCGCATCGTCGGCTCGCTCACGCACCCCACGCCGCTGCGCCTGGTCGTGCCGCAAGACGCCGCGCGGCTGCTGCCGGACATCGACGCCCAACTGGCCGCCGCGCCGCATGCCGGCGACGACTACGGCCTGCTGCGATACCTGAGCGACAACGACTTCCTGACTGAGCCGCTGCGGTCACTGCCGCGCCCGCAGGTGGGTGTCGCCTTCATCGATGAACACGACATCGAGCAGCTCCTCGCCACGAGCCCGCGCTGCGCGATGCCCAAGGCCTTGCAAGTGATCCTGCGCCGGCGGCCGGGAGGCCTGCATCTCGAATGCACGGGTCCGCTGGCCGACGACTGGGCACCGCGCCTGATGCAGCGCCTGGCCGCACTCGCGCAGTCCACGGCCACGCCCAGCCCCGATGCCTTCCCGCTGTGCAACGCCCAGGACATCGCGGCGCTGAGGCAGGACCCCGCCTTCGACCTCTCGCGGATCGAAGACCTGTACCCCTTGTCGCCCATGCAGGAAGGCATGCTGCTGCACACGCTGCTGAGCCCCGACAGCGGCATCTACCTGATGCAGCAGCGCTACCGCTGGGACGGCGCGCTGGACCGCGCGGCGCTCGAATGGGCCTGGGAGCAATTGCTCGCGCGCCACCCCATCCTGCGCACCGGCTTCTGGTGGCAGGACGGCCAGCGGCCGCTGCAATGCGTGTACCGCGAGACCGACAGCGGCTACGCCTGGTACGACCTGCGCGGCGTCGATGCGCCGTCCCAGCAGCGGCAGATCGAAGCGGTGCTGGCGGCCGAGCGCCATCGCGGCTACGACATGCGACGCCCGCCGCTCACGGGCCTGCGCGTGTTCCAGCTCGGCGAGCAGCAGTACCTGATCGTGCGCAGCTTCCATCACATCCTGAACGATGCGTGGTGCTTCAGCCTCGTGATGTCGGACCTGTTCGCGCACTACCAGTCGCGCGTGCTGGGGCTGCCGGCGGCCCGCCCGCTGCCGCCGCCGTTTCGCGACTTCATCCAGTGGCTGCAGCGCCAGGACCCGCAGCGCACCGAGTCGTTCTGGCGTGAGCAACTCGCGGGCTTGGCCGCGCCGACACCGTTGGTGGTCGACCGGCCAGTCGGCCGGGAGCACGCCGTCGAGGACGTGGCCCACGTGGATGCGTCGCTGTCCATCGCCGAAACCCGCGCGCTCGATGCCCTGTGCCGGCAACACCAGCTCACGCCCAACACCTGCGTCCAGGGCGCCTGGGCGCTGCTGCTCTCGCGCTACAGCGGTCTGGACGACGTGCTGTTCGGCGTGACAGTGGCCGGTCGCCCGGCCGACCTGCCGGGTGTCGAGCAGATCGTGGGCCTGTTCATCAACAGCCTGCCGCTGCGCGTGCAAATCGACGATGCACAGGCCGTGATCCCGTGGCTGCAATCGCTGCTCGCACGCAACGTCGCGCTGCGTGACCACGAGCACACGCCGCTGGTGCAGATCCAGCGCTGGAGCGAGGTCGAGCCAGGCCGGCCTTTGTTCGACAGCCTCGTGGTGTTCGAGAACGCGCCGTTCGACGCAGGCCTGGCCGACCGCCGGCTCGACTTCAGCATCGACATCGCCGAAGACCGCGTGCACACCAACTACGCGATGACCGTCGTGGCGTACCCCGGCGACCGGCTCGGCCTGCGGCTGTCCTACGACCGCGCGCGCTTCGACGAGGCCGCCGTGCTGCGCATGGTCGGCCACCTGCGCGAGTTGCTGGTGCAGATGGTGTCGAAGCCCGATGCACCGCTCGGCACGCTGGAGATGCTCACCGCGTACGAGCGCCAGACGCTGCTGGTCGAGTGGAACCGCAGCGAGCACCGGTTCCCGCTCGACCAGACCTATGCCGCGCTCTTCACAGCACAGGCAGCGCGGCATCCCGATCGGATTGCGGCGTGGTGTGAAGGCGAGTCGTTGAGCTACGCCGAACTCGGCCGCCGCTCGAACTGCCTGGCCCATGCGTTGATCGAATCAGGCGCCACACCGGGCTCGCTGGTCGCGCTGGCCGCTGAACGCGGGCTGCCGCTGCTCGCGATGATGATCGGCGTGCTCAAGGCCGGCGCCGCCTTCCTTCCGCTCGACGTGAACCACCCGCCGCAGCGTCTCGCGCAGATCCTCGACCTGGCGAACGCCAAGGTGGTGTTGGCGAGCGACAGCGCGGGCGCCGCCCTCGACCGTGCGCTCGCGCATGCCGCCGCGTGCCCGAAGGTGCTGCGCACGGAACGAATCTGGCTGCACGGCGATGCGAACCTGCCACCTCCCGCCGGCACGCCTGATGACCTCGCTTACGTGATCTTCACGTCAGGTTCGACGGGCACGCCCAAGGGCGCGATGGTCGAGCAGCGCGGCATGCTGAACAACATTCTGGGCAAGCAGCCGACGCTCGGCTTGTCGGCGCAGGACCGCATCGCGCAGACCGCATCGCCGGCCTTCGACATCTCGGTGTGGCAGTTCCTCGCGGCACCGGTGCTCGGGGCGGCCGTGCACATCCTGCCCGACGACGTGGCGCACGATCCCGCCCGCCTGCTGCAGGCATTAACGCAGCAGCGCATCACCGTGCTCGAAGCGGTGCCGAGCATGATGTGTGCGCTGCTGGAGGCCTGCCCGGCCGAGCTAACCCTGCCCGACCTGCGCTGGCTGCTGCCCACCGGCGAGGCGCTGCCGCCCTCGCTGGCACGCGCATGGCTCGCGCGCTTCCCGCGTGTGCCGCTGATGAACGCCTACGGCCCCGCCGAGTGTTCCGATGACGTGGCCTTCCATGCCATCGCCGAGTCGCCCGCGAACGACGAGCCCGTGCCCATCGGCCGGCCCACGCCAAACAACCGCCTCTACCTGCTGGATGCCGCGCATCGCCCGGTGCCGGTCGGCGTGCCGGGCGAGATCGGCGTAGCCGGCGTGGGGGTGGGCCGCGGCTATCTCCACGACCCGGAGAAGACGCGCGCCGCGTTCATCGACCACCCCTTCGAGCCCGGCCAGCGCTTCTATCGCACGGGCGACCTCGGCCGCTGGCGCGCCGATGGCCTGATCGAGTTCCTTGGCCGCCGCGATCAGCAGGTCAAGGTGCGCGGCCACCGCATCGAGCTGGGCGAGATCGAGGAGCGGCTGGCCAGCCACCCCGGCGTGCAGACCGCCGCGCTCATCGCCAGACCCGACGCACGCGGCGACAGGCAACTGGTCGCCTACTGGGTGTCCCGAGGCGAGATCGACGCCGCCGGGCTGCGCGAGCACCTCGCATCGCAGTTGCCCGCGTACATGGTCCCCGCGCACTTCGTCCGGCTCGACAGCTTGCCGCTCAACGCCAACGGCAAGGTCGATCGCCGCTTGCTCGCGGCGCGCGAGGTCGAAGCTTCGCCCACCACCGCCTCGGTTGCGCCGCGCACCGAGACCGAGCAGCGCCTCGCCGCGCTGTGGACCGAGCTGCTGGGAGTAGCGCGCATTGGCGCCGACGACCACTTCTTCGCGCTGGGCGGCCATTCGCTGCTCGCGACGCAGGTGGTGTCGCGCATCCGCAGCCGCTGGCAGGTGGAGTTGCCGCTGCGCGCGGTATTCGAGCACCCCACGCTCTCGGCGCTGGCGCGTGCCATCGATGCCGCGTGCTCGCAACCCGGCGCCGCGGCCACGCTGCCCACCATCGTGCCGCAGGAACACCCCGAGCGCCTGCCGCTGTCGTTCGCGCAGCAGCGCCTGTGGTTCCTCGAACAACTGCAGCCGGGCTCCAGCGTCTTCCACATCCCGTTCGCGCTCACGCTCACCGGCCCGCTGGACGTGCCAGCGCTGCAGTGCAGCCTGCAATCGCTGGTCGATCGCCACGAGGTGCTGCGCAGCACGGTGCACAACGACGACGGTGAGCCATGGCAGCGCATCGAGCCTGCGATGTACATCGAGCCGTCGTTGCGCGACCTTCGCGATTTGTGCGAGGCCAGGGATCGCGAGGCCGCGCTGAAGGCCCGCCTCGATGCCGTGTTCCATCAGCCTTTCGACCTCACGCGCGGCCCACTGCTGCGCGCGGAGCTGCTGCGCCTGGCCGACGAGCGGTACGTGCTCGCCCTCGTGCTGCACCACCTCGCGGCCGACGCCTGGTCCATCGCGCTGCTGGTCGACGATCTCTCGCAGGCCTACCTCGCCTACGCCAGCGGTCAGCCGCCTGCGTTCACACCCATGCCGCTGCAGTACGCGGACTACGTGCTGTGGCAACGCCGGCACCTGCCCGGCGCCGTGTGGCAGCAGCAGCTGGGCTATTGGCGTCGGCAGCTCGCCCACAGCCCGCCGCCGCTGATGCTGCCCGGCGCCACGGGCGCCGCCACCCATCGCGCCGCACGTCATCGGCGGCGACTGCCACCCTCGCTGCTGCGGGCGCTGCGACAGCAGGCCGATGAGCACGGCGCGAGCCTCTACATGGAGCTGCATGCGGCTCTTAACGTGCTGCTGCACCAACAGACCGGCCGCACCGACATCGCCATCGGCGCGGACGTGGCCAACCGCCACCGCGTCGAAACCGAAGGTATGGTCGGCTTCTTCGTCAACCAGCTCGTCCTTCGCTGCCGCATCGCGCCCGAGCAGCGCTACACCGACCTGCTCGCGCACTGCTGCGACCTGTCACTGGCCGCCCACCAGCACCAGGACCTGCCCTTCGATGCCCTCGTGGCCGAAATGCTGCCGCAGCGCGATGCGCGCCACACGCCGTTCTTCCAGGTCAAGCTCGTGTTGCAGAACACCCCGCAGCGCACGCTCGCCTTGCCCGGCATCGTCATCGAGGAACACGAGTTGCCACCGCAAGGAGCCGAGCTGGACCTGCTCATCAACGCGGTGGAAGACGAAGACGGCCTGCTGCTGGTCTATGACCACGACGCGGGCCGCTATCCGCCGCATGTCATCGCTGCATTCGATGAACAGTACGTTGCCGTGCTCGAAGCGGTCGCCACGGACCCCGGCTTGCGCATCGCCGAGCTCGTACAGCGCGTGCAGTCACGCCAGATCGTGCACGACACCCCGCGGCCGGCCCGCGAGGAGCGCTTCGCCACCCTGGGACAGACCCGCCGGCGCGCCGTCACCCATTCCGTTGAACCTGCTTCCCCCATCGACCCATGACGCTCCCCGGTCCCTCTCTTCTCGACGGCTTCGAGCTGTCGCCGCAGCAGGCCCGGCTCTGGCACGGGCAGCACGGTGCCGACGCG
Organism: uncultured Burkholderiales bacterium; assembly: GCA_966248995.1. Lineage (GTDB taxonomy): Bacteria > Pseudomonadota > Gammaproteobacteria > Burkholderiales > Burkholderiaceae_C > Albitalea. The sequence continues at coordinate 14,185 of CBINBY010000044.1, read as the reverse complement.
ACCCCCGCGACGTTGACCCTCGCATGCGACCCGCCTTGCGACGCCGACCGGCTGCGGCACAGCCTGCACGCGCTCATCGGCCTCCACGAGATCCTGCGCACGCGCTACCACCGCCTTCCCGGCATGGCGGTGCCCGTGCAGGTGATCGCCGACCCGGACGCCTCGCTGGACTCGCTCGGTCTGAAGCTCATGGTGAGCGAGGACCGCCGGCGCGCCACGCTCCAGCTGCCCGCGCTGCATGCCGACGCCGCAAGCCTGCATGAACTCGCGCAAGCCTGGGCCCACGCCTATCTGGGCCGCCCGTTAGACGACGCACCGCTGCAGTACGCCGACTACGCCGCATGGCGCGTCGAATGCGCCGATGAGCAGGGCCGCAAGTACTGGGAGGCACGGCTGGCGGCTCTCGGCGCGCCCTTGCCGCTGCCGTTGTGCCGTCATGCATCGGCTCCGCCCGTCCTTTCGGCATCGATCTCGCAAGCCGTGCCGGCCGACGCTGCCACCTGGCACCGCGCGGCCGCGCTGCTGGGCTGCGCGCCGGCCATCGTGGCCCTGGCCGCGTGGCTCACGCTGTGGCACCGCCACAGCGAAGCCGACCGGCTCACCATCGCCATCGACGACCAGCACCGCAGCGGCCCGCTCGCCACCGCCATCGGTCAATTTGCCGAGCCGCTGCCGCTCACGATGGATGGCCTGGGCGACCTCACCTTCTCGGCCTTGTGCGACCGGCTCGTCGCAGGATGGGCCACGCTGGAGGAATGGCGCGACAGCTACCCGAGCGAGCGCCACACGCTCCCCGATGCGCCGGTCTTGCCGCTCGGGTTCCGCGACCTGCCCCAGCAGCCCGATTCCGCGCTCCCGGAAGCGGGTTGGCGCATCGAGCATGCCGAGGCCATCGGTCACCCTCTGCCGCTGCTGCTGTCGCACCACCCCGGGCAGGCGCAACCGCTCACGCTGTGGGCCGATGCCACGCTCTACGACGCACCCCGCCTCGCATTGCTGGTCGACCAGCTCTCGACGCTACTCGCCCATGCCTGCCGCGAGCCGCATCGCCCGCTCGCCGAGATGTCCGCGACCAGCGACGATGAACTGCGTCGGCTCACGACCGAGCTCGCCGCCTCGCCCCCGTTGAGCGAAGCGCAGCAACAGCGCTACGACGAGATCGCCTCGCTGCCCGACCTGGTCGCCTGCTTCGACCGCAACGCGACACGCGTGGCGCATCGACCCGCCGTCACCGGACCGAGCGGCAGTCTGAGCTACGGGCAGCTCGACGAACGTGCCCACGCCCTTGCACAGCGCCTGCTGGCACAGGGTCTGCGCAACGGCACGCCGGTCGCGCACTTCCTGCCGCGCGACGTGGACGCGATCGTCGCCCTGCTCGCCATCCTGAAGGCAGGCGGCTGCTACGTGCCGGTGGACCCCAACTACCCGGCCGAGCGCATTGCCCACATCCTGCGAGACAGCCAGGCCGAAATCGTGCTTACCCGACACGCGCTGCACAAGCATCTGCCCGAAGCATGGCGATCGCGCACGATCTGCGTGGAGGAGAACGCACCCACCGCAGCACCCCAACCGTGGCCCGCGATCGCCCCGCATCAGCCGGCCTACCTCATCTACACCTCGGGCAGCACCGGCCTGCCCAAGGGCGTGGTCATCACGCACGCCAACGCGCTGCACTCTCTGGCGGCAAGGGTCGCGCATTACCCGCATCCGGTGAGGCGCTTCCTGCTGCTGTCGTCCTTCGCCTTCGACAGCTCCATCGCCGGGCTCTTCTGGAGCCTGGCACAAGGCGGCTGCCTGCATCTGGCAAGCGAAGACGAGCAGAAGGACCCTGCCGCGCTGGCTTGCCTGGTCCGCGGGCATGGCGTGACTCATCTGCTCGCGCTGCCCTCGCTGCACGCGCTGCTGCTCGAACAGTTGGGCAGCGCACCCACCTCGCTCGACACCGTGATCGTCGCTGGCGAAGCCTGCCCGCCCGCCCTGGTGGAGGCCCATTTCAGGCAGCAGCCCCACGCGAGGCTCTACAACGAATACGGCCCCACCGAAGCGTCAGTGTGGAGCACGGTGGCCGAATGCCGCGCGGGCCGAGGCGACCACCCCGTGCCCATCGGCCGCGCCATCGCGCACAGCCGCGTCTACCTGCTCGATGCGCAAGGCGCGCCGGTCGCGCGAGGCATGAAAGGCGAGCTCCACATCGCCGGGCCCGGCCTCAGCCCCGGCTACCTGGACCGCCCCGAACTCACGTCGGAGAAGTTCGTGCAGGCACGGCACCCCGCGCTGCGCGGCGAGCGGCTGTACCGAACCGGCGACCACGCGTGCTTCGACGACGAGGACCAGCTCGTCTTCCTCGGCCGCGCCGACGCGCAGGTGAAGCTGCGCGGTTACCGCATCGAGCTGGGCGAGATCGAGGCGGTGCTGTCCGCGGTGACGTCCGCCCCGCAGGTCGTCGTGCTGCTCGACGCCACGCAGGGCGAGCCGCGGTTGCGCGCCTTCGTGGAAGCGGGTGCCGAGCTCGACCGCGCCGCCATCGAGGCAGCCCTCGCACGCCGCCTGCCGGCCTACATGCGGCCCTCCGACATTCAGGCCCTGCCCGCCTTGCCGCGCACGGCCAATGGCAAGGCCGATGCACGGGCGCTGCTCACGCTGGCCCCCAGCCGCACGCGCCCTGCCTACCGTTCACCGAACAGCCCCACCGAAAAGGTGCTGGCCGAGCTGTGGGAAGAGTTGCTCGGCCAGCGGGAGGTCGGCCTGGACGACGACTTCTTCGCGCTGGGCGGCCACTCGCTGCTCGTCGTCAAACTCGTGCATCGCATGCGCGCGAGCCTGCATGTCGAACTGCAGGTGAGCGCGGTGTTCCAGCACTCCACGCTCAAGCAACTGGCCGCGCACGCCGACCGACCCGATGCCTCGTCCCCACGCATCACCTTGCAATCGGGCGCGGGGGGGCGCCCGCCCCTGTTCTGCCTGCACCGGCCCTCCGGCGACGCGCATCACTACCTGCCCTGGATGGCGGCCCTGCCCCCGGACCTGCCGGTCCATGGCCTCACGCTCCCACCTGGGCACGGGCCGTACGACACGTCCTTGCCGGACCTCGCCCAGGTCCATCTGGCAACGATCCGCGCGACTCAACCCGCGGGCCCATATCTCCTGTGCGGCTGGTCCATGGGCGGGCTGCTGGCCTTGGAGATCGCGCGGCTGCTGGAAACGCAAGGCGAGCAGGTCGCCATGCTGTCGCTTATCGACACGACCTTCCATGACGATGACGACCCGCTAGCGTTCGACGACCTGTTGGCCCGGGTACGCGGTGAGCTCACGCTCGACAGCCGGGATCGCCTTGCTGCCATGCCGCGCGCAGTGCTCGACGAGCTGCAGCGCGTCACCGACGCATCGGGCAAGGCGGACCAGCTGGCCCACGCGCTGTTGACGTGGCCCGACCAGCACGGGCTGGAGTTGAGCGCGCCCATGGCCCAGGTCGAAGCGGAGCTCGCCGCGATGCGCGCCGCCCGCGGCTGGTTGCGCGGCTACACGCCGCCGCGAGTTGCATTCACCTTGCACCTTTGGTGGGCCGAGGACACCCTAATTCGCCACCCGGCGTTGCCCACGCAATGGGAAGCCATGGGCAGCCCCATCGTCCACCATCGCGTTCCGGGCGATCACGACTCGATCCTCGTCGAACCCGAGTTCCACCGCGCCTTCAACGGCCTTCTGCCCTGATGAACCTGCTCGTTTATCTCCATCGCCAATCGTGGCGCCTGCTGCTGCTTGCCACCGTAGCAGGCGCCCTGAGCGGCCTTGCCGGCGCCGGGCTCGTCGCGGTGATCAACCAGGGCCTGGCCGAGCCGCAGCGCCTCGCCACGCTCGGCATGGCCTTCTTCGGCCTGTGCGCCGCGATGCTCGTGTTCAAACTCGCCGCCGAGCTGTCCTTGCTGCACCTCACGCAGGCCGCACTTGTGCGCCTGCGCATCGATCTGGCGCGCAAGCTGCTCGCCACGCCACTCAAGCGCCTGCAGGCCCTGGGCAAGCATCGGCTGCTGGTGATCCTCACCGACGACGTGCACACCTTCACCGCGTCCTTCGAATGGGTGCCGGTGCTGTTCGTCAACGCGATCATCACCGTGGCGTGCTTCGCCTACCTCGCATGGCTGTCGTGGCCGATGCTGCTCGTGCTGGGCAGCCTGCTCGTGCTGGGCTTGCTGGGTTTTCATGTCGCCGAGCGGCACCCACTCGCGCTGCTGGACCGAGTGCGACAGCAGAAGGACGTGCTATTCCAGCACTTCCGCAGTTTGGTGGAAGGCAGCAAGGAGCTGCAGCTCAACACTCGCCGCGGGCTGGCCTTCGTCGAGCGCGTGCTGGCGCCCGATGCCCAGGAGTACCGTCACCGCTTCGTGCGCGGCATGGCGGGCTATTCGGTGGTCGCTAACCTGGGCACCGTCGTGTTCTACCTGGCGCTCGGTGCGCTGCTGTTCATCATGCCGCAATGGTTGAACCCGCCGGTGCATGTGCTCGCAAGCTTCACCGTCACGCTGCTGTACCTGGTGCGCCCCATCTGCGACCTCATGATCGCCCTGCCCACGCTGCGCCAGGCGAGCATCGCGCTGCAGCGCATTCGCCAGCTGGACGCCGAACTGGACACGGCCGACACGCAGGGATCGGACCCTAGCATCTTCCGCAGCAGCGAGCCGCTGCGCCTCGAGCTGCACGGCGTGTGCCACCGCTATCCGGGGGCGCATGAAGACCACCCGTTCCTGCTCGGGCCGATCGACCTCGCAGTGCATGCCGGCGAGCTCGTGTTCATCGTCGGCGGCAACGGCAGCGGCAAGACGACGCTTGCCATGCTGCTGCTGGGCCTCTACGCACCCGAAGCCGGCCACATCCGCCTGAACGGCCAGCCCGTCACCCATGCGAACCGCGATGCCTATCGCCAGCACTTCGCCGCGGTGTTCGCGGACTTCCATCTCTTCGAGCAATTGCTCGGCGACGAGGCCTCGCCGGCGCGTGCCGAGCACTACATCCGAGGCCTGGGCCTCGCGCACAAGGTGCATGTCGCGGGCAACCGCTACTCCACCGTCGACCTCTCCACCGGACAACGCAAGCGTTTGGCCCTGGTGTCCGCTTATCTCGACGACCGGCCGATCTACCTGTTCGATGAGTGGGCCGCCGACCAGGACCCGAGCTTCAAGCGCGTGTTCTATAAGGAGCTGCTTCCGGAGTTGAAGGCACGAGGCAAGACCGTGATCGTCATCACCCATGACGACGCGTACTTCCACGTGGCCGACCGCCTGGTGCGCCTGGAGGACGGGCGCCTGAGCGAGACGCGCATGCCCCACACGCCAGACGTGGCAACCAGCGGCGCAGTGAACGGGATCCAACGTTTCCCAGTGCCTGGTTGACCCGACGCTCGACGCCGAAGCGCTCATTTCGGGAGCCCCAAATGACAAACGACTTGAGCGACGGCAACTTAGCGGAGTTTTTGGCAGGCGGACCAAGCTGATCGCTGTACCGTTCCTGTACCGCCGCGCGAGGAGGTGGCGAGAATGTCGCCCGTCATGTGCGGCGCCTCGCAACCGCTGTGCTTGCCATCAGGGATGGCCAGTATTACGATATAGGAAATCGTAAGGAAACATCATGTCCGAAACCACTCTGACTAGCAAGGGCCAGGTGACTGTGCCTCGGGAAATTCGCGACCGGCTTGGGCTGGCATCCGGCGACAAGCTGACATTCACGCTGCTGAGCGACGGGACCGTCGTCATGCGCGCCAAGACACGTCGCTTGCTCGACCTGGCCGGCTCGCTCACGCGGCCTGGCCAGCCGAAGGTCACCATCGAGCAGATGAACCCGTTCAAGCGGTGAGCGTCGCTCTCGACACCAACGTCTTGGTTCGTCTCCTCGTGCGCGACGACGAAGCGCAGTTCAAAGCGGCCAAGCGCCTGGTCGACCTGGCCGCAGCGGCGGACGAGCCGATCCTGATCGTGCTGTGCGCACTGATGGAAGCCGAGTGGGTGCTGCGCAGCCGCTACAAGCTCGACAAGGCGTCCATCGCGACCGCTTTCGGCCAGTTGCTCGAAAGCCGCGGTGTCACCTTCGAGCACGAACCGACCGTCGAAGAAGCCCTGTACGTGTGGTCCCAGCACCCCTCGTCCGACTTCGCGGACTGCTTGCTCCTGGCGCGGTCAGCGCAGCTCGGGCGCACGCGCTTCGTGACCTTCGACGCCGGCGCGGCCAAGCTCCCACACGCCGAACTCCTCGGCTGAGCAAGATTTCGGTCGGCGCCAACACAGCAGCACCGGTCTCGGCCGCGACGGCCCCTATGAGCTTAGGCGTTATTGCTTCGCGCGCGTCGGCTGCCTTTAGCAGCAGCATGCGCCGCTCGCCGGAGCCGGTCTGGCCAGGCCTTGAACGTTTCGGCCGTGGTATTCGACCGCCGCCACGGCGTCGGCTTCACTGGTGGCGAGTGGCGCGCATGGCGACATTGGGGCGTCCAACGGGTTGCAGAGGACGCCGAGGCCGTTTGATGCGTCTGGACATGGTGCTCCCCTCAGCTGACATCGAGGGGACTGTCTTGGATGCCGAGGTAGGTGTTGCGGATGACGGTGGATCGGGCGAGCAGGCGGGCCGCGCCGCCGGCGATCAGGCGGCCGCGCTCTAGCACATAGCCGCGGTCAGCCACCGCCAATGCTTTGCGCACATTCTGCTCGACCAGTAGGACGGTGGTGCCGGCATCGGCAATGCGGCGCGTGATCGCGAGCAGCTCGGCGACCATCTTCGGCCCAAGGCCCAGCGAGGGCTCGTCGAGCATCAGAAGGCGCGGCGCGCTCATCGTTGCGCGCGCAACCGCCAACATCTGCTGCTCGCCGCCGCTCAGCGTGCCGGCGAGCTGGCCGGCGCGCTCGGCTAGGGCGGGGAAGTCCGCAAAGGCCTGGCGTAGCCGCGCGGCACGCTGGCCCGGCACCAGCAGCCAGGCGCCGAGTTCGAGGTTTTCCGCAACGGTCATCTGCGGGAACAAGTGGCGTCCCTCGGGCACCAGCACGATGCCGCGCTGGACGATGTCCGAGGTCTTGGCTTCGGGTGCGATCTCGCTGCCGTCTAGCATCACGCGGCCGGTGCGCGGGATCAGGCCTGCGATCGCCTTCAATAGCGTCGTCTTGCCCGCGCCGTTGGGACCGAGGATCAAGGTGAGGCCTGGCCGCGCCTCCAGCGTCAGTTCGCGCAGCACCATAAAGGCGCCGTAGCCGGCCGATAGCTTCTCGACTCCCAGGTGGGCGAGTTCCCGCGCCGGCAGCGCGGGTGCTTTGTCGCTCTTCATGCGACCACCGCGTCCAGCATTTCGTCGCCGAGGTAGGCCTCGACGACCTCGCTGTTCCGCACTACCTCGACCGGCGTGCCGTCAGCGATCTTGCGACCCTGGTGCAGTACGATCACGCGCTCCACGTGACGCAGCAGCGTCGTCACTGCATGCTCGATCCAGATGACGGTCAGCGCCAGCTCGTCGCGAAGCCGGCGGATCAGCTGGGCCATGGCCTCGGCCTCGTGGTCGGTGAGGCCCACGGCAACCTCGTCGAGCAGCAGCAGGCGTGGCCGCGTGGCGAGCGCCATGCCGAGCTCCAACAAGCGCTGCTGCGACGGCGTGATCGCGCCGGCGGGCAGCTCCGACTGCGTTGTGAGGCCGATAAGTTTCAGAATGCTGGCGTCGTCCTTTAGCAGCCAAGATTTCTGGCGCTGGCGTCCGGCAAACTGCAGGCCGAAATCGATGTTGGCCGCTACGCTCAGCTCCGTAAAGACCCGCGGCGTCTGGAAGGTGCGCGCGATGCCCAGCTGCGCAAAGCGGTGGGGCCGCGCGCCGTTGAGCCGCTGGCCGAGCGCAAACAGCTCGCCGCCGGACGGTATGAGAATCCCCGAAAGCAGGTTGAAAAAGGTGGTCTTGCCGGCGCCATTGGGGCCGATGATGCCCACCAGCTCGCGAGGTGCGAACGCGGCGCTGACGTTGTCGACGGCAGTCAGTCCGCCGAATCGTACGGTGAGCCCGCATGCCTCAAGCAGCGCGTGGCCGTTCATCGCCCGACCCATGCACGCAGCGTTTGCCAGCGCACCGAAGCGAGCCCGCCCGGCAGATACAGCACACACAGGATCAGCAGCACGCCGAGCGACATCATGTAAAGCTCGGGCATCTGCAAGCGCAGCGTCTCGGCCAGCAGGCTGAATACCACCGCGGCAATCGGCGGGCCCCACAGCGTGGCGGCGCCGCCGATCAGCGCGATCAGCACTGTCTGGAAGCCGATGAACGGGTTGAACACCGTGCCGGGGTCGATGTAGATCCAGCGCACGCTCATCGCAGCACCCACGGCACCGGCAAAGGCTGCGCTCAGCGCGAAACCGGCGATCTTCACGGGCCGCGTGTTCACGCCCAGGGTCTGCGCGCGCTGCTCGTCGCTGCCGATGCCCGCCATCGCGAGACCGAAACGGCTGCGGCGCACGACGATAGCCACGAGCACCGCCGCCACCGCGAGACCGAGCACGGTAAGGTACACCGTGTCGCGGTCGGGCACGTTCGTGAGCAGCCGGCCGACGGTGCCGGTGACCTTCTTCTCCCAGTAGGTGACCGCGTGGCGGATCAGCTCTGTCATGCCAAACGTCAGCACGGCGAAGTAGGTGCCGCGCAGATGAAGCACCGCCGCACCCATCAACACCGCTACGCCGGCGGCCAGCAAGGCGCCGAGCGAGATCGCCGTCCACCAAGGCAGCGTGGCGAGCACCAGCGCGCTGGTGTAGGCGCCGATGCCGAAGAAGGCCGAGGTCGCGAGCGACAGGTGGCGCGTGCTACCGCAGAACAATCCCCAGCTTGACGACAGCGCCGCGTACATCAGGCAGGTGAGGCCAAGCGAAACGACGAATTCGCTTGCATAGTGTGGCAGCGCCAGGGCCCAGCCGGCCACCACCAACAGAAGTAGCAGGTCGCGTGTCATCGGCGCGTAAACAATCCGTTGGGGCGCCACAGCAGCACGCCGATGAAGATGGTGTAAGACAACAGCGGCTTCAGCGATGGGTTCGTCAGGTGCGTGCCCACCGCCTCGATGACGCCCAGCGCCAACCCGCCGACCAGAGCGCCCGTCATGCTGCCCAAACCGCCAAGCGTAATCACGATCAGCGCGGTGACCGTATAGGGTTCGCCCATCGCGGGCGAAATCGTGTACGTCATCGACAGAAGGCAGCCGGCCACGCCGGACAGGCCGAGACCCACGCCGAACAGCGCCGGATGCAGCCGCTGCGTGTTGATGCCGACCAGCTGCGCGCCAGTGGGCGATTGCATCAGCGCGCGCACGCCCTTGCCGAGCAGCGTCTTGCGCAGCACCACGATGAGTGCCGCGCTGAATGCGAGCGTCAGCACGAAGAGCAACAGGTTGTTGGCGGCGAGCCGCGCTCCGCCGAGGGCCACCGGTTCGGCCAGGAAGTCGTAGCCGCGCAGGTCGCCCCCCCACAGCAAGAGCGCAAAGTTCTGCACAAGGAACATCAGGCCGAAGCTGACCATCAGCCCCCGTGCCTCAAAGACGTCGAGGTTCGGCGAGGTGCGCGTGAGCTGCCGGAACGTCAGCCAATGGATCACGACGCCCAGCGCCATCAGCAGCCCGAATGAGATCGGCAACATCAGCAGCGGCGAAATCCCGAGCGAGGTTTGCGCCGTCCAGGTGAGGAAGGCGCCAACCATCAAAAACTCGCCATGCGCGATGTTGAGTACGCGCATGAGGCCGTACTGCAGGTTTAAGCCCAGGGCAACGAGCGCGTAGACACTCCCAGCGATGAGGCCGGAGGCAATCAGCTCCACCCAGGCGCCGGGGGTCATGTCAACCGCTTCCGGCGTCGAGTCATGTCACACCCACGCCGGCTTTGCCACGATCAGTGGCGCTGTCGCTCTCGCTTTCGGCCACACCACCTCGAACTCGTCCTTCTGCCACTGGCTCACGGTCCCCGGCGTACCGACATTTTCGCTGCCGTTGAACTTGATCTTGCCGAGGATGGTGTTGTGCTCAGTGCTTGCCACGTAATCCCTGATCGCCTTGCGGTCCAGGCCCACTTTGCCGACCGCGGCGGTGAGGATCTCTAGACCTGCCCAGCACGCACCGCTGGCCCAGCGGTCGGGTTCTTTACCTGCAAACTTCTTCACGTGCGCGTCGAAATACGCCTTTGCACCCGGACTTGACTTTGCATTCCAAGAGCCCATGCCCAGCACTCCTTCGGCGCCCGCGCCCATCACGTTGCGGTACAGCTGGAAGGAAGTGCCCACGCCCACATAGAAGAACTTCGGGTTGAAGCCAATCTCCTTGCTCTGCTTGCTGGCGAGGATGGTGTCCGGCGGATAGGTCAGGCCGATGAAAGCATCGGGCGCCTTGTCCTTCATCGCTCGCAGCACCGGCGACAAGTCCTTTACGCCGAGCGGATAACTCTTCTCGTCGACGATCCCGATGCTGCTGTCTCGCATGGCGGTCCTCAGCACCGCGTGGCTCTCCAGGCCGAACAGGTCATCGATGTAAATCACCGCAGCGGTCTTCACGCCGTTGGCCTTCAGCATGTCGACTAGCGCACCGATCATCGGCTCGGCCTGCTGCACCAGCGAGAAAAAGTACGGCAACTTCATCTCGATCAGCTTGCGGCTCAGCACGGTGGGCGCAAGGAAGGGGTAGCCGAAGCGCGTGGCGAGCGGTGCAACCGCGAAGTTGGCATTGCTGCCATAAGGTGGCAGGACCAAGTCAACCTTGTCGCTGCCCATCAGCTTCTCGTAGGTGCGTACGCACGTCTCGATGTCGGTGCGGTCGTCGTAGCCAATCAGCTCGATCAGCCGCTTGCTGCCCTTGACGTTAAGGCCGCCCGCCGCGTTTTGCTGCTCGGCCCACAACAGGTAGTTGGGCTCCTGGGTTACCTGCGCTCCGGCGGCCAACGGGCCGCTGCGCGCGATCGCGTAGCCCACGCGCACTGGAGCGCCTTGGGCAGTGACCAGCGACGAAAGCGCAAACCCCGCCGGCGCGGCGGTCGCGAACTGGATGAAGGTGCGGCGCCTGAGACCGGCGGCTGGGGTGTTGCGTGCGGTCATCGTGTCTCCCGGTGAGGTCCTGGGAATGCCGGCTCGCAGGACCAGTGGGCGGCTGGATTTGGGGCAGCTTACACCGACCATCGCGTGACGCCGCACGCAGTTGCACTTGCCGATCCGTGCGCCGGATGCGGACTTTCCCAGGGTAGATTCTTCCAATACATGCTTGGCCGGGCCGACAGGATCAACCGCCTGTCGCGCCTGGTCGGTGCGTATAGCGGGCGGCAGTGGTTGGTTTTCAACTTGAAGTCAGGTTGTGGTGCTCCCGGTCAATGGGGATCACTGCCGAGGCTGTTGGGATGGCCGCTATGCCCAGGGCGTTTCCTCGGGATTTCCTGAATTGGCGCTGGAACACCGTTCGGCGACAACCCGCCACAGCGCCTCAGCAATGCACCGTTCAGGTCGCGCCATGACAAGCAACCGCGTGTCGCAGAAGTTTGACGACCAGGGCCTTGACGAGCGCAAGCGCCTGGAGAAGGCGCTGCAGGACAGCGAGGAGCGGTTTCAAAGGCTGGTGCAACTGGCCTTCGACGTGTACTGGGAGACCGATGCGGCGCATCGCTATACACGCCGGGATTACGCTTCGACCCTGCACGAAGCGCCTGCTCCGGGCTCCGATATCGGCAAGACGCGCTGGGAGGTGTCGTATCTCGAGCCCGACGAGGAGGCCTGGCGCCGACACCGTGCGACGCTTGCGGCGCATCTGCCGTTCCGCGACTTCGAGATAGCGCGGCGCACCGCCGACGGCAGCATTCTCCACACGTCGGTGTCGGGGTTTCCGGTCTTCGACGAGGACGGTCGGTTCGCGGGTTATCGTGGGGTCGAGCGCGACATTACCCACATTAAACGCGCCGAGGCGCAACATGCGGCGCACTTGTTGTTCCTCCAATCCATGGACGGCATTAGCCGCGCCATGCAAGGTACCCACCATCTCGAACCGTTGCTCCGGGACGTACTGGACGCGACGCTTCAGATCTTCTCCTGTGATCGCGCGTGGCTGCTCCATCCCTGCGACGCGCAGCTCAGGACGTGGCGATTGGATATGGAACGTGCGCGGCAGCCGCTGCCCGCCAACTTGGCGTCGGGCGCCGATGTCGCGGGGGCTGAAGACTTGTCGTCGGCCTTTACCGCCGCTTGGGCTTCGGGCGAGCCCGAGCAGGTGCTGCCTGCGTCGCTGGCCGAACGCTACGGGATCCTCTCGCACATGGTCATGGCGCTCCATCCCAAGGAGGGCCACCCCTATCTGTTCTGCCTTCACCAGTGCTCGCACGTGCGCAGCTGGACTGACGACGAGCAACACCTGTTTCGAGAGATCGGCGGGCGTCTGACCGATGCCTTGAGCAGCCTCCTGGTCATCGGCATCCTGCGCGACAGCGAGCGCCGCCTCGAAGCAGCGCAGCGGGTCGCGCATGTCGGATGGTGGGAGCGCGACTACCGGACGACTCACGTGACGCTGTCGAACGAGGCGAGCCGAATTTTCGGCGTGGAGCCGGTCGACATGCCGCAATGGCATGGGCGCTGGCTCAGCCTTATCCATCCGGAGGATCGACACCGGACTGCCGCGGCCAGCGAGGCGGCGTTGCAAGGCGGGCCACGCTACGAAGTGGAGTACAGGGTGGTGCGCCCCGATGGCACGCAGCGCATGGTCCACAGCCAGGGCGATGTGATTTGGGACGAGTCGGGCCAGCCCATCCGCCAGTTCGGCGTGATGCAGGACATCACCGACCTGTGGCGTGCCGAGGAGGAGCTGCGCGCCAGCGAGGCGCGCTTTCGCACCTTCGTTGACCGAGCGACGGACGCCTTCTTCCTGATGGACGAGCAGCTGACCGTGATCGACGTGAACCGCCAAGCGTGCGAAGGGCTAGGGTACTCCCGCGACGAGCTGATCGGCATGCATCCCCGCGACTTCGATGTGGCGCTGAAGGAAGAGTCCATTTCACTGCTCGCGGAGCGGGCTAGCGCCGGCGAGACGGTTACGTTCGAGACCCGCCATCGTCGCCGCGATGGGACCGTGTTCCCGGTCGAGATCCGCAGCGGCACCTTCCGGCAGAGCGACCGCTTGGTCTACCTTGCGCTTGCGCGCGACATCACCGAGCGCAAGCTCGCGGAGGAGAGGCTGCGGCAGCAGGACCATGCGCTGCAGACAGCCCGCAAGGAGCTGGCGCATGTGTCGCGCCTGACGATGCTCGGCGAGCTGACATCGTCGATCGCCCACGAGGTCAGCCAGCCGCTGGGGGCAATGATCACCAGCGCTGGCGCATGTGCACGCTGGCTTGCCGCAAAGCCGCCCAACATTGCGGAGGCGCGGTCGACACTCGAAAACATCACTGCCGACGGCAGGCGCGCGCGCGACGTCATCGCTCGCATCCGCGCTCTCACCAAGCGGCAAATGGTGCGCAAGCAGGACCTGGACATCAACCGCGAGCTCGTGGAAGTGCTCGCACTGACCGAGCACGAATCGCGAACCCATGGCATCGTGCGGCGGACGGAGCTCGATCGGGCACTGCCGTGCGTGCAGGGCGACCGCATCCAGCTGCAGCAGGTACTCATCAACCTGATCTTGAATGCGATCGAGGCCATGAGCGCCATCGAAGGCCGCCCTCGGTTGCTGAAGATCCTGTCTCGGCTCGAAAGCCCCAACGATATCCTCGTGGAGGTGCGCGATACCGGTGGCGGGGTCGATCCACAGTGCATTGAGCAGGTGTTCGACGCGTTCTACACGACCAAGGAGGAGGGCATCGGCATTGGCTTGTCCATCAGCCGCTCCATCGTCGAGGCCCATGGCGGGCGGCTGTGGGCGAGCGCCAACAAGCCTCACGGAGCGGTTTTCCTGCTCACGCTGCCGATCACCGCGGCGGACGTACATGAACAGGTCGAACAAGAATGATGATTTCTTTGAACGCTACGGGCTGGCCCTTGTGCTGGCCGTTATCGCGCCCCCCGCGCGGATATCGCTTGAGGTAGCCGGAGGCGATACCAACCTCATGCTTTCGCTCCTGCGTGGGCCGTTCTCGAGCCCTCGCTGCCCACAGCCTAGTGTCATGAGTTGGAAGTTCGTGGCATTGCGACGGGCCGCAACGGGGATGAGCGCAAGGCGCGCAGCCGGGTCGA
>CBINBY010000043.1:0-42201 GCA_966248995.1 uncultured Burkholderiales bacterium | reverse complement strand
GCCCCGGCGGTTCGGCCGTCGCCACGGCAGGTGCCGCCTGGGCCGCCGCCGGTGGCTCGACCGCGGGCAGGTACAGATGGATCGTGGTGCCGCGGCCGGGCTCGCTTTCCACGCTGATGGCGCCGTGATGGGCCACGACGATGCCATGCGCCACCGACAGCCCCAGTCCCGTGCCCTGGCCCACCGGCTTGGTGGTGAAGAAAGGCTCGAAGATGCGCTCGCGCGTGGCGGCATCCATGCCGATGCCGTTGTCGCTGACCCACAGGTGCGCGCAGCGGCTGGTCGACAGCCCGCCCAGGTGCTGGCCCGTGGTCTCGTCCAGGCGGACCGTCTCCAGTCCGATGGTGATGCGACCCGCGCCGTTCTTCAGCGCGTGCCAGGCGTTGGTGCACAGGTTCATGAGCACCTGCTGCACCTGCGTGGCGTCGGCATGCACGTAGGGTGCTTCGCCGATGTGCACGTCGAGCTCCACGCCGGCCGGCAGCGTGGCGCGCAGGAGCTGGTGCGTCTCCTCGACCACCGGCCGCAGCGACTGCGTGATCAGCTCCTGTGGTTCCCGCCGGCTGAACGTGAGGATCTGGCGCACGAGGGTGCGGGCCCGCAGGCTCGCCTTGTGCACTTCGTGCAGGTGACCCGTTGCCGGATGGTTTTCGCCGAGCGACTCCATGGCCAGCGCGGCATTGCCGAGGATGGCCCCCAGGATGTTGTTGAAGTCGTGCGCGATGCCTCCGGCCAGCGTGCCGATGGAGTCCATCTTCTGTGCGTGCCGCACCTCGGCTTCGTACCTGCGAAGGTCCGCCTCGGCCTCCTTGCGCTCGCTCACGTCGGTAAGCGTCACGCGCACCTGCGGGGGCTCGTCGGTGGAGATGACTCGGCGGCAGTCGATCTGCACATGCAGGCGAGCGCCGCCGACGCGCTGCAGGGCCAGCTCGAAGCGCTGCCGGTCGCCGCGGTGCAGCACGCGGGCGAAGTGCTCGCGCCAGTTGTCGTGGTCTTCCGGTGCGACGAAGCGCGTGAAGTCGACATGGGCCAGGCTCTCCCGGCCCACGCCCAGCAGGTCGGCACCGGTGAGGTTCAGCTGCTCGATCTCGCCCGAGGCCGACAGCGTGAGGTAGCCCACCGGCGCGAAGTCGTAGAGGTCGACATAGAGGTCGCGCGAGTGCTGCAGGTCGAGCTGCCCCTGCCTGTGCTTCCGGCGGATGACGGCCTGCGCCAGCTCGCGCTCGAGCACCGGGGGCAGGCGCGCCAGGTTCTGCTTCATCACGTAATCACTGGCGCCGGCCTTCATCGCCTCGACAGCGATTTCCTCGCCGATCGTTCCAGACACGAAGATGAAGGGGATGTCCAGGCCCAGCGTCAGGAACGCCCGCAGGGCCTCCACCCCGCTGAAGTTCGGCATGCGGAAGTCCGACAGCACGGCATCCCACCGCTCCTCGCTGAAGGCGTCACGCAGCGCCTCGATGTCCTGAACGCGACGGTAGACCGGCAGGAAGCCTCCGCGCTTGAGCACGCGCACCACCAGCTGAGCGTCGTCGTCGGAGTCCTCGACGACGAGGAGCCTCACCGCCTTGCTCGGCGGGCTCCCCGGCGGCGGCCCTGCATCGCTCATGAAGACGATCTCTCCGGCGGAACCTCGTTCATCATCAGCCAGTACATGCCCAGCACCTTGGCCGCCTCGATGAACTCGGTGAAGTCGACCGGCTTGCGCACGTAGCTGTTGGCACCCAGCGTGTAGCCGCTGACGAGGTCCTGCTCCTCCTTGGAGGAGGTGAGGATGACCACCGGCAGGAAGCGCGTGCGGTCGTCCGCCCGTATGGCCTTGAGCACGCCCAGGCCGTCCAGCCGGGGCAGCTTCAGGTCGAGGATGACCAGCGCGGGCAGCGGGAGCGACGCACGGTCCTGGTAGTCGCCGCGGGCAAACAGGAAATCGAGCGCCTCGACGCCGTCACGCGCCACGGCAAGGGGATTCGCGAGGTGGCTGCGCTTGAAGGCGCGCACGGTGAGCGCCAAGTCATCCGGGTTGTCCTCCACCAGGAGGATGGCCCTGTGCTCGTTGTTCATGGTCTTGCTCCCTGAAGGTGAAGTAGAACGTCGCCCCCCGCCCGGGCTGCGCCTGCGCCCAGATCGAGCCCTCGTGCCTGCGAATGATCCTGTGCACGATCGCCAGGCCAATACCGGTGCCGGCGAAATCGGCCTCGCTGTGCAGGCGCTGGAACGCGCCGAACAGCCGATCGGCATAGGTCATGTCGAAGCCGGCGCCGTTGTCCGCCACGAAGCAGGCGAGATGGCCTTCGTGCTCGGTGCGGCCCACGCGTATCACCGGCTCGGCCGTCTTGCCCGTGAACTTCCAGGCGTTCTCCAACAGGTTCTGCATGGCGATCTGGGCGAGCGACTTGTCGGCTTGGACGACAAGGTGGTCCTCGATCTCCCAGCGTACCGACCGGTCGGGGTACTGCTGGGCGAGCGAGGCCGCGATCTCGCGCGCGATGACGCTCAGATCGACCGCGCGCACCGAAAGTTCGACGCGGGTCACGCGCGACAGTCCAAGCAATTCATCGATGAGCCGTCCCATGCGCTGGCTGGCGGCGCGTATGCGGTGCAGGTAGTCGCGCCCGTCGTCGTCGAGCTTGTCCTCGTAATCCTCGATCAGCGCCATCGAGAAGCCGTCCATGCTCCGCAGCGGCGCTCGCAAATCGTGCGACACCGAATAGCTGAAGGCCTCGATCTCGCGATTGAGCGCCGCCAGTTCCTGGTTGCTGCGCTCCACCTGGGCGAACGAGGCCTTGAGCGCGCTGGTCATCGCATCGAAGTTGCGCGACATCTCGGCGATCTCGTCGTTGCCGTGCAAATCCAGCTTGTAGTCCCAGTTGCCGGCCGCGATCTCCCGCGTGGCGTGCTGCAGGCGGCGGATCGGCGCCAGCACCCCGCGGTGCATCAGCCAGGCCGCTGCACCCGCGCTGATGAGGATCAGCACCAGGCCGGCCACGAACACCATCACCACCTGGCGCTGCGCCTCGCTGATGCGCGCGGTGGAGTAGTCGCTCAGGCGGAACGCATCGGCCAAGCTTTCCTGCTGCAGCACCAGCAACTTGAGCGAGAGCTGCGCCTCGAATCGCTCGAGCACATCCGCAGTCTTGATCGACAGGCGGGTGCCGTGGGCCGTAGGCAGCGCAACCAGCTCTCGGAAGATGTTCTGCGTGACCGCGTTGCGCTCGCGCAGGTCGGCGAGGATCTCCGTGGCTTCCGGGTCCGAGAACGGATGCGCGCTGAGGAGATCGTCCAGACGGGCCGCCGCCTGGCGCTCCTGGGCGCGGGCGCGGTCAGTGCGGTACAGGATGTACTCGAACGTCACGAGCCGCAGGTCGTTCAGGGAGCGGGCGATCTCGCTGGTTCGCCGACGCTGCCGATCCGCGTCGTCCACCTCGCCGTTGGCCCACAGGATCATCGCGGTCAGCACGACCACGGTCACCAGCGCAGTGGTGGTGGCGATCAGCCCCTTGGTACCGATTTTCATGCGGAGATCAGAAGGTGTGAATGAACTCGGCGTGCCCGAGCAGACCGTCCAAATGTTCCCGATCAAGGCGCAAAGCACAGCCGTAGCTCGGGCCACGGCGAGCATTTGCAACGCCGAGTGGGCGCATTGGGGCGGGATGAGCGGGCATGTCGGATTCGTTCACACCTTCTCAGTGCACCACCGTGACCCGGTCCGGGTCCTCGGCGAGTAGCGCGTCGAGGTAAAGATGAGACGTGAAGTTTGGCACCGAGCCGACCTGGGAATAGCCGCGCGCGATGGCCCAGCGGGCCTGCTCCTCGAGCGCGATGAGATGCGACTGCAGCAGGTTGACGCGAAACGACAGCTCCTGCCAGCCGGGCCGCAACCCCTGCACGTCGAGCCCGAGACGATCGGCCACCATGGCGAGGGCGACCTCGGGCTGGGCGCGGTTGAAGCGCTCGGCTTTGAGCAGGGCGCGCACGAGCTTGCGCATTGCCTGCGGGTGCGAGGCGAGGTAAGGATCGCGCCCGACGATCACGTGCGTGACGGTATAGGCAACGGGAGCGGTAAAGGTCACGGCGGCATCGCCGAGTGCCTTTTCGGCATCGAGGCGAACCGGCTGCCAGACCGACGCGGCGTCGATGGTGCCGCGGGCGAGCTCCCGCGCCATCTCCCCGGGCGCCAGGGGCACCACCGTGACGCCCTCGAGCGACAGCTTGTGACGAATGAGAAACGCCCACAGGAAGTACTCGCCGCTCGTGCCCAGCGTGACGCCGACTCGCCGCCCGAGGAGATCGGCCGGCGCGGAGATGCCCCGGTCGCGACGCGCGACGACGGCCATCTCGGTGGACACGCCCAGCATGCTGGCCACGATGCTCACCGGCTCGCCGTGCAGCACCGCGATCACGAAGGGCACCTCCGCCGCCGCGGCCAGGTCCACCTTGCCCTGCGACAACAGGTCCAGCGCGGCCTTGCCATGGGAAACGGTCGTCATCGTGACGTCCAGGCCTTCCTCGGCGAAGTAACCCCTTGCCTGCGCGAGGTGCAGCAAGGCCGCGTGGGGGGTGGACGCGAGCGCGAGGCGCAAGCTCTCGCGCACTGGAGTGGTGCCGATCTGCCATCGGCCGCTCGCCCATCCAAACGCGAGGACGGCGGCCAACCCGATGGCAGCGATGCTTGCGACTCTCAGCACGCGCCTTCGCGTGTTTCTTCCTATATTCGCCTCTGGCGGGCTCATCGTACGCTCCCTCGCACGGCCCGCGGACCGTGCGTTGATGCTGAAGCGTACGAGTGCAAGCGGGTGCTGGCAATAGGCGTAGAACGCGGCGATTACCGCACGCGCCGGCCATGTGACCAGGGAGGTCCGAATGCCCGTACAGCGCGACTGCGCGCAGCACCTTGAGGCCACGCCGAACGAGCGGCGTGCGCCATTCTTCCTGATGGCGCACCACCGCTCCGGGTCCAACTTCCTCAACGACCTGCTCCAGCAGCACGGGAGCGTCGAATGCCTCAACGAGCCGCTGTCCATGCACACGCGGTTCTTCCGCGACCACGACCTGACGCCGTGGCACGCCGAGGATTTCGATCCCGAGGCACTGCACCCCAGCCTGGCCAGCGAACCCACCATGGGCCAGTTCCTGCTCGACCTGCGGCAGTACCTGATGCAATCGCGCAGCCATCGGGTCATCGGCTTCAAGGACACCTGCCTGTTCGGCAAGCTGGGCTGGCTCAAGGCCTTCATGCCGAGCCTGAAGATCGTTTTCCTGCGGCGCGACCCGCGCGCCATCGTCTCGTCGGTGCTGCGCAGCAAGCTGGCGGGGTTCTGGCGCTACGCCGAGCTCGTGCCGCCCGCCTACGCTCGGCTGTTTCCCGACTGCGCCTGGGCGCTGCCCGACGATCCTGCGTTGCGTGCCGCGGAAACGGCCGCCATGAGCGTGGCCGTGCGCTACGAACTTGCGCGACGCACGCTGGGCCTCTTCGATCACATCGTCCTCGATCTGGACGAACTCATGCATGAGCCGGCGCAATCCATCGATGTGCTGGCACGGTTCCTGGACGTCGAACCCCACCCCGCGCAGATGGCGTTCATCGCGGCGCGCGGGCAGGAAACGCGCGGAGGCACGTTCTCCTCGTTTCGCTCGGCCGAGGACGTGGAGGACACCTGGCGCAGCCACCTGAGCCTTCTGCAGCTCGACGCAATCGAAAGGATCATGCAACCCCTGCACCGGCCACCGCGCCCGGCCCAAGGCTTGCCGGTGAGCCAGGCATGAACGACCTCCTCGAACGCTACATCGACGAAGCCGTCCGCTTCATCCCCGCCGCTTCCTGCCACGCACCGGCAATCCGCGTGGCGCGCACGCTGCTGACCTGCGAGCTGGCGGTGGCGGCGCTGAACGACATGCAAGTCCCGCAGGAATCCGGTCCCACCTATCGCTACGTGGACGTGCACAACCCCCGCTGCCCGCTGGCCTTCGATACCGAGGACGGGCGGTGGTGCTGCCGCATCGCGATGCGCGAGCATCCCGTGTGGGGGCTCAACTGGGCCGCCGCCCAGCTCGTGAGCCGGCACCTCGGTGGCCGCCTGCCCACGGCGCAGGAGTGGGAGCGCTTCGCCTCGAACAACGACCGGTCTCGCGCCTACCCCTGGGGCGACACACCGCCCAGCTACCTGCTCGCCAATTACGACGAGCACTATGGCGGCACCAGCGTGGTGGGCAGTTTCCCTCCCTCGGAGATCGGCCTGTACGATTTGGCGGGCAACCTGAGCGAGTGGTGCGAGGACGTGTACGACCCCGGTTCGGCCTTGCCGCTGGAGCGCGTGGTCAAGGGAGGCGCGTGGAGCAAGGATGCGCGCCATCTTCGTATTGCCTGCAGCCGGGGAAAGTGGTCCCGCATCGGAACCACCACCATCGGCGTGCGGCCTGTATGGGACGACTGAACATGAAACTGGTCATCTTCGATCTGGACGACACGCTGGTGGACTTCGCCTCGACGCGCAAAGTGGCGCACGGCTGCATGGCCGAGGTGCTCGAGCGAGAAGGCATCGATGCGCAGGCCTACCTGCGCGTGTGCACCCAGATCGACCGGCCGCTGTTCGCCCTCTTCGAGCAGGGACACATCACCCGGGCCGAGTACCGCGTGAGGCGTTTCGCCGAGCCCTTCGAGCAGTTGCACCTGGCACCGCGAGACGGGCTGGTCGCGCACCTGAACGAGGTGTTCATGAACTGCGTGAACGACAGCCCGCTGCTCTATGACGACGTGTGGCCCACCCTGCAGCGGCTGCAGTCCGAGGGCGTACGCATCGCCATCCTGACGAACGGCCCTTCGGACGGACAACGCCGCAAGCTGAAGGCCACGGGCCTCGGCGACGCGGTGGATCACATCGCCATCGGCGAGGAGATCGGCGTCAGCAAGCCCCTGGCGGCCGCGTTCCGTTCGGTCGTCGACCGCTTCTCTTTCGAGAACGCCGACGTGTTGATGGTGGGCGATTCACCCACGCTCGACTACGACGGAGCCGTGAGCGCCGGCTTGCATGCGCTGCTGCTCGACCGCCAGGGCAGCAGCGGGGATGGCTCGCGCGCCACCATCGGCTCGCTGCACGACATTGCCCTCGTGCATCGCGGCGTTGCGCATCACAACGACAGCAGCCGCTCGAAGAACGAACGGTAGCGTCGCACCGCCACGCGCATGTTCTCTGTCGCCGCGGTCTGCGACTCGTGCATGCGGCTTTCGAACCTCGCGCGTTCCTGGGCGAAGGAGTCGGCCAGGCTCTTCATGACCTCGGCCACCAGCTCGTCCGCGTGCCGCACTGCCTGCCCGGGGTCGTCCACGAACCCGATCTGCACGGCATCCCAGCGCGAGCGGAAACCGGCGGCGATCTCGGGGGTGAAGAGCGCGGCCAGCTCGTCATCGTGCGCGGCGGGCTGACGAGCGGGCTGCGCTTGCGCGGCCGGCCGTTCCACCGCCTGCCTTTGCGGCGCCAAGCGATCCTCGGATGGCCGGGGCGCCTCGTCGCGCGCCTCCCGCACCTGGCGTGCCTCGCGTGCTTCCCCGGCGGCGGCCAGGTCCGCGGTGGACAGGGGCTGCCTTTGCCCGGCCCGGGCCTGCGGGGCGTCGCGGCCGGTGGAGTCGGTCTCGGTGGGCCTGTTCATGAGCGTGCCTCCATACGTTTGCGCTCGGACATCTCGGCCGAGCCCGGCCCGACCTCCAGGAGTTCATCGAAGAGGGCGCGGTAATGCACCACCGACCGGCGCAGTTCCTCGGTATCGGACTCGCCGCGCGAATCGCGCACCGCGATGTCGCGGGCGGCCCGGTAGTTGGAGACAACGGCGGGGTGATCCACCGAGATGTCGGCCGCCAGATGGTCGAAGTCGTCCATGGGGTAGCCGCGCCGGCCCATCAGCTCGCGCACCAGCTTGTCCGCCTCGGCCACCACGCCGCGAGGATCGTCGACGAAGCGGCCCTGAAGCAGGCGCCAGGCGTGAGCGAAATGCTCGGCATCGTCCGCTTGCAGCGACACAATCCTGAGCCGGCTCACGCGCTTCTCGCGCGCCATCAGCTCCGCCTCGGCCTTGTCGCGACTGCCCATCTCGTTGACCACGCGGTCGTACTCGGGGCCAAAGCGCTGTTCGAGCCGCTCCGACTGACGGTGTCGATAGAGGAACCATGCCGCCACGGCCAGGAGTGCAAGCACCACGATGACGGCAACGATTACGGAAGTCTGGGCATCCATCGGGACCATGCGCTCGTCTCCTCAACGTCCGGGACGCCGGGCCCCGCAACGGACCCACTGCCCCTCCAAACCACTGTACCGGGCGCCCTGCACCGCAGGCGTCGGAGGCGGAGAGTGGACGCCGCACGGCGTGTCCGATCCTGCTGTAGGAAGCGTCTGGCGCCATAGGACAGGAAGCCTGCGATTTCAAGCGGCCCTGCCCCGTGGTTTGCACCGATGCCATTGACAGACAACCGACAGGGGCCTTGACAGCCGAACGACAGGGCAACCGCCGAGCATGCATGGGGACGCCACTCTCGAGGAGACAACGCCATGCAGATCACCGGCATGCTTCACGGCGAGCGCCTGTTGCAGTTCGTCGGCTTTCCCGCCACCGAAGTCCTCGGCCCTGCCGCCAGCGAGGAAGAGATCAAGTCCCTGATCGACCGCCACGGCCAGATCTTCATCAAGCCGGTCTTCAAGGGCGGCATCGGCAAGAAGGGCAAGGCCGGCCTGCTGGGCCGCGCCCGCGACCTCAAGACCGCGCTGGCGGAGAAGGAACGGCTGTACTTCGTGGAGCACCAGGTCGGCCACGTGCGCGCCAAGGCCAACGGCGTGACCTTCGAGGCCGGCGTGCCCGCGCAGCACGAGGTCTACTTCTCCATCACCGACTCCACGCACTTCCGCGCGCCGACCATGACGCTCACGCACATGGGCGGCATGGACATCGAGGAGGTGGAACGCCAGCACGTCGCGCAGGTGCCCTTCGATCCGCTCACCGGCCTCAAGGCCTTCGTGGTGGCCAACGCGCTGGGCGAGATCGGCGCGCCGCGCGAGATCATCTCGCCGCTGGTGCAGCAACTGCCCAAGCTCTGGGAGCTGTACCACGACTTCGGCATGACCACGCTGGAGCTCAACCCCATCCGGCTGCGCGAGGACAGGAAGGGCCGCCTCACCCCCGTGGCCTGCGACTTCAAGTGCGGCTTCGACCGCGACGACCCGCGCTGGGCGCGACTGGGCCTGCCACCGCACCTGTTCGCGGCCGACTACTCGGACTTCGAGCAGGAGATCAACACGCTGCGCACCCACCAGGGCCAGAGCGACGTGTTCGTCATCAACGAGCGCGGCACCATCCTCGCGCCCACCTTCGGCGGCGGGGCCAACTCGCTGGTGACCGAGATGCTGGGCGACGACGCCATCATCAGCTCCGACTTCGGCGGCAACCCGCCCTACGAGAAGATGAAGGACGTGGCGCTCATCTGCTTCAGGCACTGGCTGAGGCAGGCCAACGTGCTCTTCATCATCGGCGGCAAGAGCAACAACACCGACATCCACGAGACCCTGCGCGCCATGGCCGATGCCCTGCGCGAGCACTTCAGCGCGCACGGCCCCACACCGCTGTATCTGGTGCTGGGCCGCGGAGGCCCGAACCTCGTGCGCGGCATGGGCGCGCTGCGCGACACCTGCGATGCGCTGGGCCTGCCGTACCGCCTGTTCGGCTTCGACTCTGACATGAGCGAGGTGATCCGCTACGCCCGCCGCGCCGACGCCTGGATGAAAGCCGGCGGGCGCGAGCAGGTGGCCGCCCGCCTGGGCCTCACACCTGACATCCAAGCCTGAAGGAGATCCACCATGCCCCTGCAGCAACGCCTGTCCGTCGGCGACTTCAAGTACCACGTCGGCATCAGCTCGCTCGCCCAGGTCGCCACGCGCGAGGACCGCGTGTGCGTGCTCAACATCCTCGGCGGCGAATCCAGCGAGGTCACGCCGGTGAGCCACGCCTACTCCGGCGGCAACGTGGTGTTCGGCACCGCGCCCGGCAAGGGCGGCCAGGTGCTGGAGACCCCCATTGGCAATGTGCCCGTCTACAACAGCGTGCGCGAAGGCCTGGAGGCGGGGCACCGCTTCAACTGCGGCGTGGTCTACCTGCCGCCTGCGGCCGCGCGCGACGGCGTGGCCGAGCTGATCCGTGTGAATCCCGAGCTGAACAAGATCTTTATCGTCACCGAGAAGATTTCGGTGCACGACGCCCGAGAGATCCGCGCCATGGGCCAGCACAACCGCGTCGACATCTTCGGCGCCAATGGCCTGGGCGCGGCCGACGCGTGGAACCGCGTGCGCATCGGCGGCGCTCTCGGCGGCGACAACCCGGGCGACACGCTGCGGCCCGGCTCCATCGCAATCTTCTCGAACTCGGGGGGCTTCTCCACCACCATCGCGCAGTACCTGCGCATGGCCGGCTGGGGCACCACCACCGTCGTGTCCAGCGGCAAGGACGTGTACATCCACTACGCCGCACCGGAGTTCGCGTTCGCGCTGGCCAACGACGCACGCAGCAAGGCCGCGGTGCTGTACTGCGAGCCCGGCGGCTACTACGAGCTCGATGCCGTGTTCACTAAGCCGGTGGTCGCCTGCGTGGTGGGCCGCTGGAAGAGCAAGCTCACCCGCGCGGTGGGCCACGCCGGCGCCATGGCCGGCGGCAGCGACGACGCACGCGCCAAGGAGCGCTGGTTCATCGAGAAGTTCGGCGTGGACGGTATCTACACGCCCGAACAGCCCATCTTCTCGGCGCGCGGTGCACTGGTGACCAACATCGCGCACATCCCGGCCGCGCTCACCGCCGTGATGCGCGCCAATGCCACGCTGCCCGACTTCTCGCCCGAAGGCAGCATGGCGCTCAAACCCTGGTTCGGCGCCGATCAAGGGTTGGCGCTGCCGCCCGAGCTTGCGCTGCCCGTCGTGCAGGCCATGCCACCTTACGACGAGCAGATCGCCGCGCTCAACCTCCAGATAGGCTGCATCGTGCCGCGGCAGCCGCTCAAGGACGCCTCCGGCGCCTCGCAGATGGACCCCGCCACGCAAGTAAGCAGCCTGCACGGCGTGTCCATGCTGCAGGCCGCGCAGCAGCCTTTCGAATCGCATGTGGCCCTGGCGCTGCTGCATGAAAGTGCTGATGTGCCCGCCTGCAAGCTCATCAATGTGGCCGTCGCCTCCTGCGTCAACCTGCACGGCACGCCCGAACTGGTCGCCGCGCAGGCCAGCCGCGAAGCCGGCAATGCACCCAATGCGGTAATGGCCGCCGCCTTGTCCATCATGGGCCCGCGCCGGCAGCAGGCCGCGCGCCAGGCGGCGGCGCTGATGATCGACCGCTTCACTGCCGCGGGGCTCGCGGATGCGCTGGATGACGCGTTCGACGTGTCGCTCATCGACAGCACCGGCATCGAGGCCCTGCTCGCGCGAGACCGCGACGTGCGCGCCGAGGCCATGCTGGCGGGGGCGAAAGCCCGCGGCGTGACCTCGGCCCCGCTGCGCTGGCTCGTCTCGCTGGGCACACCGAACGCCGATGCCGTGCTCGCGGCCATCACCACCACGCTCGCCTGGGGGCCGCTACAACGCAAGCGCATCTCCAGGCTCACCGCGGAAAGCCTGCCGTGGTGGATGCAGCTCTTCGGCACGCTCATCGGCGCCTCGGCCGATGCGTCGCGGCACGCGCCGGAGCGCTTCTGCGGCTACTCGATGCCCTCGCTGCTCGCGGAGCACACGCTGGGCGAGTTGGCTTATGCCGCGCTGCTGGGCCGCGCGCCTTCGGCGAACGACCTCTTCGTCTTCCAGACGCTGGCCGGCCTGCTGCTCACCAACGGCCCGGGAGCCATCTCGGCCCAAGGCGCCAAGGGCGCAGTGTCGGCTGACGGCCCGGAATCGCCCGAACGCGTACAGCTGAACAAGGCCCTGGTCGGCTTCCTCACGCACACCGGCTACACGCATGGCGGCAACGGCTACGAGGGCATTGCCTTCCTGCTGGAGCAGTTTCGCGACCGCGGCCTGGCCGACCCCGGATCGCGCGATCACGGCATCGACCTGAAGGCCCTCGCCACGCAGGCCGCGCAGCAGTACGCGCAGTACAAGCGCCAGCGCAAGAGCGCGGGCAGCCTCGACATCGCCAAGCTGCCGGGCGTGAACCACCCCGTCTTCAAGGACAAGCCGGTCAACCACGACCCGCGCGAAGTGTTCGTCGCCCAGCTGTTCGAGCGCCGCGGCGAGTCCAACGTGTTCCACGCGTTCTACCGCGAGCTGGTGCAGGCGCTCTACGACGCAGGCGTCTCGCGCAACGTCTACTGCGTGAACGTGGACGCGGTGATCGCCGCGCTGCTGCTCAAGCTCCTGTGGCAGCCACTGCAGCGCGGCGAGATCGGCGAGCGCGAGCTGGAGACAGCCGCGTTCACGATCTTCCTGTACCCGCGCATGCTCGGCTGCGCGGCGGAGATCGACGACCACATGAACCGAGGCCGCAACATGGACACGCGCACGCCGGCCTCGCAGTGCCGGTTCGTTGCTTAGAGACGAGCGGAGTTTTATCGATGGAACGCTGCGATGTTGTCTGCATTGCGAGCTGGAACGCCGATCTGGTGTCGCGCGTGCCCCAGCCCATCGCTCGTGGGGAGACGATGCTGTCGCACTCGTTCGACATCAGCCCTGGCGGCAAGGGCTCGAACGCGTCGGTGGCCTGTGCGCGCCAGGGTGCGCGCACGGCCGTCATCGCGCGCATCGGCCGCGACGAGTTCGGCGCGATGGCGCTGGATCTGTGGCAGCGGGAGGGCCTGGATATCCAGCATGTCGAGCAGGCCGCCGGCGAACGCAGCGGAGTCGCCCAGATCCTGGTCTACGACGACGGTGACAACAGCATTGCCGTCGCGCCGGGCGCCGGCGCTGGCCTGGGCGAAGCGCAGGTGGAGCGGGCACGGGCCACGATCCAGCATGCGCGCGTCGTCATGGCGTCATGCGAAGTGCCGCTCGCCGCGACGCTGGCGGCCTTTCGCATCGCACGTGCGGCGGGCGTCACGACGCTGCTCAATCCTGCCCCGGCTCGGCCCCTGCCAAACGAGCTCATGGCGCTCACCGACGTGCTCACGCCCAACGAGACCGAGCTGCACGCGCTGGCCGGCGTGCCCGCACAAGCGTCGCTCGATGTGGCGGCCCGCATGCTGCTTCAACGCGGAGCGGGCGCGGTGATCGTCACCCTCGGCGCCGCCGGTTGCCGCCTGTGGCAACTCGGCACGGAGATCGAGCTGCCCGGGTGGCGGATGGAGACCGTCGTGGACACCATCGGCGCAGGCGATGCCTACACCGGCGCCTTGGCCGCAGCGTTGGCGCGCGGCGAGTCGCTCGCCGAAGCGATGCGCTGGGCCAATGCTGCTGCGGCGCTGTCGGTCACCGGCCGCGGTGCTGTGAGCGGCATGCCGTCGCGTACGGAGGTGCATGCCTTGTTGCAGGGCCGTTTGCACCATCATTCATGGCAATAGAGGCTGTCGCCACCGCCGATCTCGTCCACCCGCTCGCGCAACAGCACCATCTGCGCGGCCACCGGTGGTGGGGTGGATCTCCAGCCGTCGACGCTCCACCCATTGGTAGGGCGCGTCGTGGTGGTCCACGTAGCACAGCAACTGTCGTTGGTCCGGTGCACGATGAGGCGTATGTCCCGGCCAACCCCTCAACCAGAAGTACTTGTCACGCGCCTGTTCCAGCTTGTGAAAGCTCAGGGCCGGGGTCGGCGTTCATGCGCGCCTTGAGGGCAGGTCGGCCAACTTGTTGAGCCGGTGGTGTGCGCCTCGTAGAACGCGCAGGCGATGAGCGCATCGAAACCCGAATCGCGCGCCTCGCGGGCAAGGGTGAATTGAGTATGGGCCGCTCGAAGAAGGCACTGCTCATGCCACAACGCCGGCTTGCGGCATGGGCCAGACCAATTCGACAAAAGGCTCGTGCATACCGCCCCCGACTGTTCATGTTCGCGAGGGGGACGATTCTCCAACAGTCGCCAGCAGCTATCTCTCTCGCTGTTGCGGGTTCCGTTCCTTCGGATCGTGCAGCACGGTCCCGACGCCGACGCCCACGCCCGCCCTCGCCTCGCCCACCGGCACGCTGGCACCTACGCCGACCCCGCCGGTGACTTGGCCACGCTGGTTCACGCCGACACCCACGCCCACCGGGCCGGCGCCCGCGCCGACACCGGCGTGCACGCCACCACTGCCCACCCCCACGCCCAGCGACACGCCGGGCGCGATGGGCACGCCGATGCCGAGGCCCGCGCCGAATGAGCTGCAGCCCACCAGTGCGCCAGCCAGCAAAAGCGCCACGGCGGAACGCGAGAAACAAAGAACCCGGACACCCATCAAGCCATTCTAGGAATCGCTCAGAGCCACACCGTGGCGGCCGCCCTGCTTACGAAGGGGAGAACGGGGCATCGACGCCGGCACCTCACCTCAGCGGCCACCCGCCGCCGACACCGCCGCCCGAAGCGCCAGCAGGTAGCTGTCGACCCCGAAGCCCGCGATCTGCCCCTTCACGATGTCGGCGAACACCGAATGGTGGCGAAACGGCTCGCGTGCATGGACGTTGGACATGTGCAGTTCCACGATCGGCACGGTGAGGATGGCCAGCGCATCGCGGATGCCATAGCTGTAGTGCGTCCAGGCGCCTGCGTTGATGAGCACTGCATCGACACCCTCGCTGTACGCACGATGGATGCGCTCGCACATGTCACCCTCGTGGTTCGTCTGGAAGGTCTCCACTTCCACGCCCAGTTCCCTGCCCAGTTCGCACAGGCGCTCGTCGATCTCGGCCAGCGTGACGGTGCCGTACTGGGCCGGGTCGCGCTTGCCGAACATGTTGTGGTTGATGCCATGAAGCATGAGCACCTTCATGCGTATCTCCTCGTGCTGTCGTGGGCCTGCATTGTCCGCGCCGCATCAGCGTGCGGCACCCGCCTGCGAGCCGAGATGCTGCTGCGTCGTGATGCCCATGGAGACATAGATGCTCGTGAGGCCCTCCATGCCCACGTTGGCGGGCATCACCCATTCCTGCGGCACGTACAGCAGCCCGCCGCCCACGGGCACCGGCGCAGTGGGCACGAGCACCGCGAGATACGCACGCTCGCCAAACATCACTGGCTCCACGGACGACAGCAGCCCCAGCACGGCCGCGCCGCCCACGCCACCGAAGTGCAGCCACACGGGGCTCATCGAGCGTGTGCCCTGCTCGTCGCGCTGCGCCATGAGATCGACAATCTTCTTCATCATCTCGTACACGCCGCGCACCAGGGGTATGCGCTGCACCACCCCGTTCACCACGCGAGCCGCCGCGTCGCGCAGCCCGCTGCGCACGGCCAGGCCCAACGCGAAGATGCCCGCGATCACGATGGCCACGCCCAGCAGGTAGCCCACGAGTTCCGAGCCCGCCACGCCCATGCCCAGCGCGATCATGAAGCTCCCGACGAGGCTGTCCGGACCGACCCATTCATACAGCAGGCGCACGGCCGACACGACGATGAGCAGTGTGGCGGCCAGCGGCAAGGCGGCAAGCAACCCCGTGACGAAAGTGCCGAGCAAAGGACGGGCAGTGAGATTCATGACGCGAAGGGAGAAGGAGACGGTCGAGTCTCTCATGCGTTCGCGGCGAGACCTTGCAGCTCGTCAGACGCTCGTCATGAGCGATGCCGCATGGGCCGGATCGCGCGCATAGCGCGTGCCCGATGCGGGTATCGCACTGCGTCTGCTGCAGTGCAACTGCTGCACCGCATCGCGCGCATCGACTCAGGGAAAACTCGATTCAGCTCGCATGGACTCGGGCGTAACGTCACAGCCCTGACACGCGAGGGAGAGTATGCAGTCCTCCAATCTGACGCGAGCCGTCCTGGGTACCCTGGCCGATGCATACCCCACGGCCATCAGCTTCTACACGCTGGCGGTGCAAGTCCGCTGCGAACCTGAAGCCCTGCACAAGCATCTATGGCTCCTGCACGACATGGGCGCCGTGCAGGCGCACGGCCAAGGCTCGGCGCTCGAGTCCGCCCGGATCACGGATGCCGGCCTTTCGCTGGTGCGACGTCATCCGCAGCCTTTCAGCATGCGGACACGGGCAGTGGTCCCACACTGACCGAGCCTCCTCGCAAGCCGAACCTTCCTGCCGCAGGAGCCTGCGCGAAAGGCCCCGTTCGCGCGGCCTGAGCCGCCGGCAACCGGGCTTGCACTACGATCCGCGGCATGCCTGCACATGCCGCTGAACGTACCGAACGCATTCCGCTCGCTTTGCGCATCGTGGCCCTCGGTCTCGGCCTGGCCGCCTCGGCGGCGTGGGCACAGCACCAAGCCCATGAGCACGGAGTCGCCAAGCTCGATATCGCTGTGCAGCCGACGGCCATCGTGCTCGAGCTTTCCACCCCGCTGGACAACCTCGTCGGCTTCGAACATGCCCCGCGCACCGATGCGGAGCGTCGCCGCGCCGATGAAGCGGTAGCACGGCTGCGCGATGCGAGCCGCGGGTTCGTGATCGATGCTGCGGCGCAGTGCAAACCTTCGGGTGTCACGCTCTCGTCCCACGCATTGGGGCTCGGCAACGATGCCGCGCGCGAGGCCGAAGAGGGACAT
The DNA here is from genome assembly GCA_966248995.1 of uncultured Burkholderiales bacterium. GTDB lineage: Bacteria > Pseudomonadota > Gammaproteobacteria > Burkholderiales > Burkholderiaceae_C > Albitalea. Next base: position 25,577 of record CBINBY010000043.1, on the reverse strand, counting down.
GCCGATCTCGATGCGAGCATCAGCTTCGAGTGCCGCGATGCGGCCCGCGCCGGCTTCATCGACGTGAAGCTCTTCGATGCATTCGCACGCATGCAGCGCATCGACGTACAGGCCATCACGCCGGCCCGGCAGTTCAAGGCCACGCTGAAGCGGCCGCAGGGTCGCCTGTCCCTGGTGCCTCGATAGTTCGCATCGTGATCGAGGTCCACGCCTTGCGTTACGCATGGCCCGGCGCAGCAGGAGATTGCCTGGCCATCGATGAACTGCACCTGGCACGCGGCGAGCGCGTGTTCGTGCACGGTCCCAGCGGCTGCGGCAAGAGCACCTTGCTGGGCCTCCTGGCGGGCGTGCTGCTGCCGCGAACCGGCTGCGTGCGGCTCAAGGGGACGGACTGGTCCGCGCTCAGCGGCGCGCGGCGCGACGCGCATCGCGCCAGACACGTGGGCTACATCTTCCAGCAGTTCAACCTGCTGCCCTACCTCAGTGCGATCGGCAATGTGCTCTTGCCTTGCCGCTTTTCCCGCGAGCGGCGCGAACGCGCGGCCGCCCAGGCCGGCTCGCCCCATGCAGCGGCCCAGGCGCTGCTGGAGCGCGTGGGCCTGTCATCCGGGTTGTGGGAGCAGCCTGCCGCCGCGCTGTCGGTGGGACAGCAGCAGCGAGTGGCGGCCGCTCGAGCCCTGGTGGGCCATCCGGAGGTGGTGATCGCCGACGAACCCACCTCGGCGCTCGACGCCCCGTTGCGCCAGGCATTCATGGAGGTGCTGCTGCAGCAGTGCAGCGCTTTCGGCACCACGCTCGTGTTCGTGAGCCATGACGAGCGGCTGGCCGCGCGCTTCGACCGCGTGGTCGCCCTGTCGGCGATCAACCACGCCGGATCGGCAGGGAGCCAGCCGTCATGAAGGGGTTGCTTACGCTGGCCGCGCGCAGCGCATGGAACCGCCGCGGCACGCTCGCGCTCGTGGTCGCGTCGATCGCCCTTGCCACCTTGCTGCTGCTGGCCGTGGACCGCGTGCGCACCGACGTGCGTGCCAGCTTCTCGCAGTCGGTGAGCGGCACCGACCTGGTGGTGGGCGCGCGCACCGGCGCCGTGCAGCTCATGCTGTACGCGGTGTTCCATGTCGGCGGAGCAACGAACAACATCGGCATGGACAGCCTCAAGGCCGTTTCGCGGCACCCTGCCGTGGACTGGGTGGTTCCGCTGTCGCTCGGCGACTCGCACCACGGCTTTCCCGTGCTGGGCACGACCCGCGACTACTTCCAGCGGTTCCGCTACGGCGATCGCCAGCCGCTCGCGTTGGCCGAAGGCCGGCCGTTCAGCGGCAATCTCGATGGCCTGTACGAGGCGGTCGTCGGGGCCGAGGTGGCGCACGCGCTCGGCTGGCGCATCGGCGACCGCCTCACGCTCAGCCACGGCACCGGCCCCATCGATGGCGCCGAGCATGCCGACAAGCCCTTCACCGTGGTGGGCGTGCTCGCGCGCACCGGCACGCCGGTCGACCGTACCGTGAACGTGAGCCTGGAGGCGCTGGAGGCGATCCACCTGGAGTGGGTGGGCGGCGTGCCGATGCCCGGCATGCACATCGCTCCCGAGGAAGCGCGCAAGTTCAACCTGACACCCAGGCAGGTGACCGCCGCTCTCGTCGGCCTGAAGAACCGCACTGCGGCTTTCGCGGTGCAGCGCCACGTGGCCGAGTTCCGTGGCGAGCCGCTGATGGCCGTGCTGCCCGGCGTGGCGCTCGACGAACTCTGGGAAGTGGTGGGCATGGGCGAGACGCTGCTGCTGGGCGTATCGGCCCTGGTCGCGCTGGTGAGCCTGGCGGGGCTGGTGGCCGTGGTGCTCGCGGGGCTGAACGAGCGGCGGCGCGAACTCGCCGTGCTGCGCTCCGTGGGCGCCGCGCCGCGGCACGTGCTCCTGCTGCTGGCGGGCGAGGGGCTGCTCGTCACCCTCATCGGTGCCGCGATGGGCACGGCCGCCACGGTGCTGCTCATTGCGTTTGCCGGGCCGGCGGTGCAATCGCATTTCGGCATCGCGCTGAAGCTTTCCCCGCCGGCCGCATCGCAATGGGCACTGCTTGCCGGCGTCGTCTGCACCGGCCTGCTGGCGAGCCTGGGGCCTGGCTGGCGCGCCTACCGCCTTTCGCTGGCCGATGGGCTGTCTCCCCGCACATGAGCAAGGAACCAAGCATGTACCACTTGCGTCGATCCCTCCTGCTGCTGGGCCTCGGAGCTGCGCTGGGCGTGGCCCACGGCGCGCATCCAGCGCCCAAGGCACCCGCCACGGCCCAGGCGCCTCGAACCATCGATTGGGACGCGCTGCTGCCGCCGAACTGGGACCCGCTCAAGGACTTCCGTGACGCCAACCTGGGTCTGATGTCCGACAGCGACCCGCGTGCGGTGGAGATGCTGGAACGCATGCGCGAGGCCTGGAACCTGGCGCCGGTGAATCCGGCCATGAACGACCAGCAGGTGCGCATTCCCGGTTACGTGGTGCCGCTGGAGGAGGCGCAGGGCCTGACCCACGAGTTCCTGCTCGTGCCGTACATGGGTGCCTGCATCCACACGCCGCCGCCGCCAGCCAACCAGATCATCCACGTGACGGCCGCAAAGCCCTCGAAGAAGCTGCGACTGATGGACGCGGTGTGGGCAAGCGGCCGGCTGCGCATACAGCGCTCGGACACGCCCATGGGCTCGAGCGGCTACCAGCTGGAGCTGGCGGGCCTCGAGCCTTACGTCGAGAGAGCGGACAAGGCGCAGAAGAAGCGCTGAACCTATTCCTACCCTGCCGCGCGCGCCAGCGGCCGGTTCTCCAGCTCCGGTGCCGGCGGCAGCCCGGTCACTTCCAGGATCTCGTGCTCGCCCAGTGTTTCGCGGGCGAGCAGCGCCTGCACCAGGGAGTCGAGCGCACGTCGGTGGCGCACCAGCAGGCGCTTGGCCTCGTCGTAGCTCTCCTGGACGATGCGCTGCACCTCTGCGTCGATGAGGCGCGCGGTCTCCTCGCTGAACGGCTTGGCCGCGCCGAAGCTGCCCGCCATCCCGAGGTACGGGTTCTGCGGCGGGGCGAGTTGCACCATGCCGAGCTTGTCGCTCATGCCCCAGCGCGTGACCATGTTGCGAGCCATCTGCGTGGCCTGCTCGATGTCGTTCTCGGCGCCCGTGGTCTTGGTGCCGTACACCACTTCTTCGGCAGCCCGGCCGCCCAGCATGCCGACGATGCGCGCGCGCAAATAGCCCTCCGGGTAGTTGTAGCGGTCGGTCTGCGGCCGTTGGTAGGTCACGCCCAGCGCCTGACCTCGCGGCACGATGCTCACGCGATGCACCGGGTCGGCCCCCGGCATGACGAGCCCCAGGATGGCGTGCCCGCTCTCGTGGTAGGCAATGCGCTCCCGGTCCTCCTGGCTGAGGATGAGCGGGCGCTCCGGCCCCAGCACGATCTTCTCCAGCGCATCGAGAAAATCGTCCTGGTGCACCTTCTGCCGCTCGCGGCGCGCCGCCAGCAGCGCCGCTTCGTTCACAAGGTTCTTCAGGTCCGCGCCTGAAAGCCCCGGCGTGGTCGCCGCGATGTGTGCCAGGTCCACGTCCGCAGCCAGCGGCACGTTGCGCGTGTGCACTTTGAGGATGGCCTCGCGGCCGTTCTTGTCGGGCAGGTTCACCACCACGCGCCGGTCGAAGCGCCCGGGGCGCAGTAGCGCCCGGTCGAGCACATCGGGCTGGTTGGTCGCGGCCAGCACGATGATGCCTTCGCGACCCGAGAAACCGTCCATCTCGGTGAGGATCTGGTTGAGCGTCTGCTCCTGCTCGCCCACCCCGCCAAGCGCAGTGGGCCCACGCGCACGCCCGATGGCGTCGATCTCGTCGATGAAGATGATGGCCGGGGCGTTCTCGCGCGCCTGCTTGAAGAGGTCGCGCACGCGGGCCGCGCCCACGCCGACGATCATCTCCACGAACTCGGCCGCGCTCATCGAGAAGAACGGCACCCCGGCCTCGCCGGCCACCGCCTTGGCCAGGAGCGTCTTCCCGGTGCCGGGCGCGCCCACGAGCAGCACGCCCTTCGGCGCGGTGCCGCCCAGTCGCGTGTACTTCTCGGGTGCCTTGAGGAAGTCGACGATCTCGATGAGCTCGTTCTCCGCCTCGTCGATGCCGGCAACGTCGCCGAAGGTGACGCGCGTCTGCGCCTCCTGGTCGTAGCGGCGAGCCTTGCTCTTGCCAATGCCCATGAGCGCACCGCTCAGGCCGCCCCCTTGCTGCATGGCGCGCCGGTACATCCAGACGTAGAACGCAATGATCAGGATGGCTGGGCCGAAGCCCAGCAACATCGCAGCCCAGCCGCCGCCGGTGCGGATGGGCACCGCGCTGATCTCCACCTTGTGCTCGATCAGGAAGTTCTCCAGGCCAGGGTCCACGAAGGCAGGCAGCGTGGTGGTGAAGGTGTCTGCCGGACGCGGCGCGGGCGGGGCAGCCGTGGGCAGCGTGCGCGCACTGGGCGCCTGCTGAAGCTTGGGGTCGGCCTGCGGTGGCGGCCAGGGGATGGACGCCGCGAAGCGACCCTCGATGCTCACCCCCTGGCTGTAGATCGCCTTGACGTTGCCCTTGGCCACCTGTTCCTTGAACACGGTATAGGGCACGGTAACCGGAGCGTCCGCGTCGGGGAACAGGAACCTCATGACGAGGTAGTTCACGACGAGGAGGGCGAAGAAGGTCCACCACATCCTGCGAGGCGGCACCTTGGGCGGGCTCCCTGCCGCCGGCGTGCCGCCCTTGGGTGCTGCACCGGGCGGTGCGGCCGTGGGCCGACCGTCAGGCGTGGATCCGGTCCACCAGTTCATCCTCCCATCCTAGCGGCGCATGGCGAGCATGCCGAAAGGAAGGGCTTGGCGGCACCACGGCCACGGGCGCATAGCGCGCCCGAGGTGTGATGCGAGGTGTTTGAGGACTATCGGTGCATCACCGCCGTATGCACCTGCTCGCCGTCGATCACGAAATGACCTTGCAAGGCGGGCAGCACCAGAGCGAACGAGCTGTGGGGCACGGGCGCGATGACGAAGCGGCCCGCGCGACGATCGATGGTCCGCACCTCGACATCGAGGAAGTCGACGTAGCCTCGGACCAGCGGATAGATCGCCTTGTAGTAGGCCTCCTTCGCGCTGAACATCAGCGTGAGCAGCAGGTCTTTCTCGTCCGTGGATGGCAGCGCCGCGCGTTCGCCCAGGGTGCAGCAGTGGTCTTCGATGGCCCGCGCCTGTGAGCCATCGGCCCTCAGCTCGCTGTCGATTCCGATGCTCCGCACGGAAGGTTCGCAGCATCCCACAGCATGGGCATCGCGGGCCGTGTGGGTGATCGAGCCCGTCACGCCGCCCGGCCACACCGGCGCGCCCGAAGGATGGCTGTCAACCGCCCGGTTCGGCATGCCGAGTTCCTCCAGGCAGCGCTCGGCGCACAAGCGGCCGGCCACGTAGCTGTGGCGACGCGCCTCGGCCGCCGGAGCCAGGCGCGCAGGCAGGAGCGCCGGGTCGACGAGACTGACCAGCGGCGCTGCCGCCGCCATGGGAAGTGTCCAGCGCGCATGCGGAACCTCGATCAGGGCAGGCATGCGCACGAACGCCCGGCTGCATTCGGCCATCGCCGCCGCGTGGCGCTCGCGCAGCCATGCGGTGAGCGCAGGCGCCGAGGCCGTCACTTCCCGCGCCACACGGGATCGCGCTTCTCGACGAACGCGCGCGGGCCTTCGCGGGTGTCTTCGCTCTGCATGCGAAGGCGCTCCGCCGGGTAGTGCTCGCCGAACGCCTGTTCCAGCGTCAAGGTGGCCGAGCGCTGCGCCACCTGCTTGATCGCGCGGACGGACAGCGGAGCGCAGCGCAGGATGTCCTGCAGCCAGCTCTCCACGGCCTGATCCAGCTGCTCGGCCGCCACCACCTCGTTCACGAGGCCCAGCTCGTAGGCACGCGACGCTGTCATCCGTCGCCCGGTCATCAAGTAACCCATGGCCGACTTGAACGGCAACTGGCGAGTCAGGCGGAACACTCCACCCGCGCCCGCCATCAGCCCGAGCCGGGCTTCCGGGAGCGCGAACTCGGCATGCTCGGCCGCGACGATGACATCGCAGGCCAACGCGAGCTCGAAGCCTCCTCCGAGCGCATAGCCGTTCACCCTGGCGATGACGGGCTTCGTCAGCTCGAAGCGCTCCGTGAGCCGCGGCCAACCTGGCCGGCCCCGGCTGCCGAAGGACGTGGCAGGCGTGCCGGCTTCGGTGATTGCCACGAGCTCCTTGAGATCCTGGCCCACCGAGAACGAGCGGTTCCCTGCGCCGGTGAGCACGGCGACCCACACATCGTCGTCGCGTTCGAAGTCGTCCCAGATGCGCGCCAACTCCTCGTGCGTGCGCAGGTCCAGCGCATTGAGCACGGCCGGCCGATTCAGCGTGACGTAGGCAACCCGTCCGCGCTTGTCGTACAGCACGCGGGACGCCAGGTCGGCCGCACCCGCATCAAACATGTCTTGCCGATCCTGCCGATCCATTGGCTTCCTCTATGAACAGTGCAAGCCGGCGCACGCCCTCTTCGATCTGCTCGGGATTGAGGTAGCTGCACGACAGGCGAAGCTCCCGGCTTTGCGTGCCGCCGAGCAGGAAATTGGCCATGGGAGTCCATAGCACACCATGCCGCTGGGCCGAGAGTTCGAGCATGCCCTCGTCGACGATGAACGACGTTCGCAGCCGCACGAAGAACCCGCCCTGCGGCCTGTTCCAACTCACCCGGTATGGCGAGTTCCCACGCGGCCCAAGATGCCGCTCCAGCGCATCCAGCAGGCATTGCAGGTTGTCCCGGTAGAACGCTCCCTTGTCCTGCGCCAAGGCGGCGAGCGAGGTTTCGTGCTCGAGCAACATGCCGCCCACGATCGCCTGGCAGATCGGCGAAGTGTTGACCGTGAGCATGCTCTTGATCGTCGCCAGCTCCTGCGCCAGGAACCGGTCGGTCTGGCCGTCACGCAAGCGCTGGTCGGCCACGGCGAAACCCACGCGCACCCCGGGCACGCAGATCTTGGCGAACGTCCCCAGGTAGATGACCCGGGCGTTACGGTCCAGCGCTTTCAGCGGGGGATGCGCCGCGCCGTGCGCCGCGGTGAAACCGTAGGCGTTGTCTTCCAGCAGGAACAGGTCCTCCTCTTCGGCCAGCCGGAGCAGCTCATGGCGTGCCGCCAAGCTCATCAGCGTGCCGGAAGGATTGGAGTAATCGGGCGCCACGTACACGGCCCTGATGCGCTTGCCGGCTGCCCGGGCACGGCGGCATGCCAGGGACAACTGGTTGATGTCCACGCCATCTGCCCCCTCATCGACCGCCTGCACCTCGAGATCAAGCAGCCTTGCGGCCCCGACGATGCCGACAAAGCACGGCTGAACGACCGCCAGCACATCGGCGGGCGTCGCGAACAACGCGCGCAGGACAAGCCACATCGCCTCCTGGCACCCCACCGTCATGACGATGGACTGCGGTGGCGCGTTCACGCCGAAGTCGCGCAGCAGCGCGCGGCTCACCAGTTCCGTGATCTGGCCCTGGCTGGGCCCGTACTGGTACAGGTGCCGCTGTATCGCGCTCTCGCCCAGGCCTTTTTCCTGCCTCAGGTATTCGACGTACCGCTGGATGTGAGGCGTGACGTCGAGATCCTCCAGGAAGCGCCGGTGTGGCGCCCCTGGACCGAACGAAATGGCGTTCGGATAACGATCGATGATCTCGTTGAGGAGGTTCAGCGAGTCGATGACCGGATCGCGCAGCGAACCGTGCAGCGAGGACGGGTCCAGCTCGACGTTCGACATGGCAGCGCTCGTGCCGCTCGATACAGCGTGTGCCATCACTCGACTTCCGCTCGCGTCGCCGGCTTGAACACCTTGCTGGTGACGTCCTCGTCATACAGGCGCCGAGCCTGCTCGAAAGCAAAATGCGCCATGTAGGTCCTGAGCTCGTCGATCGGCTCCTCGGCCAGCTTGAGCATCTGCCGGTTCGTCCGCACGGCCGGGGAATCGAACTCCGCCACGGCCCTCTCCACCGCGGCGTCCATCTCTTCAGAGAGCACGACCTCGTCGACCAGCAGCTGCGCTTGCGGGTCGTGCGTATAGATCTTGCGGCCCGACAGGATCAGCTGATACGCCAGACGCGGTCCCGTGTAGCGGGCCAGGCGAAGGTTCGCGAGACCCGGAACGAAACCTTCCTGCCCGGCCGGCACACAGAGGTAGGCGCCGTTCTCCGCGATGACCTTGTCGGCCGCCAGCAGCATCTGCATGCCGCCACCGATGGCAAAGGCATCGACGGCCGCCACCCAGGGCTTGGCGCGCCCGAGCCGGTTCAAACCCAGGCCGGCCTGGTCCGTCGACAGCCCGCGCATCATCTTGTGGATGAAACCCAGCTCGCGCCTGAGCATGAAGGCGAGGTAGGAGATCCTGCCCTGCTGCAGATGCTTGAGGTTCACTCCCGCGCAGAACACCCGCCTGCCGGCGTAACGGGGATGTGTCATCACGCCGCCGCGCAGCACGCCCACGCGTACGCGCTCGTCGAGCAAGGCGATATCGACCGCTGTTTCCAGGTCATCGACGAGGACGTTGTCCTCCGCATTCAGGCACGCGTTGTTCTGCAGGGTCACATGCGCGGCGGCGCCGCGCCGCTCCAGGCGCAAGGTCGCGAAATCGAGCTGCCCCCTGGCGCTGAACTCCGCCAGCAGCGCCTCGGCCTTGCGCGTGGGACGAAGCATCGCATCCATGAGATGCACGCCGCCGCAAGACGAATGCAGGATCGCCGAGAGGAAGATGCCCTGGTCGATCTCGCGGCCCTCCTTGTCGCTCTGCGAAGCACATGCCTGCTCCTCCTGGAGCTGGCGCGGCGTGGGCAACAACCCCGGCACGGCTTCCGTCGCCATGGCCACAAGCTCGTCGATGCGCAGGTATGCGCCCAGGCCCGAAGTCAGGCGCGAGTACAGCGCGTCGGCGTGGGCGTGCATGAACGCCGTGCGCACGCTGCGGCATGAAGCATGGATATCGTGGGCCACCTTGCGTTGTTCCGCATGGCGTGACGGCTTGGGCAGCAGCTCGCTGAGCAAGGCCTCGCCCGCGCACACGTATGCCCCCAGCGCTTCAATGTCGGCGTCGAGACGCCCCCACTGCTTCGGCTCGCGACGCAGCCAGTCCTGCAGGCGTCCCTGCGGAATTGATTCACCCCTCCTCACCACGGCAACTCTCCTCGAAGGTCATGGCTGTGCATCAGCACAGGCCTGCCCGCACACGGGAAGCGTGCGAGGGCTGCGGGCATCAAACAAGACCGAGACGATGCACCAAATGATTATCACGTCCGGTATGTGACTGGTCGCAACTCGACGAGAGGCGGCAAACGCACCAAAGGCGGGAATCACGAAGTTCTGTGACGCATGAATAGGTGTCTCCACTGACTGACAACCACGGAAGCGAAGCGGCTAGAGTGGCGGCCCATGCGTTACACCATGCCAGAGTGAAAGTCTGCGCAACACCACGATGGGTACACACGTCGCGTTCTGGTGTGCCGCGCGGTGGCCAGCCGGTGCCGGCCGTTTGAGTCACTGCCGGGCTCGCGCGCCCATGACCTTCCAGCCTCGGCGATTGCCATGAATCTAGCGAGTACCCGCATCGCGAGCGTTGCGACCGCGGCGCCCGCTGAGCGCTACACGCAGGAGGAGATCCTGCGCCGGTTCGCTATCCAGGACAGGCGCATCCGTTCGGTGTTCGTGAACGGGGGCATTTCCAGCCGGCATCTGGCGCTGCCACCCGACGCCGATGGCGGCACGCTGCGCATCGAGTCCCAGGAGGAGTTGCTAGCCAGGCACCGACGCGTCGGTGTCGAACTGGGCCGTGCCGCGCTGCTCAAGTGTCTCGACCAACTGGGCCTGGGCATCGGCGACGTCAAGTACCTGTGCTGCGTGACGACCACCGGCCTCTTGACTCCAGGGTTCAGCGCCCTGCTCTTCGAGGAGCTCGGGATGCGGCGCGACTGCGAGCGCCTGGACGTGGTCGGCATGGGCTGCAATGCGGGATTGAACGGCCTGAACGCCGTCGTCAACTGGAGCCGCGCCCACCCCGGTGAGCTCGCCATCATGCTGTGCATCGAAGTGTGCTCGGCAGCTTATGTGTTCGACACCGACATCGAAACGGCCGTTGTCAACAGCCTCTTCGGAGACGGCGTCGCGGCCGCGGGCGTCATCACGAGCACGGACACCCGCCAAGCCGGACCCGCGGTACGGCACTTCTGCAGCCATCTCATTCCGTCCACGTTGCACGCCATGAGGTTCGACTGGAGCGCTGCACACAACAAGTTCAGCTTCTCCCTGGACAAGGAAGTGCCGTATGTCGTGGGCTCTCATTCAGAGGGCGTCGTAAACAACCTTTTGCAACGCAGTAACCTACGACGCCGTGACATCTCGCACTGGATCATCCATTCGGGCGGCAAGAAGGTGATCGATTCGATTCGGGTTAACCTCGGACTGACCTCATACGACGTGCGCCACACGACGTCGGTCCTGCGGGACTACGGCAACCTCTCGAGTGGCTCCTTCCTGTTCTCCCTCCAGCGGCTGCTGGCGGAAAACCAGACACAACCGGGCGACTATGGAGTGATGATGACCATGGGACCCGGCGCCACCATCGAAACGTCACTCGTGCAATGGTAGAAGCAGCTCGATGAACACCTCCAATCACAAGGGCGGCCCATCGGTCGTTCGCCTCGATCTCAACAGCTCGGGCCCGCTCACCGCGCAACTCGTCAATCAGATCCATGAAGCCTGCGATGGAGTCGACGAATGCGTGCAGGAGCAACGCATCCTGCTCATGCACATCGCAGGCGACCAGCCGCAGCCCTGGCCTGCGGCCACGGTCGGATTGATCACGAAATGGGAGCAAGCACTGCGTCGAGTGGAACGCCTGAACGCCGTTACGGTGGCCGTGGTGCAAGGGCTGTGCACCGGCGCTGGCTTCGAACTGCTGCTGACGGCCGACTATCGTGTCATGGACCCGCACGCGCGACTCCAGGTACCCGCGCACGCCGGCCAGCCCTGGCCGGGAATGGGGCTCTATCGTCTGACCCAGCAGTCGGGCGTCGGCCGGGCGCGGGGATGGGCGCTGTTCGGCGGCGAGATGTCTGGTGATGCGGCAGTCCGCGCAGGCCTGGTCGACGAGGCATCGAGCAACATCCCCCTCAGCATCGCCGCGATGACCGACAGGTTCCGCGGGCTCAAGGGCAAGGATGTCGCCGTCCATCGCCAGTTGATGCTGGAAGCCCCGATGACCGCCTATGAAATGGCATTGGGCACGCACATGGCAGCGGCGGAACGAATATTGCGAGCCGCCGACACCCTTTGACATTCATTTTTTCGAGTCGCCGCAGGCGCGCGTGGCCGGCGCCTGCGGAATCGCAAATGCGGCCCGCTTCTTTTTATTTTGATGAGGGAATTACGTCGTATGGCGACTGCATCTGATGATCAGGACGGAATCTACGTCGTGGTGGTCAACCACGAGAACCAGCATGCGCTGTGGCCGGACTACTCGCCCGTTCCGAATGGATGGACCGTGAAGTTCGGACCGGACAAGAAGCCGGCCTGCCTGGAATACGTGAAAGAGAACTGGACGGACATGCGCCCGAAGAGCGTGATCGAGGCCGCCCGCAACCATTGATCAATGCACGGCCGACCGGAAGCGGGGCTTTGTCCGCTTACGGTCGCTCAGCCACGGCCGGTGGGGCCCAGTTTTGATGCGCTGCCCGGCGCTGCCACGAACTTTAGACTCACGACAGATGTGTAGTCACGCCCGTGCGCGGTGGCCAGCCGTAGCGTGAACAGGCCCTGGTTGCGCAGATGCTCGTCGCCTCCTTGCCGGATCGGCCGCACCACACCATGAGGGAGATCGAGTCGTGAGCTGTGCCGTTGTGCCCCCGCTTCCATCCTTTTCCGAGTTCCTGCGCCAAGGCCCGGTCACCCTGGCCAGCGACCCGCTGCTGCAGCGGCAGGCAGCCCGTGAATCGAACGCACGCTCCTACCCGCGCCGCATTCCGCTGGCGCTCCAGCAGGCACACGGCATCTACCTGCGCGACACACGCGGTCAAGTCTTCATGGACTGCCTGGCAGGTGCCGGAACGCTGGCGCTCGGCCACAACCATGCTTGCGCCGTCGCGGCCATGCGCCAGACGCTCGATTCGGTTCTGCCTCTGCACACGCTCGACCTCACAACCCCGGTGAAGGATGCCTTCATCGAAACGTTGTTCTCGAGTCTTCCGCAAAACTTTGCCCAGCCGCATCCAGCTCTGCGGGCCGATGGGCGCCGATGCCATCGAAGCCGCCCTGAAGCTGGCGAAGACCGCCACCGGGCGCAGCGGGGTGTTCGCCTTCTCGGGCGCCTACCACGGCATGACGCACGGGGCCATGAGCGTCACCGGCAACCTTGCGCTCAAGCTGCCGGTCGGATCCCTGATGCCGAACGTGCACTTCCTTCCCTACCCCTATGACTACCGCTGCCCCCGGCCTGGGCGGCGAGGAGGGAGTGGACGCGGGCCTGAATTACATCGCGCGCCTGCTGGCCGATCCGGAGTCGGGGGTCGTGCCGCCCGCGGCGCTGGTGGTCGAGGTCGTGCAAGGCGAAGGCGGTGTCATTCCCGCGCCGGCCCGCTGGCTGCAGGGCCTGCGCACGCTAACACGGCGTCACGGCATCGTGATGATCATCGATGAAGTCCAGACGGGAATCGGCCGCACGGGCTCGCTGTACGCCTTCCAGCAGGCGGGGATCGAGCCGGACGTGCTCGTGCTTTCTAAGGCCATCGGTGGCGGACTTCCTCTTTCGGTGATCGTCTACGACGAGGCACTCGACACCTGGGCACCGGGCGCGCATGCGGGCACGTTCCGCGGCAACCAGCTGGCGATGGCCACAGGGACAGCGACCCTGCAGGCGGTCCAGCAGCAGAACCTCGCCACTCACGCGGCAGGCGTCGGTCGACGGTTGACCTCTGCGCTACTTGACCTGCAGCGCCGTCACGATTGCATCGGCGATGTCCGGGGCTGCGGCCTGATGATCGGCGCCGAGATCGTCGACGGCCAGCATGAGCCGGATCATCTGGGCAGCCGGCCTGCCGACGGGCGGCTGGCGCGATCGATCCAGCAGCAATGCCTCCGACGCGGGATCGTCATCGAGCTCGGTGGACGTCACGGATGCGTGGTGCGCTTTCTGCCGCCTCTCATCATCACCGAGGAAGAGATCGACGTCCTTGCGGAGCGCTTCTCCCTGGCAGTCGAAGCGGCGCTCGGCGAACGCGAACTGCTACGGGCCCTTTCGGGCAGTGTCGAGCAAAGGGTCCACACATGAAATCAACGGCGGAGCCCGCCGCCAGCGCCGGGCAAGGCGGGGCGGCGCTTACCCTGGCGGACAACATCGTCGGCATCGATCACATTGCTGTGGCAGTCCCGGACCTGCAATCCGCCGTGCAATGGTCACAGAAGATCCTGGGGTGCAAGGTGATCGAGGAGCGCGCCACCACGGGCAAGCGTTCTGGCATGAAAAGCGCGGCGGTCCGGCTGGGCGCGCTGACACTCGTGTTCGTGGAAGGCACGGGAAGCGATTCGCAGGTTACTCAGTTCGTGGAGCGCCATGGTCCAGGCGTACAGCACATCGCCCTGCGGGTGAAGGACATCGGCCAGGCCATCTCCTCACTACCCCATATGGCCTTCAGCACACCCCGGCTCGACTGCGAACCCTTGTCGCAGATCTTCTCGATGCGCGACACGGCCACGGGGCTCATGATCGAACTGATCGAGCGCCGCAACTATGAAGGCTTCTCGGACCAGAACGTCGAGGCGCTCTACAAGTCGCTGGAGAAGCGCGACCTCTACTGAGCGCGCCCCCAGGGCCGGGCAGCGCCCCCCGCGGGTAACAAGGAAACTTGGGCCGGCCCGGCGTCTCGTTGAGAGCGCCCTCAGACCCGCCGCTTCGCGTCAGACCCCCAAAGGGGTCAAGGAACCCAGGGAGCGGCCCGGCGTCGGTTGAGAGGATCGTCCGACCGGGGCGCAACACGAGCTCGCCCCTTTGCACCGCAGACCTGCGGCAAACACTCGAATGACCGTAAACCACCAACACTACCTGCGCCCCAATGCCGCAGCGCGCCCGCTCCTGAACCACGGGATCGTGTGGGACATGCTGGCGCCGCCGGTGCAGGCGGCCCTGGTCATCGCGAAGCGGCATCTACCCACCATGCAGTCGTACATCGAGGCACCGCAGCATCACGCCAAAGCAGCCAAGACCCCCGGGCTGCTCGGCGGTCCGTGGATCGCTACGACACACCGAAGGTCGACGAGATACGCGCCCTGTTGGCGCAGACCCGACAACACAAGGCCACATGATCGAACTGGCCTCGGCCATCTCGGCGCTCGACGACGTCTTGCGCAAGAAGGCCAGGGGCGATTCCCTGGAGCGGCTCTACGCGGAGGTGCCGGCGCCGCTGAGAGGCTATGTGGAACTCGTCTATGACCTGAATCACCATCCCGCATTGCGCCTGCTCGATGGGCTGCTTTATGGCAGTCGCTACTACACGCGCGCGCTGCAGCACTTCAGCTTCGGTATCGTCGATCGGGACTTCCTGCCGTACGAGCGCAGCACTCCGGTCCTGGATCATGGGCAACAGGTCCTGGCCTCCTTGCCCTGGGACGATCGTCGCCTGGACGATCTATTCGCCTGCGAGAACCTGCCGGTGCGCATAGAGGAGATGCAGGAGCGCCTGGGCCTGGAGGCGCGTCACCATGCGCGGTTCCGGGAGCTGTTCACGACCTCGCCGGCACCGCAGCGCCTATGCCTGGCCGACTCGTGCAACCTGGAGCCGAGCATGTATTGGCATATCGTGGAGCATCTGGGGCCGGTGGACGCCCTCTTTCTCGGCATGGAGTGCGAGGGCTCCCCCATGAGCTGGGGCTACGGACACCTCCTTACGCAAGGCATTGACCGCAAGTTCGATCAGGCGCGGCGTGATCGCGGCTCGAATGCCGCCGAAGCCAACGCGCTGATCGACACCTGGCGCCCCAGCCAAGCCTATGTGTACGCGGTAGGACAAGAGCCGTGGCTCAACCACGTGCTGGCCATCGACCAGACGGGCGCGCATCCCGGCGTCAAGCAATCCGAGGCGTTCATCGATCGCTGCCGCAGCCTGGGCATCACCTCAGAACGGCTCTTCGGCCAGAAAGAGATCCTCTTGCCGTCGAAGATGGCTTGAACCGCTCAGCGTGCCGGCGAAAGCCAGCGGGCCAGCCCCCCTGAAGCTCAGGATCCTGACTGGCCGCCGGCGGGATGCGCATCGGAGGCGGATGCGCGCTCGCCCATCACCACCTGGTCACCCTCGTTGAGCCCGGCCACCACATGTGCGTGGGTCCTGTCGTCCATGCCCACGGTGATCCATTGCTCCTGGAGACGTCCGGCGTTGTTGCGAACCATGATGGACCGGCGCCCCTTCGCATCCTTGTCGCGCAAAGCAGACGACGGAACCATCAGCACGCCGGTCGCCTTGCCGAGCACGATACGAACCTGCACCGTCATGCCGATGCGCAGCTTCCCGTCGCCGTTGGGCGCCTCCAGCAGGCCACTGTAGTAGACCGCGCTGGGTGAGCTTCCCGTGCCCCCGTTGGAACCCCCGCCGGCCTCGGACTGGACGGACTCCGGCGCCAGCTCGATGGCCTTCAGCGTCGCCTCGCGGGGCTGGTTCGGCTCGCCCAGGATGGTGAATGACGCGGCCTGTCCCGGTGATACGCGCACCACGTCGGCCTCGGAGATTTCGGCGCGGATCCGCATCGTGTCGATTTGCGCCACCTTGACGATCGTCGGAACGGCGACGCTCGCGTTCAGCGTCTGGCCCTGCCTGGTGACGACCGCCACCACGACACCGTCGATCGGCGACTCGATCTTCGTGTATTTGAGATTGACGCGTGCCGTGTCCAGTGCCACGCGCGCCTCCTCCAAGGCAGCCCTCAGAGCATCCAGTTCAGCCCGGGTCATGGACACCGCCGCCTGGGCCGCTTCGTACGCCTCTCGCGTGCTGGCGCCGTGCTTGTACATCCCCCGCTGGCGCTCGAACGTCAGCAGGTTCTGGTTCCACACCGATTCCTTGGCGCGCAGTTGTGCGCGTGCCGCCGCCTCGCGGGCTTCGGCCTGCTTCAGCGCGTTCTGCTGTGTGCTGGCGTCGATTTCGGCGATGAGCTGGCCCTTGCGGACTCGGGCCCCCAGCCCGACGTGCAACAGCTGCAGTTCACCCGTGACCTGCGCGCCGACGTTGACCAGCTCGGAGGCCTGCAGCGTACCGGTCGCCATGACGGTGTTTTCGATGTCACCCCGCGTGACCGTGGCGAGCGTGTAGCCCGGAGCGAGGTCATTGCTTGGCCACACCGCCTGAACGGTCCATGCGCTCAGCAGCCCGGCAGCAAGGAGCGCACTGGCACCCCAAGCGTCCCACCGGAGCTTGCTCCGCCGCTCACGCTTGTGTGTTCTGGAAGGATTCCGCACGCCGCTCATCGGTTTCGGTACTCGTGTTCTGTGGTTCCACCTGCCGATACGAAGGCGAAGGCGCTCAAACCTTCGCGAGACACGGCGGGCGAATGCATGCCATTTGGCTCGCCCTGTAATGAATGCACTCCGGGTGAATCCACTATTGACAGGGGGATGTTCGCGCAATTATTGCGCAGCGCGTCACCAAGAACGGGCCCTATGTGCGTGATGCCTGTCGTGTGCACGTCTATGGCCCCCCGATACGCCCCGGCCGGCACCGGCCAGCGGCTCCCCGCCGAGAGCCTGCACCACGCCGACCTGGCTGACGTTGAGGTTCAGCTGGTTCTCGGCCCAACCGTTCTCGGCCACTCGCAACGACTCCTGGGCGTCGAGCCAGTTGCGCAACGGTACGGCGCCCGCGCGATAGCGGACCGAGTAGACCCGCTCGACCTCGCGCGCCGCATCCAGGGCACGCTTGGCCAGTGCCGACTGCTGCGCCCAGTGGCGACGGGCCGTCAGCGCCGTGTCCACCTCGTTCAACGAGCGAGACAGGCTCTGCCGGAACTGCAGTTCGGCTTGCTCCTGTTGAAGCTTCGCAGCATCTGAGGCCCGGCGATAGTCACCGCGCCGCGTGGCGGCGAGGACCAGGGACGCGCCCAGCGTCATGACGGGGTTGCGGATCGCCTCCCTCAAGGACGCGCTCGATTACCCTAGAGCGCCGGTCAGCAGGAACGAGGGGTAGTACGAGGCCTTGATGGCCTCGTTGTCGGCGTGGAGCCTGCGCAGCCGCAATTCGGCAGCACGCAGATCCGGCCTGCGCGAGAGCAGCTCCGCCGGCAGGCCGGCCTCGACCGACGGTGGTGCACTGGTCGGCAGCCCCTGGGGCAGGTCGAGCGAGGCGCCCATCGGACTGTCCACGAGGAGCACCAGGGCATTGCGCGACTCCACCAACGACTGCTGCAAGGCAATGCGGCGCGCCTCCGCGTTGGCCAACGTGGCTTGCGCCTCGGCCACCTCCAGGTCGGAAGCCGAGCCGTAGCGGTGTTGCGTATCGACCAGTTCCACCACACGGCGCGCACCCGTGATGCTGCGCTCCTGGTTGGCCACGAGCTGGTTGGTGTACGCAATCTGCCAGTAGGTCCGAAGCAGCGTCGCCACAAGGGAAAGCTGCAGGCTCGCCTGGTCCTGCTCAACCGCCTGGGCCTCGAAATCCTGCACGGCGCGCTGGCTGCCCAGCCGGTTCCACAGGTCAAGTTCATAGCCGATCGACAGCGACCACGAATCTGCCCGGACCGTCTCGCCCGTCTTGAGGGGGCGCGCCTTCGTCGAGCCCAGTTGAGCCGACACGCTGGGCTCCAGTGCGCGCGCAGCCGCTTCAGCGCGCACCCGGGCTTCTCGCACCTTCAATGCACCAACCCGGAGATCCAGGTTTTGCGCAAGCGCCAGATCGACGAGGCGGTCCAGCCGGGGTTCGCCCCATCGCTTCCACCATGCGTCGCGCGTACCGGCCGAGGGCTTGCCCGATCCCCCCGGCCATTGATTGGGCACGGAAAGCGCTGGCGGCGCATACGGGGCGGACGCGCAACCGGCCATGAATGCGACGCAGGCACCCACCCACAGGGCGCGTCTGAAGCTCCAACTCATGAACTCGACTTTCATTCTCTGGCCAGCACTTCGACCGGGTCGAGCATGGCCGCTCGCCGGGCAGGCATCAAGCCGAACCCCAGGCCCAAGTCCAGGGGAACCACGAAGGCCATCAGCGTGGTCGTGCTGGAAAACAGCATGGGGAACCCATTCACGAAGGCCATGAAGACCACCCCCCACCGCACGAGCCACCGCCACCCCTGCCGCAGCGCCGAGCAGACACATCAGCGTGGCGTCGATGATGAACTGCAAGCCGATGTCGCCGGGGCGCGCACCCACCGTCATGCGGATGCCGACCTCTCGCGCGCGCTGCGCCACGGACATCAGCATGATGTTCGTCACGCCGATGCGTCCTCGGGTACCAGCGTCTCTACGGCGCTGGCGCGCCGGTCGCCCAGTCCATTGCCGGGGATGAGTGAATGCTGCGGCTACCCATGGCGCGCAGCTCGCGCATCACCTGCTCCTGCCCTCCCTCCAGGAGCGCCTGCACGCACAGCACCACGGAAACGCCGATGGCGATGCCCAGGATGGTGAGGGCCGTGCGGAGCCGGTGGATCAGCCTCCTGCCACGCCAGGCGCAGCATCTCGGCCCAGTACCCCCAGCCGCGCATGCGAGGCTTCTCGGGCTGCGAGGGAAGCTCGGCAGGCGCCTGCGCGGCGGACTTCTTGTCATCGTTGCGCCGATCCGCCACCACCCGCCGTCGCTGAACTCGATGATGCGCTCGGCGTGAGAGGCAACGCTCATGTCGTGGGTCACGATGATGACCGTGCGACCCCGCTCATGCAGTCGATGCAGCAAGCGCATGACTTCACGCGCACTGTTCGAGTCCAGCGCGCCGGTCGGCTCGTCGGCCAGGATCACCTGCCCGCCGTTCATCAAGGCACGGGCCAGAGCCACGCGCTGCTGCTGACCGCCCGAAAGCTGGTTGGGAAGGTGTCCGCGCCGTTCGGCCAGACCGACCGACTGCAGCAGTGCCATGGCGCGCTTGCGTCGGCTCGAAGGCGCCTCGGCGCCATAGATCGCCGGCATTTCCACGTTCTGCAAGGCACTGAGGCCGGGCAAAAGCAGATAGCGTTGGAAGACGAACCCGAAGTGACGATTGCGCAACTCGGCGAGCCCGTCGGCCGTCATCGATTCGGTCGGCTGGCCGTCGATCAGATAGCTTCCCTGCGTGGGCCGGTCCATGCAACCCAGCACGTTCATCAGCGTCGACTTGCCGGAACCCGAGGCGCCGACGATGGCGACAAACTCGCCGGGGCCGATGGACAAGCTCAGGTCGCGCAAGGCGATCATCGAATCATTACCCGCCTCTCAAAAGTGCGACTGACACCGACGAGCTGCAGCAGCGGCTGGCCCATCGGGATGCCGTTGCCGGGGCGTGTCATTGCGCCCCGGGGCCGCGCTCGCCCCGCTGTGATGAATTCGCCATCGGGCCCACCACGACGCGCTCGCCTTCGGCGATTCCGTCGATGACCTGTGCATTGGTCTTGTTGTCCATCCCCACCGTGATCCATTGCTCCCGCTCGCGCCCGTCCCGGTCCAGGACGGCAACGGAGCGCCTGCCCTGAGCGTCCTTCTGGCGCAACGCCGCCGAGGGAATCGTCAAGACGCCGCCCTTCCTGCCGAGCACGATCCGCACTTGCACCGTCATGCCTACCCGCAGCTTGCCGTCGCTGTTCGGCGTTTCCAGGAGGCCGCTGTAGTAGACGGCGGAGCCGGAAGGCGCCGCGTTTGCACCGGCGCCTGTGGCCTCACCTTGAGCCGACTCGGGGGCCAGTTCGATGCCCTGCAGGACCGCCGTGCGAGGTCGGTCGGGCTCGCCCAGGATGGTAAAGAAGGCTTCCTGCCCCGCCGACACCCGCACCACATCCGCCTCGGAAATCTCGGCACGGATTCTCATCTTGTCGACCCGGGCGACCTTCACGATGA
The DNA here is from genome assembly GCA_966248995.1 of uncultured Burkholderiales bacterium. GTDB lineage: Bacteria > Pseudomonadota > Gammaproteobacteria > Burkholderiales > Burkholderiaceae_C > Albitalea. The sequence goes on along the minus strand of CBINBY010000043.1, from coordinate 5,493 downwards.
CGGGAGCCGACACGCTGGCATTGAGCGTCTGGCCCTGCCGGGTGACGACCGCCACCACGACACCATCCATGGGGGAGTGGATCCTTGTGTACCCGAGGTTCACGAGCGCGGTGTCGAGCGCCACGCGCGTCTCTTCCAGCTGCGCCTTCAGTGCATCGATCTCGGCACTGGTCACCGCCAGGGCCGACGCGGCCGCCTCATAGGCCTCGCGCGTAGTCGCCCCGTGTGCTTGCATGCGCTTCTGCCGCTCGAGCGCCAGCCGGTTCTGCCCGAGCAACGATTCCTTCGCGCGCAGCTGCGCCTGGGCAGCCGCCTGCTGCGCGCGGGCCTGTCTCAGCGCATTGCGCTGCGTGCTCGGGTCGACTTCGGCAATCAGCTGCCCCTTGGCGACACGATCGCCCAGCGCGACGTGCAAGGCCTTCACTTCGCCCGTGACTTGCGCGCCCACATTGACGAGTTCGAAGGCCTGCAGCGTGCCGGAGGCCACCACGACATCTTCGATGTCGCCGCGTTGCACCATGGCCACCATGAGCTCCGGGTCGGGCTTCTCGCTCGACGACACCGCGTGCACCATCCATGCACCAAGCAAGGCGGCCGCAACGGCGAAGCTGACCAGTGCGATGCGCCGCGGGTACCGTCGGCGCGCGTACTTATCGGATCTCTTTTGCACTTGATGTGCCCGCCAGCGATACGCTCATGCTGTGCATGTGCTCACAAGAGCGGCTCCATCTGGCCGAAGAGAACCTCGCCATGGTGGCCGTCGGCACGCAATGCCGCCTCGAACGCAACGAGCCGCCTTGAACTGCGCGGAGTCCTCCGAATACAGGATGCTCGTCATATGCGTGATCCAGGGCTCGGCCCCCATCGCATACACGAAAGCCCGTTGCGGCTGGAGGTACCGCCACAGCTCCATCGCCCTGTCGCCATTGCAGCCGTCGAGCCGGCGCGACTGGTCTTCGCCTCGGGTGAGCATCTTCTGGAGGAAAGGCCCGTACAGCCAGCTCGCAGGAACCCCCACGCATCCCATGCCGAGGAACATGCAGTCGATCCTCTGCATCATGTTCTTCATGCGGTTCATAGAAATCGGCGGAAGGCGGGTTTGAATCGGCGAAGAAGGCGCAATGAGCCCCTTCCATCTGCACGCCAAAGAGCAGCTTGCCGCGGATGTTTAGATCGGCATGCTCGCCATAGAACGGCGCCCCGATGATTCTTCCGCCATCGAACTCGAGGGTTTCGTACTCGCCGAGCTCCACCACCCGCGGGAAGCTGCAGTGCTCGAGCATGAGCTTCAAAGAGACATCCTGCGGGCTGCCCCCGCCCCCGCACCCGACCACGACACAGCCCACCTTGTGCCGCAGACGCAGCAAGGTCTCCAGGACCACGTGGTCCTGGTGCGGATGAGTCAGCACGACGTAGTCGATGCGTTCCGGCAGGTCGTCCAACGTGAAATGCGCGAGCGACGACTCGCCCGGATAGCTGATCAAGGGATCGAAAAGGATGCTGGTCATGGCGCTTTCCATTAGCACGCATGCGTGGCCGAAGTAGCGCACCCGGGCCTGGCCCGGGGCAGGAACGTCGCGTTGCGGACGCGGCCTGGGCGAGGCGAGCATGCCCTCGAGCAGCGGCATGTCACGGGCCGCGTTGCGAGCGTGCAGCCGGAGCCTTTCGAGCAGCTCAACGCCGCTGCACGTGCCGCTGTGAAGGTCGTCCCACAGCGGATCACCGAACGGAAGCTGCAGTTCCACTGACGTATCGGCCAGCTTCAGCTGCGGCGTGCTCAGGATGAACGGGCGCGGCTTGTTGGTCACGTGCTCGAGCACATAGGTCTGCAGCGAAGCATCGTGGACAGGCGCCTGATAGAACAGGCGCTCGATGAAGCGAACACCAGGTTGCTTGCAGACGTCATACGACACCTCGACGCGGCGGCGAACCGATTCGTCGAACTTCTCGTAGAGGCCCCAGACGTTGCTTCCCTTCGCGCTGGACTGCAGCACCTGGAACAGGTCCTCGATCGCGGTGGCGTGGCGCAACTGCACTGCACAGCGGTCCACAGTGTGGTCTCGAAAGCGACGGATGTCGACACATCTCCGTCATAGTCGATGAACGGCCCGCCTCGCAGTTCCGGCCTGCGCACGGCAGCCCGATGCTGCTCGGGATCCTCGATGAAGGAATCGAGCATGGCCAGATGTGATCTCTTGGTGTACAGCCCGAAAGTGAGGGGTGACACCAAGAAAAGCTGCGCATACCAGGAATTGACCAGGGGCAGACCGCGCACGTCGGCAGCAAAGGCACTTGGGCATCTGCATCGAGCTAATCCCCCCGTTTCATTGATCGACTTCGACTGAACGCATTGTCGTGCCCCATGCACCAGCCCAACGGCGCAATTGGGACAGTGCGAGGCAACTGGTTCCAAGGGTAATGGATGGATCGAGGCAGACTCTGATGCGCAGGAGGCACGGATTGCCACCCTGCATACCACACGGTCGAGCGGCTATCGTCCGCGGCGCAGTCAATAACGCTCACGCCGGGCCATCAGAGATGGATCTTCTTGCTTCGCTTCGCGCCCTCGGCCGGCCGTTCATGCTCATGTGGGTGGGGCAGACTATTTCGATGGTCGGCTCGGCCCTGGCGAGCTTCGCCTTCGGGGTGTGGATCTTCCAAGGCTCCGGCAAGGTGATGGATCTCGCAGGCATGGCGGTCTTCAGTTCGCTGCCGGCGGTATTGATCACCCCTTGGGCCGGCAGTGTGGCCGACCGCATTGACCGGCGCTACGTGATCCTGGCAGCCGACTCGACGGCCGCATTGAGCACGGCAACCGTGGCATTCCTCCTCTGGTACGGCACGCTGGAGATCTGGCATCTGTATGTGATCAGCTTCATCGGCTCCATCGCCGGCACGTTCCAGGGCCCGGCTTACCATGCCTTGGCTTCGTCCGTGATTCCGAAGGATCACATGCCGAGGGCAAGTGGCCTGATGGACATCTCGGGCAACCTCATCGAGATCTGCGCCCCCATGTCGGCCGGCGCCCTGATGGGCTACATCGGCCTGCCGGGAGTGGTCACGATCGACCTGATCACCTTCTGCATCGGGGCGGCGATCGTGTTCAAGGTCTTTTCCGCGCTCGCCCCGCTCGGCGCACCCCACCAAGCCGCAGAACCCGCCAGGAGCGTCCTGCGCAGCGCGCTCTCCGACCTGATGGAAGTGATGCGGTTCTTCAAGCAGCACCGGCTGCTGCTCGGCCTGCTCGGATACACCGAGCTGCAGAGCGCCCTGGTGGGTTTCGCCACCATCCTCATCACGCCTCTCGTGCTCGCGAGCAATTCATCCGCCACGCTCGGGATGATCATGACCATCGGCAGCCTCGGCGGCCTGCTGGGATCCGGCTATCTCGTCCTGGGGAAGAACCCCCGCAACGTGATGGCCCAGTTGCTCGTGTGCGATGGGTTGATCTCGCTGTGCATCCTCGTTGCCGGGCTGGTGCCATCAGCCACCGCCTACGCCGCCTGCTCCTTCGTGGCCGCGGCGGCGGGCGCCGCGGCCTCGGGCCTGGGAGGCGCCATGTGGATGCGCAAGATCCCGAACGAGCAGCAGGGCCGCGTCTTCGCCCTGACCAGCGTCATCGGCATGGTGCTCGCCCCTCAGGTGGCACTGGCCAGCGCCTTCCTTGCCGACCGCGTCTTCGAGCCTGCATTGGCGCCCGGTGGCTGGCTGGCGGAAAGCGTGGGCCAGTGGATGGGGACGGGCCACGGCAGGGGCCTGGCGTTCGTGTTCGTGATCAGCGGCACCCTGGGTTTCGTCGCCTCCATGCTGGCATTGACCCATGGGCGGCTGCGCCAGCTCGACCACCTGGTACCCGATGGGAGGCCATGAGCCACCAGCTTTAACGCGATGAAAACAGCACTCCAACTACCAGCCGATCGCCTCAACGCGGCTCTGGGCGACCCCAAGCTGGAGGCAATGAACTTCCTCAACGAAGTCGCGATGCGGTTTCCGCAGGCGATCTCGTTTGCACCCGGCCGTCCCCCCGAACGCTTCTTCGAACTGGCGAGCATGCTGCCGCTGGTCGAGCGATTCATGCTTGACGGCCGTTTGGACGAGTTGCATCGACCCGAGATACACGGCCTGGACGCGCTGGGCCAGTATGGCCGCACCAACGGCGTCATCGGCTCGCTCATTGCGAATCTACTGGCCCGTGACGACGACATCCACGTCCAGCCCCGTGACATCGTCCTCACCGTCGGAGCACAGGAGGGCATGTGCCTCTGCCTAAGGGCACTGTGCGGAAATCCGGGCGACGTGGCGCTCACGGTCGACCCGGCCTACATCGGCGTTTCCGGGGCCGCGCAAACCATGGGTGTCGAGGTCGCCGCCGTGCCCTGCGGCTCGGAAGGCGTCGACGTGGCGGCGCTGAGGCAGACCGTGGCCTCGCTTGCGCAATCGGGCAAGTGCGCCCGGCTGCTGTATCTGAGCAGCAGCTACGCCAACCCGACTGGCCTCACCTTGTCCACCGCGGCACGGCGGCAACTGCTCGAGCTCGCCCACGAACTCGACCTGATGCTGCTGGAAGACGGCGCATACAGCTACTTCTGCTACGACGGCGAGCCGCTGCCTGCGCTCAAAAGCATGGTGGGCGGCGAGCGGGTGCTCTACCTCGGCAGCTTCGCCAAGACCTTGGCTCCCGGACTCCGGCTGGGCTTCATAGTCGCCGACCAGCAGGTCGACCACGGCGGACGGGTCACCCGACTCGCCGATGAAATCTCCAAGGTCAAGAGCCTGTTGACCGTCAACACGTCCGCGGTGCTGCAGGCCGTGGCGGGCGGCCTCCTGCTGCGCGAAGACTGCTCGTTGCACCGCTACGTCGAGCCTCGGGTCCGTGCCCTCAAGGCCAACCGCGACGCCATGCTGGCCACGCTCGATGCCTGCTTTCCGAGGAACGAGGCCTGGTGTCGCGGCATCTCCTGGAACCGCCCTGCCGGTGGGTTCTTCCTGACGCTTACGCTGCCGGTGACCATCGGAGAACGAGAACTTCTTTGCTGTGCACAAGAATACGGCGTCACCTGGACGCCGATGTCGTTCTTCCTTCTAGGTCAAGCCACGTCGGCGCAGATCCGCCTTTCCTTCAGCTACGTAACGCCCGAAGAGATTCACGAAGGCGTCAGTCGTCTGGCCGCGTGGGCGAGAAGTTGCAAGTGGGACGGGGAGTGAGCCCCTCGTCGGCACACATTGCCGCTTCTACTTGCCGGCCGTCATCGAATCGACAAGGGGAGCGGCAGGTCATCCGATCCGTGGAGAACAAGCTGGCCGGTGGTACGGCGAAGTCTGTGTCGCACGCAGCCTTCGCCGACGCGTCCCGTCATTGAAACCACGGGAAATCGCTCCAGGATCTGCACCAAAAAACAAAAGCGGCGCCCGCAGGCGCCGCTTTTGTTTGATTTGCTTGGTGGGCGGTGCAGGGTTCGAACCTGCGACCCCTGCCGTGTGAAGGCAGTGCTC
>CBINBY010000042.1:0-42879 GCA_966248995.1 uncultured Burkholderiales bacterium | reverse complement strand
GGGTTGGTTGCGGCGGCGGAGGAGTCTTCGCTGGATCAGGCCAAGTCGATCTTCGACGTGAACCTGTTCGGCGTGATCCGCATGACAAAGGCGGTCTTGCCCTTGATGCGACAACAGGGGTCGGGGCGCATCGTCAACATCAGCTCCGTGCTGGGCCTCATTCCATCGCCCTACTCGGCGCTGTATGCATCGAGCAAACATGCATTGGAAGGCTACTCCGAGTCACTGGACCATGAAGTGAGGGACTCCGGGATCAGGGTGGTTCTCGTCGAGCCGGCCTACACCCGTACGGCGTTCGAGAGCAATGTTCTGACCGCCGACCAGAAGAACGACCACTACGGACCGGCACGATCGAATGCCCTGGCCGTGCTGCGCACCGAGATGACCAAAGCCGACCCGCCGGAAGTGGTGGCCGACACGGTCGTCACCGCCGCCACCGCCCCGGCGCCACGCCTGCGTTACGCGGCGGGCCGCGCGGCCAGGACGGTCAGTCTGCTTAGACGCTTCGTCCCCGCGTCTGCATTTGACAAGAGCTTGCGCAAGCAGCTGCAGATGCCGGTATAGGCCTGCCGAGGCTTCCAAGTGGAGCGACGGCCTTGCTGGTTCAGCCGTGCTTACGAGCACCATCCCTGCGTCGATGGGTCGCGCAGCTGGCAGGATTCCGAATCCGACCCGCGACCCTTTGGTTCGTACGCGCCTACGACCCCGCGAACAGATACTGCTTGTTGATCGCCAAAGCCATGTCGGTGACGATCTCGTTCGACAGCTGCGCAGCCACCTCGAGCGCCTGGCTCACCGTCCGGCTGGTGAAGCGATCGAGCATTTGCTTCGCCTTGCGCGGGTCGCGCGCATGCATCGCCGCGTAGTCCTTTTCGAACGCGCTCTGGCGCGTCGCGATCTCCGCAGCCAGCGCGTCGAAACGGCGCCTGACCAGCGGGCCGTACTTCGGAAAGTCCTGCATCGCGAGGGTCTGCATGCGGCGGAATGTCCAGAATGCCGAACGGTCATCCGCCTTGTCGGTCGCCCCCTGGTAAGACGCCGGAATGGCCGCGCCTTGATGGAACGGCAGGTAGATGCCGAGCGCCGACATTCCGAGACTCAGGTAGTTGACGTTCGCGATCGGCGCCGGCAGGTTCGCGCGCGTCTGCAGCACATGCGCCTGGTAGGTCCGGAACACCGAAATCGGCCGCACGGCCGCTTGGGGGTCGCGGCGCTCGTACGGGTCACGCGCCGTGCCCTGGAAGTGACTCTGCAGGCTGCTTCCGACCTCAGCGACATCGAGCGGGCGGTCGGGCCTCACGAACGCCGGGAAATCGTTGGCCTGCGGTTCCTTGCCAGCCAGCGCACGCGTGAAGCGCCCCTGGAGGTAGGCGACACGCGGGAGGTTGTACCCCGCGTCCGTCGCATTGTCGCGGCCGAAGATCTTCCGGAAATTGAAGTCCTGGCCACTCTTCGCATCGAACAATCCATGCTGGATCGCCCATCGGTCGAGGTTCGGCGACGACAGCACGTTCTCATGGTCGGTGAGGTCGACCACACCAAGGCGGGACTGGTTCGCCGAGACGAAATAGCTGTCGTCAGGAATGCGCTGCGCGAGCCACTGGTGGCCGCCGGCATTCTCCAGGTACCAGGCTTCGTTCTTGTCGACGAATGCGACACCGAAACCTTCGGCCGATCCGGAGTGCTCGATCAGGCGCCCCAGCATCAGCACGCCTTCGCGTGCCGTCTTCGCTTGCGCCAGGATGATGGTCGGGATGACTTCCTCGACGACACCGGTCTCGGTGTTGTAGGGATCGACCTTCAAGGTCGCATCGTTGCTGAAGATGGTCTCCGTGGCCGACACGCCGACACCAGCATCGTTGAATCCCGATTCCTCGAACGACGTGCCGTTCGTGCGGTAGTCCGGAGAGCCGGTGTAGCCCATGAGGTTGTCTGGCATCTGGTAGGAGAACCGGTTCTGCAAACGGCTCTGCAGCAGATAGCCCTTACGGCGCGGCGCATGACGGACATAGTCCACCGCGATGTTGCCGCTGGTGCCGTCGACACTGCGGGCCACCAGGATCGAGCCGTCCTTGCTGGCTTTCTTTCCGACGATGATCGTCGTGCAGGCCATGCTCGCCTGCACGCAAAACGACAGCGCAAGCGCGAGCGCAAGCGACAACACAGTTGCGTTTTTCATGTTTGAACTCTTGCGGGCCAATGGAAGCCCGTGATGACATGCCGCTCGACAAAGCAGCAGCGTCCTAAAAGCGTGGTGCCAGCCGGGAACGCGGGTGACAGCGCTCTCTTCAGCCGCCCCTCAATGCGCCCGATGCCCAGGTGCGCCGGCTCGATGCTGACATCGCAAAAGTCGAAGAAGGTCCGCACGATCGGGTAGAGGCACTTGAACAGCGCCTCTTTCGCCGAGAAGATGGCTGTGACGCCCCACGCCTCCATTGCGGCACCCAAGGACCGGCACGCCCGGCGCTCGTCGTCCCCCAGGCAGAACCGGCGAACGTCGTCGAGCGCCGCCCCTTGTATCAACGGCTCCATGTCCATGCCGATGCCGGATGGCCCGCGCGGACAGCCGAGCTCGCGGTTGAGCGATTCCTGCCGCGCCGTGGCCACGCCGAGCAACGCCGCGGAGTGGCTGATCGTTCCGATGAAGCCGGCCGGCCATTGCGGGGCCCGGTCCTTTCCGACACCGACCACCTCGCTCGCACTGCCCTCTTCACGCAACATCGCGGCCGCGATCGCCCTTCCCACGTGTAGCTCGCGCTGCCGTGCCGTCGCGCCGCTCATGTGGGGCTGCGCCGGCAGCACGACGACGCGCTGCCGGATTGCCGCAATGCCCCATAAAGCAGGCACGGCAATTTCTCGCATGCCGACATCGACTTCGCTGGATGCCGCTGACGCAACGCTGACATTCACGGCTGCAGGGACGTTCCTGCGAAACGATTCAACAAGGCCAGGCCCTGCGGCCACATGCCGAGATCGGCGTCGGACCCGATGTGCCCAAGGCCTTCCAGGACCGTCAGCTCGCTGCCCCAGGCATCGGCGAACTGCCCTGCGCGCGCGAGCGAGACGAAATCATCCCCCTTGCTCACCACGATCAGCGAACGGAAAGGCAGCTTCTTCAGCGGAATCGGCGTGAATCCGCTCGACCCCTTGGGGTAGCTCGGGGCCTCGATGTCGCTCGGCGCCACCAGGAACGCGCCGGCAATCTTTCGCGGATAGCGCTCGGCCCACCGGCTCACGAACGGGCAGGCGAGGCTGTGAGCGAGCAGCACGACGTTGTCGCCATGCCGGGCGACAGCCTTTTCGAGGGTTTCGACCCAGTCGTCGCACTTCGGCGTATCCCAGTCGGTTTGCTCGACGCGCTGCACATTGGGAAAGCGTCGTTCCCAATGCGTTTGCCAATGCTTGTCACCCGAGTTGAAGAGGCCGGGCAGGGTCAGAAAGGTCGGAGATGTTGTCATTGCGTACTCGAACAAAAAATGAAAAGGCCGGGCTCGTCAGAGCATGTGCCGCCACCACAGCACCGCGTAGAACACGGCGATGCCGATCGTCACGGACAGCAGCAGCTTCTTCGTGGTCCGCATCAGCACGAACGTGACGACACCGCCCAGGAGGTAGGGACTGAGCACGTCATGGCTGATCACGCCTTCGGGCGCAACCATGCCCGGCACGAACACCGCTGCCAGGATCGCCGGCGGCACGTACCCGAGCAGGGTGCGCGCGCCCTCCGGCAGGTTGCGATCCCTCCACAAGGTGAGCGGCAGGAATCGGGGAAGAAAGGTCGTCAGCGCCAGCGCCGCGAACAAGGCATACAACTTCATGAGCGCTCCTTTGCGTCTTCACGCGAACGTACGAGCCGGTCGTACCCCATGCCGGCGAGCGCACCCGCAAACATCGAGACGATCATGCCGCTGTGGTACGGCCAGCTCAGCGTCAGCAAGGCGGTGATGGCCGCGACGACGCAGACCACCCGTGCACTGCGGCTCGCCAATGTCGATGCCAGCATCGCGCCGAACACCGCGATCAACGGGAAATCAAGGCCCACGCGCAGATGCGCTGCGACGGTCTCGCCCAACGAGGCGCCGATGACCGTGGCCAGGATCCAGCCGCCATACATCGCGCCGGACACCCCGGCGTAGAACCACCGCCATCGACGCGGTGGATAGGCTGCATGCGCAGGCATCGTCATGACCATGAACACCGCGTCGATCAAGCCGAAGCCGAGCGCGAAACGCCACACGGCCGGGAGTTGCTTCACCTTGTCGCGCAGGGCGAGGGCATAGATCATCATGCGCAAGCTCAGGATGAGGCTCGTGCAGATCACGACAGCGGGTGCCGCGTCGACCTCGATCATCTTGAACGCCAGGAACTGAGCCGTGCCCGAGTTCAACAAGGCCGACAAGGCCACGGTCTGGCCCAGGCTGAGCCCGCTGGCCACGCCCAAAGCGCCGCCGACAAGGCCCATCGGGAATGCCGAGGCGAGCAGCGGCAGTGATGCGGTCGCGCCGGCGCGCAAGTGCGCCAAGCGCGAGTCGCTGTGCAGTTCCGGCGCCATGTCAGACGCGGGCAGGTCTACCGGATTCATCGTGCTTCCCCCTTCGACATGCCGCGGGGCATGATGTCGTTGCTCTTCTGAAGTTCGTTCACGAGAATCTGCGCGACATCCGCCGCACGGGATCGGCAGAAGTAGTGCCCCCCATCCGGCAACCGAGTCATGTGCAGTTCGTCGCAGACCGCTTCCCAGCGCGAGAAGCCGGTCTCGTACCCCTTCGTCAACGGATCGTCATCGGCGAACACGACGGTCAGCGAGGGCAGGCGCCGCGCGCGCCCGGCGGCGAGGCCGGCCAGATAGCGGTTTGCCGTTCGCGCATCGTGGCGGAACAGCGAAACCAGGCGATCGCCATACGATGCCGCCAGCTCGCCCAGTTCCGTGTGCCCCGTCTCTTTGACCATCCAGGACAAGACGTCGGCGTTCGTCATGAGGTCCATGGCGGCAATGCCTGCCTCGGCGTCCTGCGGCGACGGCAGCAGCTTTCCGCCGATGAAGACGCGCAGAACCTCGTGCCCGGCCTTCTGCAACTCGCTCTCCACCGCGAGCGCCAATGCCGCGCCGACGCAATGCCCCCACAACACCACCGGGGTGCCGACTTTCGCGCGGATCTCCACGGCGATTTGGGCGGCCATTGCTTCCACGCCGAGCAGGGCGCCCTGCTCGCCCACCAGCTCATGGCCGGGCAGATCGACGCCGTAGACCGACAGGGCCGCACCCTGCGCGGCCACCGCTTGCGCCAGCGATTGGAAGCTGGCGCTGCTGCCCCCCGCATACGGCAAGCACACCACGCTGGCCACCGGCGCCTCGTGCCCCGCATAGCGCACGAGCAGCGACGCGGGTGACGTCCCGCCCTTGTCCAGGATCTGCGCCAGTTCCCTGAGCGTCGGCCGGGCCATCAAGTCCGCCAGCTTGATGTCGCCCTCGAGCATCAACACGACCCGGATCGCCATCAGCGAGTTGCCGCCGATCTGGAAGAAGTTGTCATGGGCGTCGATGTCGGCCACGGGCCTCTTCAGCAACTGCGCCCAGACCGCGGCGATCCGCTGCTCGGCGGGCGTCAGCGTCGACACGGTCCGATGGCCCGGCTTGGCAGGCACCTTCATGCGCCGGTCGCCGAAGACGGTGACGCGGGTGCGCTGCTGCACTTCGTGCGCCGGACCGGCGAGTTCAAGCGTCCAGTCGGGCATCCAGCGTGCGATCCAGTCCGTCCTGGTCTGCGCACCGTTTTCGCGGCTGACCACGAGTTCACCGTGCACGCCCATCGGCACCGGCACGCCATGGCGATCCACGATCTCCACCGACGTGGCGTTACGCAGAACCTCGTGGGCGACGCCATCCAACGGCCGCTTCGCACATGCGTCCACGGCAGCCTGTGCCCTGCGCGCCAGCTCCGACGGCGCCACCAGCGTCTGCGGGCGATGCAGCGCCGCGACGTTCTCGGTCATCAATTCGAACGCGCGCCGGTACAGGCCGCCCATCGATTCCATCTGCTGCGGCGCGAACACCTGGTCGTGGTAGTGAAGGCTGAGCCTCACGTCGTCAGTGAAGAAGTGCCTTGAGAACTCCGCACGAACGATGAACTCCGTTTCCGAGTTCGCCCGCACGTCGAGCAGCGAGAACTCCGGCAGCTTCTTCAGTTCCTTGAGGCGATAGAAGTGGGTGTAGTTGAACGCCGTCTCGAACAGGTGATCCCGGATGCCCAGGTCATGCTTCATCTGCGCCATCGGATATCGGCGATGCGGAAGCAGCGCGCTCTCCGCGTCGAATACCTGGCGGACGAGGTCCTCCCAGGAGCCCTCGCCCACGTCGATCCCGAAGGGCACCGTGTTGAGGAAAAGCCCGAGCGCCTCTGTCGCGTCGACGTGCTCCGGGCGCCCGCTCTGCTCGTATCCCGTCGACACAAAGTCCGTGTTGGCCAGCACGCTCAAGACCTTCAGGTGCGCCGCCATCAGCACGGTCTTGACCGGTACGCCCAATCGGTCCGACAGCGCCACGATGCGATTCGACAACGCGCGGGGAATGTCGACGTCGTGGAAGATGACCTTCGGAACGGCCTTCGTGTCCGAGGTCGCGAGCTGCGGTGCGCACCGCGGTAGCTGCGTGAGCGCCGAGCCTTCGATGGCGTGGCGCCAGAACAGCCGGTCCTCCTCGGAGCGCAGCGCGTCCTGCTCCAGCGCAATGAAATCGCGAAAGAAATTGCCGACCTTCGGCGCGGCGGCTTCCCGTCCCTTGCGCGCCGCATGGTAGGCCTCGAACAGCTGGGTGTGGACGAGCGTGATGCTCCATCCGTCCAAAGCCGAGTTGTGCTGCGTCAGCGTGTAGCGGAACAGGTTGTCCGACAGCACGTGCACGTAAAAACGAACCAGTCCCGGCTCCTCCCATGCGAAGCGCCGGTCGCGTTCGCCAGCGGTCCAAGCCTCGAAGGCAGCGTCCTGCCCGGCCGGATCGACCCCGCGCACGTCGAAGACCTCCAGTGGCAAGGGCATGTCCTTGTGGACGATCTGCAGCGGCACCTCGTATCCCGTCAGGTGATAGCTCGTGCGCATGATCGGGTTGCGTGCGACGACGCTGCGCACGGCCTGCTCGAATGCGGGTCGATCGAAGTGCGTCTCGATCGTGTAGCTCAGGATGTCGTGGTACTGCGAGGTACCGAACGTCAGCTCGTTCTCGAAGATGAGCCCGGTCTGCAGCAAGGACAGCGGATAGGCGTCTTCCGCCGACGCGGGAATGCGCGCCCGGTCCGCATCCTGCAGCAACGCGAACGGCTGCTGCGCGGCATCCTGCGATGACGAATCGACATGCGCCAGCACTTGCGACAGTGATGCGATCGTCGGGTGGCTGAACAGTTGCTGGAAGGTGAATTGCAGCCCGTGATGCCGCGCCTTCGCCAGGACGCCGACGAAGTGGATCGAGTTGCCGCCCAGCGAGAAGAAGTTGTCGTGGATGCCGACCCTGGGTACGCCCAGCACCTCGGACCAGATCGCCGCCAAGGTGCTCTCCACCGGAGTGCGCGGCGCGACGTACGCCTGCTGGTCGCGCTGCGGCAACGGAAGTGCCTTGCGGTCCAACTTGCCGTTGGGCGAGAGCGGGAAAGCCTCGAGATGGGTCAGGGTGGACGGCACCATGTACTCGGGCAAGGTTTCGCCGACGAACCGCAACAACTCTTCCGATGCAACCGCGGTTCCGGTCACGTAGGCGCACAGTTCGGCCTCGCGCCCGCCGAGCGCATGCGCCATGACGAACGCATCCTTCACCGAGGGATGCTGGCGCAGGCGCGCCTCGATCTCTCCGATCTCGATGCGATAGCCGCGGATCTTGACCTGGTTGTCGATGCGGCCCAGGTAGTCGATCTCGCCCTTTTCGTTCCAGCGCGCCAGATCGCCCGTGCGGTAGATGCGCGTTTCACCATCGAACGGGTTGTCGACAAAGCGCTCCGCGGTCAGCTCCGGGCGCTGGTGATAGCCCCGGGCCAGGCCGACGCCTGCGATGACGAGCTCGCCGGGCACGCCGAGCGGCTGCTTGCGCAGTTGCCGGTCGACGACGTAGAGGCGGATGTTGTCGATGGGTTTGCCGATGGGCACCGTGACGGCGCGGTCATCGGATACGCACAGGTGATGGGACACGTCGACCGTGGCTTCGGTCGGGCCGTACAGGTTGATCAGCTTCGCGTTCATGTCTCCCAACAGGGCGTGGAACAAGCGCACGTGATGCACTCCCAGCGCCTCGCCGCTCGCGAACACCTGTTTCACGGACCGCAGGCGCTTCGTCGCCCGCGTCGCCTGGACGTACTCCAGGAACGCCTGGAGCATCGACGGCACGAAATGCAGTGTCGTGACCTTGTCGCGCTCGATGGTCTCGATGATCTGTTCGGGATCCTTTTCCCCGCCCGGCGCCAGCAACGACACCGTGACGCCGGTGAAACTCCACCAGAACAGCTCCCACACCGAAACGTCGAACGAGATCGGCGTCTTCTGCAGGATCACGTCGCCGGCGCGCAATGGATACGCCTTCTGCATCCAGTCGATCCGGTTGATCGCGCTGTGATGCTCGACCAGCACGCCCTTGGGCAGTCCCGTCGAGCCCGAGGTGTAGATGGCGTACGCCACGTTCTGCGCATCGCCTGCCGGCCTGGGCGCAGAGGTTCGCGAGTCATACGACCGCGGGTTGCGCAGGTCGATGATCGTGCGCTCGGCCTTGAGCTGCGGCACGAGCTCGAGGTGTGCCAGAACGACCGATGCCGCGCTGTCTTCGAGCACGTACTCGATGCGTGACCGTGGATAGCCCGGATCGATCGGCAGGTACGCGCCGCCCGCCTTGATCACGGCGTGGATCGCCACCAGCATGTCGACGCTGCGATGCGCGATCACCGCGACGAGTTGGTCCGGCTGCACGCCTGCGTCTTGCAAGGTGTGCGCGAGCTGGTTGACCCGTGCTTCGAAGGCACGGTAGGTCAGCCGCTCGGCACCGCAGATGACGGCCACTGCATCGGGGGTGCGTTGCGCCTGCTCGCTGAGCACCTGATCCAGGCGGGTCGTGTTCCTGTAGGCTGCCTGCGTCGCATTGGCCTGCGCGATGATTTCCGCATCGGCCTCGCTGTCCAGCGAGATGGCGCTCATGGCGCCATCGGGCGCAGCGAGACTCGATGCAATCTGCGCGGCCAGGTGACCGACCAGTCTGGCCACGGTGCCAGGCTGATACATGCGTGCGTCGAAGTCGACATCCCACTGCCAGCGATTACCCTCGCGGCACAGCGAAATGAGCAGGGGCACGCCTTCGACACCCTGGTCATGCTGCTGGCGCGCGTCCACCGTGCCCTCGCCGCCCGATGCATCGACAGCGATGTCGAAGAACGGATGAACGTGCTCTTCCACGGGCAGACCCACGGCGTCGACCAACAGGGCCATCGGGCAGTCCTGGTGCGCGACGGCGGCCGCGTACTCCTGATGGACTGCCCCGAGCAGCGTGCGCAGCGAGGCGTTGGGCTCGACCTCCGGGTAGAGCGGCAGCCAGGTCGCCAGCGGCGCCTCCTGCCCATCGGTGAAGCTGGCTGGCATGCCGAGCGGGATGCGCGTCAGCCCGGTGTAGCGGGCGGCCAGCGCCGCTACCTGGGCGGCGATCAGCACGCGAAGCGCGGGCACTTGCCTCGACGCCGCCGACCACAGCCGTTCGGCGGTCGATGCATCGAACTCCTGCCGATATTGACCGCGCTGGGGCTCTCCCCGCGGCGCCTGGTCTTGTGGAAACCGGGCCTTCTGCATGCTGGCCGGCACGCGCTCGGTCCAGTACGCCATTTCGCGGCGACGACGTGCCGCGGCGATCTTCAAGTGACCCAATGAATCTATGGATTGCATGATTTCTTGATTCCTTTTCCTACCTGAATCGGTGATCGATACAAGAGGGCAAGAGGGTCCGAGGCCGTCCGAGAGGATCTCGGCATACGGCGCCCCGGACACGGTTTACAAAGCGAAGGAAATGGCCGGCAAGGCCGGCTTGACGCGCGATTCGGTTTCGACCAGCGCAATGGCCGGGTCGGCCAGCAGCGACGACATGTGTCGCGTGCCATCACCAACCAACTGTTCGACCACCGACAGCCAGTGGCCGGCAAAGCGCTCCACCGTGCTTCGATCGAACAGCTGCGTGTTGTAGGTCCAAATGGCCGACAACCCGCTGTCGCCAGCTTCGATCTGCAAGTTCAGATCGAACAGCGACGCACGCGTGTACTCGGGCCGCCACTTGACCGGTGCACCGAAATATCGGCGGTCGGTCATGCCGGTGTTCTGCATCGTGAACATCGAATCGAACAGCGGATGGCGGTCGAAGGCCCGGTCCGGGGTGAAAGTTTCGGCCAGCCACAGGAAGGGACAGTCCTGATGGTCGAGGCAAGTGCGTACATGGCGTGCGCTTTGCGTCAACCACTCGGCAACGCTCAGCGACTGCATCTGCAGGCCGATGTCGAGACGCAGGCAGACGGTGTTGACGAACATCCCGGCGATGCGCTCCGAGCCCGGCATGGAACGACCGGCTGCCGCCGTGCCCACGACCGGCCGGTGTTCTCCTGTGACCGACGCGAGCCACAGCGCGTAGGCGCTGAGCAACACGCTGTAGGGAGTGATCCTGAGCTCTCGGGCGAGGAGGTTCACCCGCTCCGTCAGGTCGGCGCCCAGACAGAAGCGGAAGGCATCTCCGCGCCAATCCCGCATCGGCATGCGAGGACGGTCCGTCGGCAGGTCGGGTGCAGGCGCCCAGTCGGCGAACGCCTCGCGCCAGAACGCCTGGTTGCGCTGTGTACTGCGCGCTCCTTCGCCACGCGTCGTCCAGTGGACATAGTGATCGAAGGATGCTGCGCCCAGTGGGCGCGGTTCAACGGCATCGTAGGCATCGCTCCAGTCGCCCAAGAGGATCGCGATCGACGTTCCGTCGACGAGGATGTGATGGAAATCGCACAGGATCCGAGTCGCCTCCGGCGTATGCAGCAGTGCGACTCGCCACAGCGGTGCGGACGTCAGATCGAACGGCTTCACCCATTGCCTGGCATGCTCCTCGTGCGCCAGGGCCGCCTCATCGCAGTCGATGATTTCGATGCCGGCCTCCACATGAGGCAGGACCCGCCTGGCGACATTGCCGTCCTCGATGGCGAACACCGTCCGCATCGTTTCATGTCGGTCGACGACCCATTGCAGCGCCTTGTGCAGACGCGCTATGTCGATGCTTCCCCGACGAACGGTGATTTCCAGCGGCAGGTTGTATGCGGTCGATTCCGGGAACTTGCTTTGCTCGATGAATATCTGCTTTTGCGCCACGGACACCGGCCGCGCCGCAGTGGCTTCCATCGTCGGAACCAGCGCATCGCTGGCCGCCTGGCCGGCAAGTTCGTCTGCGGCAAGCGCCTTCGACTCGCGCAGCATCGAGGCGACATCCCGAAGGCTCTCGCTGTTCAGGATGTCGCTGGCGGTGCAGCGGCGCCCGCAGGCGGCTTCCAGCCGCGAGGCCAGCGAGGCCGCCGTCAATGAACTGCCGCCGAGCGCCAGGAAATTGTCGGCAGGGCGAATGTCAGTGCATCCCAGCAGCCCGGCGAGCTCATGGATCACGGCGTCGAGGAGGGCATCGTGTCCCTCGCCTGCACCGCGCGCACCGGCGGGCAGCGTGCCTGGGCTCGACGGCGCGGCGCTTGCTCGCGCGACGGCACGTGCGGACAGCAGGTGCCGGTCCACCTTCCCGTTGGGTGTCAGCGGCAGGCTCGGAAGCTGCTCGACCCAGGCCGGCACCATGTGCGGCGGAACCCTGCCTTGCAGCACGCGGCGAAGCTCAGTCGTGTCGATCTCGACCGGCGCGGTGAAGTACGCCTCGAGCACGGAATCCTGATGGCTGCCGACCTTCCGGCACAGCACCACGGCCTCCTTGATGGACTCGATGGAAAGCAGCTGCTTTTCGATTTCGCCGATCTCGACCCGCAACCCGCGGACCTTGATCTGGTTGTCACGACGGCCGACGAAGTGCAGCGTGCCGTCCTCGCGCCAGGACACGATGTCGCCGGTCCGATAGAGCTTCTCGTTTCCTGTCGTGGCAACCGTGACGAAGCTGGCCGCGGTCTGCTCGGCATTGTTCAGATAGCCGGGGCCGATGCCTGCACCGCCCACGAAAAGCTCACCGGGAACACCGATGGGCTGCAGTTGCCCATGCCGGCTGAAAACATAGGCCGTCGTGTTGGCGATCGGCTTGCCGATGGGGATGTCGAGCCCGTCGTCGTCCGTGACGACATGCGCCGTTGAAATGACGGCGTTCTCGGTGGGCCCGTAGGCGTTGACGATCGTCAATCCGGGGCACAGACGCCTGACGGCCTGAACCTGTTTTGCCGGCACGACATCGCCGCCGACGACGATCAGGCGGAAATTGCGGAACACGCCGGGCGACTCGTTGGCCATCAACGCGAAGAGCGACGACGTCAGCAAAGCCGAGTTGGTTCCATGCCTGCTGACCAGGCTCTCGAAGTGACGAGGGCTGAGCAGCGCATCGCGCCCCATCACATGCAGCTGGCCACCGTTGAGCAACGCACCCCAGATCTCGAAGGTTGCCGCATCGAACCCGATGGCACCGGCCTGCAGCATGCAGGTGTCCTCGTCCAGCTCGACATAGTCGGTGCCTCGAACGAGACGCACCACGCCCCGGTGCGTCACCAACACGCCTTTCGGCTTTCCGGTGGTGCCCGACGTGTACATGATGTAGGCCGGATCATCCGGCACCGACCACGAAAGCCCGGCCAGGTCGGCGGGCGCGGCCGGCTCCAGCCTTTCGACGCTGTCGCGGTCGGCAGGCACGATGCGGCCGGCAAATGCGCCGTCGCGAACAAGCTGGCTGCTCAACGACTGGGCGGCATCCCCTGAAACCAGCAGGACGCGCGTGCCGGTGTCATCGAGGTAATGGCGAACGCGCGCTTCGGGGTAGCTCGGATCGATTGGGCAATAGACGCCGCCCGCGAAAAGAATGGCCAGTGTCGCCACGACCATCGACGCATTGCGCTCCATCAACAGCGCCACGACATCGCCCTTGCCGACACCCATCGCGCTCAGGTGATGCGCAAGCTTGCGAGCCTGCTGCATCAAGGCCCCGCGACTGACGGTGACCTGCTCGTCAAGAAGGGCCGTCCTCGCCGGGTTCTCACGTGCCCACATTGCAAAGAGGCTGACGATGGTCTGGTCGGCAGGATACGTGCGGGCCGTGTCATTGAAGCGGCCCATGATTCGTTCCCGCTCCTGAGCCGGGATCGCCGAGAGGGTCACGACGGGAACGGCCGGGGACTCGATCAGCGCACGGATCATCGAATGCCACAGGACGAGATGCCTCTTCGCCTGCGAGCCCGGCAATGAGGTCGAGATGCGCAATGACCAGGCATCGTCTCCCGCGTCGCATAGATGCACCCACAAGTACGGATCAGGGCCGCGGCACATGTCGGAAGACGGCATGCCGACGCAGAATCCCGTCGTGCATCCCTGGAGCGACACGTTGTCCACCGACGGGGCGTCGGGCGCATCGCCTGGCATGGCGCGCGCTGCCTGGAGGAGGCTCTCTCTCGTCCTCGACGAGAAAACCGACCACTGCATGAGCGGATCGATACGGGACACGTGCGTGACGGTGCGCCCGTCGTGAACCTGCACCGCAAGCTCGTCCTTGTCGGTCAACTGGTGCAGCAGCAGCAGCCAAGCGGTCAGTGTCAGGTGATCGGCGCGGACGCCGAATTCCTTGCTCCTGACTTTCAGTTCCCGAACCGTTCCGCCATCAAGGAGAAGGCAGGCATCGTCGATGAGGTTCTTGTCGCTGGTGGCAGCGCCGTGCACCAGGGACGGCCCGCTTTCTCGTTCAATGAGCTGTCCGTCCGCAACGGATCCGGACGTGAATGCGCTGTATGTCATTCCCAAATGATGGATCTGTGGAGGGGGCAAGCGCTCCGCGCCATGCCCCTACCGTGTGTGATTGACAGTCGACACGGACCATCGACTTTCATCGCCGTTGATGAACCGCTCGTGAACGGCCCGTGAACCGCTCGTGAACCGTCAGCTGGGCTTCGGATTGCGGGTCAGATGCACTGGCGATCTCGACCCGTCTCGGCACCAGCCTTCGATTCACGTGCATGGGCGTATGCACCCAGCGCCGTGCGCAGTTCTTCGATCAGTTGTTCGCGGTCTTCGAGTCCGATGGACAACCGCACGATCGGGCGATCCGTGAGTGCAAACGCTCTTTCGCGTTGCGACTCGGCAGGAAAGAAGGCCGCAAGACTGTGGACACCGCCCCAGCTCGCGCCGATGGAAAACCTGCTCAATCGCGCAAAGAACTCGGCATACGCCGTGTCCTGCGCGGGCTTCATGATGATTGACATGAGGCAGCCATGCCCGCTGAAGCAAGCCTTCCAGCGTTCATGGCCGCGACTGCCCGGCAAGGGTGGAAACAGCACTTCGTCGACCGGCTCCTGCTCTTGCAGCCACGATGCAATGTGCATCGCAGACGCGGCCTGAGCGTCAAACCGCAGGCGCAGCGTCTCCAGGCCGCGCAGCACGAGGAAACAGTCGTCGGGGCTGGTCTGCTGCCCCATGACATCTTGTGTGTCGCGCAGTGACACGTAGTGGTCGTACGAGCTCGTGGAGATCGAGCCGAGCAGCACGTCGGAGTGCCCGCTGAAGTATTTCGTGGCCGCTTCGACGCTGAAGTCGACGCCGAGATCGAGCGGCTTGAACGCCAACGGACTGGCCCAGCTGTTGTCCATCATCGTCATGACGCCCCGGCGCCGCGCGACATCGACCACGGCCGGGATGTCTGCCATCTCCATCGTCACGCTGCCCGGTGCTTCGAGGCAGATCATTCGGGTACTGGGCCGGATCAGTTCTTCGATCTCACCGGCGATCGACGGATCGAAGAACTGCACGTCCACGCCGAAGCCCGAAAGCCACTTCGACGCGAACGTCTTCATCGAGCCGTAGCACGAGGCCGTGACCAGAAGATGGTCGCCGCCGCGAACGAAGGTCATCAAGGTGATCATCAGCGCCGCAGCCCCGGACGGCGCCACGACACAGTGGCCACCGCCTTCCAGTTCGGCGATGCGGCTTTCGAGCAGACGCGCAGTCGGCGTGCCAGTCACTCCATAGCTGAAGCCGTCCGGCAGGCGATCCTTGCGCTGGACGAAATCTTCAAGCGTGTCGAATACGACCGTGGACGCGCGCTGTACGACAGGTGAAAGGCTCCGAAAGCCAAGATCCGCCATGCGCTGCGACTTGGATCGCGTATGCATGTTCATGTTGGAATTCCCCTTGCGCCGGATGGTGGTCACTCACTCTCACGGGCCGGGCAGTATACGGTGCGGTGTAAGCGATAGCTTCGCTTATCGCCCTCCTGCGCCGGGCAGGAGCAACACTGACGAACGTCACGGGCGGTGGTCGACAGGCGGCTGCCGCGAACCGGTCAGCCGATGGTCATCAACGAGGCATTGCCGCCGGCGGCGGCTGTGTTGATGCTCATCGCCCGCTCGATGACCAGTCGTTCCATCGCGATCGAATTTCCACCGGCGTCGAACCGCTCAACGCCGATGACCGGGCCCTCTCTTTCAGCAAGGTGCTGCTGCACCTTCGCGAGTTCATCGACGGTTCCATGAAGAAGAACCGCATCGAACTTGACGGCCTTCGCTCTCCAGTCGCTCGCGAGTGCCACATGCGTTTGCACATCGGCAGGCAGTCGGTGCAGAAGCCGAGCCGCTTCGAGAGGCCAGATCGCTCGACTGCCAACGGCGAGGACCCCGGCAAGCTGGACCAGGCGGTCTTCGTCCCGCGATGCCAAGCACAGCACGCTGGAGCGCGGAGCGATCCTGTAGATGTTTCGCTCCCCCGTGGGGCCCGCTAGAACCTTGGCCTCGGCAGCTGGTACCAGCGCCGCAAACGTGCTGCAGGATTCGGACAGGCTCGCGAAACGGCCTCCCGCCCACTCCATGAGCGACTTCAGCGGACCGTCTGTTGTACGACCAGGCACGTTTGGCTCGCTGCCATCGGCCATCGCTTGCAAGAGGACATGGTCCGGCCGCCTGGACAGGAGCCGATAGAGATACAGCGGTCCACCGGCCTTTGGACCCGTGCCCGACAACCCTTCGCCCCCGAACGGCTGGACACCGACAACGGCGCCCACCATGTTCCGATTCACGTAGACATTGCCGGCATGCGCCGCGTCCACCACGCGGGCGATCGTTTCGTCGATGCGGGTGTGCAGGCCCATCGTCAGGCCGTATCCCGTGCCGTTGATCTGGCTGAGCAAACCGTCCAGCTCGGGTCGTCGGAAGCGCACGAAATGCAGCACGGGCCCGAAGACTTCGTGCCTGAGCTCGGAAATATTCTCGATCTCGATGAGTGTGGGCAGAACGAAGGTGCCCGAAGGCAGCGGCTGCTCCAGCCGGGCCGAAACCTGGTGAACCCTGCGCCCCTTGGCACGCATCCCCTCGACGTGACGATCGATGTTCGCCTTTGCTTCGGCATCGATCACGGGCCCCACATCGGTTGCGAGACGGCTCGGGTCTCCGACGCGAAGTTCCGCCATGGCGCCGAGGAGCATGTCGAGGACGCGATCTGCCGTTTCCTCCTGTACGCAAAGCACACGGAGCGCGGAGCAGCGTTGCCCGGCGCTGTCGAACGCAGACACCAGAACATCTCCCACCACCTGCTCGACCAGAGCGGAGGAGTCCACGATCATGGCGTTCTGGCCACCGGTCTCCGCCACCAGCGGAACGGCCCGACCGTACTGGTCAACCCGGCCGGCAAGCGTGCGCTGCAGAATGCGCGCGACTTCCGTCGAGCCTGTGAACAGCACGCCACGGACTCGCTCGTCCGCTACCAGCTTCGCCCCAACCACCGCTCCCCGGCCCGGGGTCAATTGCAGCGCAGCCCTTGGAACGCCTGCCGCCCACAGCGCGCGCACCGCCAGCGCGGCGATCAGCGGCGTCTGCTCTGCAGGCTTTGCCAGGACCACGTTGCCGGCAGCGAGCGCTGCCGAGACTTGGCCGGTGAAGATCGCCAGCGGGAAGTTCCACGGGCTGATGCATACGACCGGTCCGAGAGGCCGGTGCGTTGCATTGTCGAATTCGGTACGCGCCTGCCGCGCGTAATAGCGCAGGAAGTCCACCGCTTCGCGAACTTCGGCAACGGCATTGGAAGCCGTCTTGCCGGCCTCACGCATGAGGACTGCAATGAGGCGTGGCGTGTCGGCCTCCAGGCACTGCGCAGCGCCCTCCAGTGCCCCTGCCCGCTCAGCGGGGCTAGTGGCAGCCCAGAGCGGAGCGACATCATGTGCATGCCGGAGCGCCGCCACCAACTCGGCCTCGGTGCACTCCCGGACTTCCCCGACGATGTCCAGCACGTTCGCCGGATTCCTGACGGCCTCGTAGCTGCCCTGCTCCGTGTCGAAGGCCAGGAGCGGTTCGGCTCGAAGCTTTGCGCAAGCGGTTTTCATGCCGATGGCGAGTTCGCCGAGCCGAGACTCGCTGGCGAGGTCCAGACCGCGCGAGTTGACGCGGGCGTCGCCATAGAGAGCCGACGGCAGCGGGATCGCGGGATGCGGCAGACCGATCTCGCCCTCCGCGCGCGCCAACTCCTCGATCACGTCCAGCGGGTCACGTACCAATTCCTCGACGGACAGCGCGTGATTGGCGATTCGGTTCACGAACGAGGTGTTGGCGCCGTTCTCAAGGAGGCGTCGGACCAGATACGCAAGCAAAGTCTCGTGGGTTCCCACGGGCGCATAGATCCGACAGGGACGGCCCAGCTTCCCCTCCGACGCGTCTCCCACGACCTGCTCGTACAGCGGCTCGCCCATACCGTGCAGGCACTGGAACTCGTACTGCCCCGGGGCATAACGCGTTGGATCCGCGAGCTCGTAAATCGCCGCCAGCGTGTGCGCGTTGTGCGTGGCGAACTGCGGGTAGATATCGTTGGGAGCAGCGAGCAGCTTGCGCGCGCACGCAATGTACGAGGCATCCGTATAAGGCTTGCGGGTGTAGACCGGATAGCCTTCCAGTCCATCGAGCTGGGCCCGCTTGATCTCCGAGTCCCAGTAGGCACCCTTGACAAGGCGCACCATCAGTCGACGGCTGCTTCGCTGCGCCAAATCAACAAGATAGTCGATGACGTGGGGACACCGCTTCTGGTAAGCCTGGATCACGAAGCCGAGGCCGTTCCACGACTGCAGCTGCGGCTCGAATGCGAGCCTTTCCAACAGATCGAGCGAAAGCTCCAGGCGGTCGGCCTCTTCGGCATCGATATTCAGGCCGATGTCGAATCGCTTGGCAAGTGCGCAAAGGCGAACGAGCACCGGGTAGAGCTCGGCCATCACGCGGTCGCGCTGGGCTCTGCTGTAGCGGGGATGCAGAGCAGACAGCTTGATGGAGATGCCCGGACCCTCGTAGATGCCACGGCCAGCCGACGCCTGCCCGATGGCCAGGATGGCGTTCTCATACTCGCGCAGGTATCCCTCGGCGTCTCGCGCGGTCATCGCTGCCTCACCGAGCATGTCGAACGAGTAGCGAAAACCCACTCGCTCCTGCGCCCGAGCGTTCTGCAGAGCCTCCACGATGGTCTCGCCGGTGACGAACTGCTCGCCCATCATCCGCATGGCCATGTCCACGCCCTTGCGGATGAGCGGCTCGCCGCCGAGGTTCACCAGACGGCCGATGGCAGCGGACAGTCCGGCTTCGCTGTGCGTGGAAACCAGCTTGCCGGTGATCAGCAGGCCCCACGTCGCCGCATTGACGAAAAGGGAGCCGCTCTTGCCGAGATGGGAGGCCCACTGCCCCTGTGCAACTTTGTCGCGGATCAAGGTGTCGCGCGTGGCCGAATCCGGGATGCGGAGCAGCGCCTCGGCCAGGCACATCAAGGCCACACCTTCCTGTGAGGAAAGCGCGTATTCCTGCAGGAGGTTCTGTACCAACCCGGCACGTCCCGCCGATGCCTTTCGATTGCGCAGCGTATGCGCGATCCGGGCAGCCAACGCCGTGCTGCGGTGCGCGACGTCCGGGGGCATGCGGGCACCAGGCAGGATCCGGGACACGGCTTCCGGCTCCGTCACGCGCGTCGCAGTGGTGATCGCACGGCGCAATGGGGTGGAGGCGAAGGCGGAGGCCTCGAAGAACTGGAGCTCGCTCAATGTCGGGATGGAGGTCGTGGTCATCGAATACGGCTTTGAGAGCAGGATCCTCAATGATCTGGAAATCTGCCCGGTCTGCTCAAGACCTGGGTGGCAGACAGGGAGGACTGCAGAGACTTCGACGGCGGTGTGCCACGGCAGTTGCCGGGCGTGCGCGAAAGGCGAACGTATGCGGTGAGGGAAGCGGTGACGACAAATCGGACGAGCTTCACCCGCGGCCGCGCGACTACTGCCAGATGCGATAGATCCAGAACGGCTCCTCCAACTCGATGCGCCGCAGCAGCTCACACGGGCTGCAGCCGCTGACACGGCGGGCCTCGCGGGACAAGTGCGGCTGGTCGGCGAAACCGGTGTGGGCCGCGATGCCGGCCCAATCAACCCGGCCCCTGGAGTGAGCCTCCAGTGCGTCGAGCAACGCGCTCTCGGCACGCGCCAGCGCGCGCAGTCTGCGCAACGGAAGGCCCGCCCACGCTCGTACACGTCGCTCAGCCTGCCGCGCGCTGCGTCCGACGCCCGACGACACGGCGCGCATCGCCAGCGCCCGGGTCCAGTCGTGATAGCGCCGCGCCGCGGCGCCCTCGCTGCGGCAGGCCTGCCACAGAGGGTCGAGAAACGCCTCGATGCTGCGCACGCGATCGGCATCGTCAGCCGCATCGAGCACCGCGCGCAGCAGCCTGCGCCAGTCCGCATCGAACACGGTTTGGGCATCGCACAGCATGTCCACGTGTGTCCCGGCATCGATGCCCGCAATAGCATGCAGGGCGTCCGGCATGACGACCATCATGAACGCGTGTACCGGGCCAGGGTTGTATGTGCATGTCGGTTGCGTCTGCGGTCCAGCGAACACGATGCGCGGCAAGCGCATGCCGCCCGGTACGAGCTCGCACTCGCCCTGCAGGAACCAGGTGAGCGTGCACGCGGGTGTGGCCGGGAAATGGTTCACTCGCTCGTTCGGCTTGAGTGCGACACCCACCGTGCTACGTGCGACGAAGGCACGGACGCACGAGGCGAGCGAAGAGCGCGACGGGATGAGTCGCGCGGTGACGGGACGGGGCAACATCGCGGCGCAGTATGTCGCAACCGTTCAAGACCGGGCGCGAGGGCATGCATACGATTGCCGCATGGTCCGCCCTCCTTCACCAACAATGCGCCTGCGCCGGCTGCATCGCGTTTCGGCCGCTGTGGTCGCCACCTTCGTCGTGATCCATGTCGCCAATCACCTCGCCGGGGTGGCGGGCATCGCGGCGCACCTGGCCTTCATGCAGGTTGCGCGCACGGTGTATCGGCAGCCTGCCGTCGAAGCGCTGCTCCTGGCCTGCGTCGGGTTTCAGGCTTTGAGCGGCCTGTGGCTCCTGATCGTTCGCCGAAATGAGCGGCAGGGCACCGTCGCATGGGCCCAGGCCTTGTCCGGCGCCTACCTCGCCCTCTTTCTGATCATCCACGTCGGCGCCGTCATGGCCGGTCGCTTCGCGCTCTCGCTCGACACGAACTTCTACTTCGCCGCTGCCGGCTTGCATGCGCGACCGCACGCGTACTTCTTCGCGCCCTACTACGGCCTGGCGGTCATCGCCGTCTTTACCCACCTGGGCTGTGCTGCCCGCGGCCACGTTCGAACGTTGACTACGCGCGGTGCCCTACTCGTTGCCATTCCGATGCTCCTCGGGGCCATCGCCTCGTCCCTGATCGTGATGGTGCTTGCCGGCAACGTCCAAGGGTTTGACATGCCGGCCAGGTACAGGAACATCTATGGCACACCGCCCTGAGCCTTTACAACGCCGACCGAGCGCGCGCATCAGGCTTCAAAGTGTGAGGCACAGCACCACCCAAAACTTTGCATATGGCACATCCTTCGATCTCGCCCGTTTTGCCGTGGGCCCTCTTCGCCTTGGGCGTCGGCCACATCTTGTACGGCCTGGTGAAGTTCCGCGCTCCACTCACACATGCCGTCGCTGACGGCCTCATCGGCAAGTTCAGTGCTCCCGTGGAGCGGCGCTCTGCCTTCTGGTTTGTCATGTTCGGGCCGCTGCTCATGCTTGCGGGGCAGGTAGCTGTTCACGCGGCCTCTGTTGGCGACGCACACCTTGTCCGGCTGGTCGGTGCGTACCTCCTCGGAGTCTCAGGCGTTGGAGTCTTGGCAATGCCAAGGTCGCCGTTCCTGGTGGGCCTTGCACTTTCCGGAATGCTGCTTGCCTTGGGGTTCGGCTACATCTGAGGGAGGAAGTACGGCACGAGCGAGGAAGTACGGCACGCCCACCATCAAGCGTGCTTATGGCGACTGAACTGGCAGTGCAGCATCGGGCGACACCGCAAACAGGGCCTCCAGTTCTTGCGGCAACTCCTCGGCCGACACAACCACCAGTCGCTGCCCAGCCCGTGTCATCGCCATGTACAACTTGCGCGCATTCTCCTCCCGGCGCTCCGCCTGCTCCTCCTCGCCAAGTCCGGCGACGGTGCCCTTGAAGAACAGATCCTCGACGCCGATCAGGAAGACGATGGACCCCTCGAGTCCGGTCGCCGTATCGAGGTTCGCCAGCCGCAGGTATTCCCGGCCGTGACCTCGCGGGGGGTTGCGCTTCTGATCTCGCTTGTTGAACCACCATACGTTGCCTGCGTCGAATCGCTTGGCAAGACGGGCGTACAGCGCCCGCTTGTTCACCTGCTCGCCATAGATAACGAGGAACGCGCTCAGAGGGATGCCGCGCTTGTGCGCGTCAACCAGCTCGTTGCGAACGCGATCGATCGCGTCCTGTCGCGTACTAGTCCGGGCGAGCACGGGCCGCTCGCCTGGCTCCATGCCGGTGTAGTCAGGCACCACGCAGTCCTCTCCATCGCCTTGACCCAGCACGGTCAAAACCGCAGTCGCCGCCTCCAGGACCGCACGGGTCGTGCGGTACGAACGCCGCAGCTTCTTGGTACGGCCCGCCACCTCGAGACCGGCGCGCTTCCAGCTCAGGCGCTGCTTCAGGAACCCCTGCGTGGGGTCGGCACACAGGAAAAGCTGGCCCTGTGCCACCAGTGACAGCTTCACCACCTCGAACCACGACGGCGCGAAAAACTGAGCCTCATCCACCAGGATGTGTTCGTAGCGTTCGAGCCTTGGATGGCGCTTGGGGGCGAGGCAAATCGCGCGCGGCACCCCGCTCCACGGCATGCGCCCTTGCCGTTGCAGGCTGGAAGTCACGGCCTGGTAGAGCGCCCACACCTGCACGCGCTCTGCGGCCCCCAGCGCGAAGCGACGGCCGACACGGCTTGCCGCAAGGTACGCCCTCTCATCGGCGATCAACATGTCGTTGATGAAGTCGATCTCGGCCACCAGTTGCGCGGTGGAGGCTTTCAGATCGGGCCACCGCATGCGGTGGTGATGCACCAACTCGTCCACCGCGCGAGGATCTTCGGGCATTCTCGGAAAGCCGCCGAATGCGTCTCTCCACTGCTGGCGCAGCCACTGGAACACGGTCAGCATCACCACATTCGCCGGAAGGCCGCCCCGCATCTGATGCAGCCGTTCCTTCAGGTCGGCCACGATGGGCGTGTTGTGGATCAGCACCAGGATGCGCTGGCGTGGAAACAGCTCCGCCAGCAGCAGCGCACGGTTGATCGCGATCAGCGTCTTCCCGCTGCCAGCCACGCCGTTCAACAGCCGCACCGAAAAGTCAGACGCCATCTCCCGCTGCTCGTGCGGCAGCTCGATGTCGAGCTTGGCCGCCCACTCCTGGTCGTAATCCAGGAACCAGCGACTCAGCCTGGCGCTGTTGTCGCGCTTCAGGAACCGGCGTGTCGTACAGAGCACGGGGATTTCCGCTTCGGGAAACCATGTTCCCCGCAAGTGCTGCTCATCCTCCTCGCACAGGGGCGCAAGCATCCCGTGGACGAGCTTGGCGCCGAGCTGCGCGAACTGCTCGCGCGACACCAGCCGTATGCCATAGCGCGCCAGGTACTCGCGGCCGAGGAGGCGCACCTCCTCAGTGGAGCACGCCCACATCACAGGTCCTGCCTGCGCGCCGCCGCGTGCGGGGCGAGATGCATCCGGAAACGCTGAGCACCTTGCACAACCTGGCGGGCATCGTGCATGAACAGGGCGATCTGCCTGCGGCCCGCGTGCTCCTAGAGCAGGTGCTCGACACACACCGCCGGGTCCTGGGTGATGCACACCCGCATACGCTGGCTTCCATGGGCGACCTGGCGGGCATCCTGCACACGCAGGGCGACCTGTGTGCCGCGCGGCCGATGTATGAAAACGTGCTGGACGCCCGCCGCCGCGTACTCGGCCAGACCCATCCGGACACGCTCGCTGCGCTGAATAGCCTGGCGACCCTGCTGCATGACCAGGGCGAGTTTGCCGCGGCCCGCGGCATGCAGGAGCAGGTGCTGGCCGGGCTGCGCGGCGTGCTGGGCGACTCGCATCCGACGACCTTGCGTGCCATGGGCAATCTGGCGGCAACGCTGAGGCGGCAGGGTGAGTTGTCTGCAGCGCGAGCGCTGGAGCAAACGGTGGTGACCGAGCAGCGGCGAGTGCTCGGCGAGTCGCATCCGGACACGCTGATGTCGATGCGAAACCTGTCCTTCGCTCTGTGGCAAGACGGCCATCCGGCCGATGCGATCGAGTTGCTGCAGCGGGCAGTGTCAGCCGGCAGCAAGGCGCTCGGCGCCGCGCATCCCTGGGTTCAACGGTTGACCGAGACCCTGGCGCAGATGCGCGCCCACCCTCATTGAGAACGCCATGACATCCGGCACGTCAATGCGAGTACGTCACCTGGCTCAACCAGCGATTACGGTCCGAGTTGCAGGCGCCCGGCATCTCACGTCGTGCACAATGCCCGCCCCATGCAAAGCAAGAACATCGCCTCGCCGCTTGAGCACCTCGAGGTGCGCCACAGCAGAGTGCATGGCTACGGCGTCTTCGCAGCGTGCGAGTTGCCTTCAGGAACGCTCGTGGGCGAGTACGCCGGTCGGCGCTACACCGCGCGCGAGGCGCGCGCCATGGCGTGGAACGATCGGTTGACCTATCTCTTCGGCCTGTCGGACGGCACGCTGATTGATGGCGCCCAGGATGGCAATGCGACGCGGCACCTGAATCATGCGTGCGAACCGAATTGCGAGGCCATCGAGGAGTACACCGACGAGGGGCAACTCACGGTGAGGATCGAGACGATCAAGGCCGTCGGTGCCGGCGAGGAGCTGTTTCTGGACTACGCCCTGGACATCGACGAGGGCGATGACCCTTCAGACTACCCCTGCCGCTGCGGACAGGCGCGCTGCCGAGGAACCTTGGTGGCGCCTGTCGAGCCCTGACCTGATCCAGTGAGTCATCTCGCCGAGCTGACGACGTAGTCGCTGGTCGATGCCAGCAATCCGACCATGTTTGCCGAGCGGGCACGGTCCTTGACATCAATTGTTGCGCCGGCGAACAACAGCATCGCTCTCAGTACACGCTCGCGCGTATCCCTGTCGTCGATGGCCGAGAAGTCGTCGGTCGCGTATGCAACCGCCGGCACGCGCGTGGATGACCTGGTTGCGGCCTCCGATGCCGGCGAAAGCGCAAACGACGATTCGCTTGGAGTAGATGCTGCAGCACGGTGAACATCGCGCGATTCATGTCGTGCATCTCGTCGACCGCCACGAAGTGAAGCCGCTGGGCGAGCGGGTGAGTGTCGCCCAGTGATGCCTCGTCGCTCAGCAGATGTCGGGAAAGGTCGTACGTGGCGTCGCCATCGGCTCTGAACTTGTATCGGTCCGGATGACCTCGCGGCGCTCGCGTTCGTAAGCCTGGAAATCCTTGAGCATCGCGTACTCACGACCCAGTTCCGCGGCCAGAGCTGGGGTAATGGCCTTGTCCGCCGCCTCCCTGGCGAGTTGCAGCGTCCCCTTCAGATAGAGAAAGTTTTCGAGGTACTGCTCCACCACCACATCGCCAGCACCTGGAATCACGAGCTCGTTCGGGTGGCGTTCTTCGGCGTTGCCGAGGACCCGCTCTATCGCGGTCATCACCATCGGCTTTAACCTCTCGGCAGTTTCGTACCGAGGAACAGTTGCACCTTCCAGCCTGCCCAGCACATCGCCCGAATCAACAAGGCATACACGCGTTCGCAAGGGTGGAATCACGCTTCGGATACAGGGCGTCGTTGAGTGAGTACGGCGAAAAGCGACTCAATCAGGAACTTTCTCGATAGCTGCGGAGATCGCGGCCCCGAGGGAACCGACATGGGGCGTGTCCACCATGGACCAATGGGTCCCGGAAACCGGCGTCATCTCCAGGCGCCCACCAGCGATCTCCTGCCACCCGAGACTCGGATCCGGCCGCCGCTCGTCGGCCGCGTAGAACAGTTGCAGCTTGACCGGAATCGGTACCGGTGCATACCGTAGTACTGCCACCAAGAGGCCGTGCCGTACGGCGACATGGCGCTTCAGGGTGGACATTTCGATGTTCGCCGCCAGCACGCCTGCCTCCTGCCCCGCCGCGAGCATGCCCTCGACATCGCCAAGCTCTGCCTGCGCGCGGAGAAGCTGCAGCAGCTCGGCCGGCGCGTCCCGTGTCAGGTGATGCAGCAAGGCGGCTGCTTCATCCGGTTCATGTCCACCGCGCTGGTCAGCCGCGGTATCGATCAGGCCGAGGAAGTCCACGGTTTCGCCGCCGTGGTGTAGCTGGCAGGCCATCTCGTAAGCGATGCTCCCGCCGGCCGACCAACCGATGAGGTGGTAAGGCCCCTGCGGCTGCACGGTGCGTATCGCCGGCAGGTAGGCAGCAGCCATCGCCGCAATGTCCGTCAATGGTGTTTCGCCGCTGGCAAACCCGGCTGCCGCCAACGCGTACACCGGCCGGTCGGATGGCAGATGGGGCGCGAGGTTGCGTGCGTATCCCACCTCTCCGTCGCCGGCATGCACGATGAACAGCGGCGCACGATGGCCCGGGGTCCGGATCGGCACCAGGCTTCGCGCTCTTGCCGATTCTTCGGCCCCTGCAAGCTCCCTGGCCAGCAGGGCCACCGTGGGTGCGATGAAGAGCACGTGCACCGGGACGTCGCGCTGAATGTGCCGGCTCACGCGCGATACCGCTTGCAGAACCAGCAGCGAGTGGCCGCCCAACGCGAAAAAGTCGTCGTGGCGGCCAACGCAGGACACACCGAGCAGTTCACTCCAGATCGAGGCCAGCCCGACCTCCAGGTCGCCTTGGGGCGGGTCATAGGCGCCGCTGCCGCAGGAACTTTCGGTGGGCGCCGGCAGCGCGCGGCGGTCCAGCTTGCCGTGGGATGTGAGGGGCAGTGCATCGAGGCGCACATAGGCCGCGGGCACCATGTAGTCGGGCAGTTGCGCGGCCAGGTGCGCGCGCAGCGACTCGGGCTGCACGACGTCCCCAATGACATAGGCCACGAGGCGCTTGTCGCCGGGCGCGTCCTCGCGCGCGAGGACTACCGCGTCGCTCACCTCGGGGTGGGAGCGCAGGGCTGCCTCGATCTCCCCGGGCTCGATGCGAAACCCCCGGACCTTGACCTGATGGTCGTTGCGCCCCAGGAACTCGATCATGCCGTCGGTGCGCCAGCGTCCCAGGTCGCCGCTGCGGTACATCCTCGCGCCACGCTCTGACACGAACGGATCCGGCAAGAACCGCTCGGCGGTGAGCTCGGGGCGGTTGAGGTAGCCGCGCGCCACGCTGGCGCCGCCGATGTAAATCTCTCCAGCCACACCCACGGGCACCGGCGCGCCGTGCGCATCGAGCAAGTAGATGCGGGTGTTGGCGATCGGGCTGCCAATGTGCGGCGTCTCGCCTGGCTGCTGAATGGCTCCGGAGGTCGCCACGACCGTCGTCTCCGTGGGACCGTAGTTATTGATGACGGCGAAGCTCTGACTGCCCGGCAGCTGGCGCAACCGGTCGCCACCGGTCAGCAGAATCCTCAACCTCGGATGGGCTTGGGCATTGGCCAGGGCCTGCTCGGCAAGCGGCGTGGGCAGGAAGCTCACGTCCAACGCTTCGCCTTGCCACCAGGCGAGGAGCGCCTGCACATCGCCGGTGACGTACGCCGGGGGCAGGACGAGCGTGGCACCCGCGCACAAGGGCGACCAAGTCTCCCAGGCGGCGGCGTCGAAGCCGGTGCCTGCGACACTGGAGGTACGTTCGCCCGCACGAAGCCGGAAGTTCCGGCCGTGCCAGCTCACCAGGTTGGCGAGCTGGCGATGTTCCACCGCCACCCCCTTGGGTGTGCCAGTGGAACCGGACGTGTAGATGACGTAGGCCAGGTGCGAGGACGTCAGGCCCAGGGCGGCAGGGTCAGGGTTGGTCGCGGGCAGGCAGCCGCACTTGCTGGACGGCGAATCAATTTCCATCACGGCCAGCGATGCGGGCAGCACCCCCAAACCGGCACGAAGGCCGGCACCGGTGATCAACACCCGCGGCGCGCAGTCGGCCAGCATGAAGGCCAGGCGCTCGCTCGGGTAGGCAGGATCCAGCGGAACGTAGGCACCACCGGCCTTGAGAGTGGCCAGCATGGCACGCACCATGTCGACGCCGCGCGGCAACGCAATGGCCACCGGCACGTCAGGGCCGACGCCCAGCCCGATCAGATGATGGGCGAGCCGATTGGCCTGGACGTTCAGTTCGGCGTAGCTGAGCCTGGTGTGCTTGTAGACCAGCGCGATGGCTTCGGGCGTGCGCGCGGCTTGCTCCTCGAACAGCGCATGGATGCAACGGTGGCCCGGGAAGGACACTTCGTTGGCGTTCCGACCGCACAGCAGCTGCTGCCGTTCTTCATGGGACAGCAACGGCAGGCGCGCGATTGCCGCCCGGTCATCGATGACCATCGCGCCTAGCAGGATGCGCCAATGGCCCAGATGGCGCGCGATGGTCCCTGCATCGAACAAGGCACGGGCATAGCCGAGCTGTCCGACGATGCGCTCGCCGTCCTCGTGCAGGGACAGTTCCAGGTCGAACTTGGCGGCGTCCGACGTCGAGCCCACCGGTTGCAGCCGCAGACCGGGCAGCGCCAGATTCCCTTCGGGCGCGTTCTGCCAAGCGAACATAACCTGGAACACGGGGGCATGGGCCAGGCTGCGCGGCGGGTTGAGCGCCTCGACGATTTGCTCGAAAGGAACGTCCTGGTGGTCATGGGCGGCCAGCGTGGTCGCTCGCACCTGGTAGAGCAGTTCGGCCACGGTGGGCGCGCGTGACAGGTCGACGTGCAGCGCCAGCGTATTGACGAAAAAGCCGATGAGGGGCTCGACTTCCGCACGTGTGCGATTGGCCACCGGGGTGCCGATGACCACCTCGTGCTGGCCCGACAGGCGGGACAGCAGCGCGGCCCAGGAGGCCAGCAGCGTCATGAACAGCGTCGTGCCATGGCGCTGGCTCAAGGCCTTGAGTTGGGCGCAGAGTTCGCCGTCGATCTCGAAGGCAACGGACGCGCCCTCGTAGTCCCGCACCGCCGGGCGAGCCCGATCCGTGGGCAGCTCCAGCAGGGCCGGCGCGCCCGACAGGTGGTCGAGCCAGAAGTCGAGCTGGCGCTGCAGCACCTCGCCCGTGATCCAGCGGCGCTGCCACACGGCGTAGTCGGCGTACTGGATCGCCAGGGCCGGCAGCGGATCGGGCCGACCTTGGGCATACGCGGCGTACAGCGCGCTGAGCTCGTCGATCAGCACGCCCATGGACCAGCCGTCCGAGACGATGTGGTGCATCGTCACCAGCAGCACGTGGTCATCGTCGGCCAGGCGCAGGAGGTGCCCGCGGATGAGTGGACCGTGTTCCAGGTCGAACGGCGCCGTGGCTTCTTCGGCGGCCAGCCGCTCGAGCTCGGCCTCGGGCTGCGCATGCTCCGACAGGTTCACCTGCGTCAGCGCGAAGCCGGCTTCCGGTGGCGAGATCACCTGGACCGGCGTGCCGTCGATCGATGCGAAGCACGTGCGCAGCGCCTCATGCCGCGCGACGACGCGGTCCAGGGCACCCTGCAGCGCCGCCACGTCGAGCGCACCGATGAGGCGCACGCCGGCAGGCATCAGGTAGGCGGCGCTGGCGCGCTCGTCCAGCTGCGCCAGGAACCACAACCGCTGCTGCGCGTACGACAGGGGCAGCGCTTCCTCACGCGGGACCGGCACGATGGCCGGCAAGGTACTGGCGCTCGCCACGGCCACGCGCTGCGCGAAGGCCGCGAGCGTGGGGTGGGCGAACAGCTCGGCCAGCGGCATCTCACAGCCCAGGTGAGCGCGGATGCGCGAGGTCAGTTGCACCGCCAGCAGGGAGTGGCCGCCCAGCGCGAAGAAGTTGTCGTGGCGGCCGATGCGCTCGACGTCCAACAGTTCGGTCCAGATGGCCGCCAGCGTGGTCTCCGGCTCGCCTTGCGGCGGTTCGCAGGCGAAGCTCCCGAACGCATCGGCCTGCGGTGCAGGCAAGGCCTGCCGGTCGAGCTTGCCGTTTCGCGTGAGCGGCCATGCGTCGAGCTGCACGTAAGCCGCCGGCACCATGAACTCCGGCAGGCGGCTGCCCAGATGCTCCCGCAGGGTCTCGGGCACCAGCGCTGACGGCGCGGTGACATAGGCGACGAGCCGCTTGTGCCCCGGCGAATCCTCGCGCGCGAGCACCACGGCGTCGCGCACATCAGGGTGCTCGCGAAGCCGCGCCTCGATCTCGCCCAGTTCGATGCGGAAGCCCCGGATCTTCACTTGGTGGTCGTTCCGGCCAAGGAACTCGATCGTGCCGTCGGGTCTCCATCGGCCCACGTCGCCCGTGCGGTACATCCGCGCCCCCGGCTGCGACACGTACGGATCGGGCAGGAACCGCTCGGCGGTGAGGTCCGGGCGCCCAAGGTAGCCGCGCGCGACGCCCGCACCGCCGATGTGGATCTCGCCTCGCACGCCCACGGGCACCGGCATGCCCCGCCCGTCCAGGATGTAGATGCGCGTGTTGGCGATCGGCCCGCCCAGCGGCAGTGATACCGCAGCGGGTGGCACCTCGCGCACGTCGTACGACATCGCGAAGGTCGTGGTCTCCGTTGGCCCGTAGACGTGCAGCAGGTGGCGGGGCGGACTGGCGCGCAGCACCTGCTCGAACACGCGCGGGTCGTGCAGGTCGCCGCCGACCATCAAATAGCGCAGCTGCCGTATCGCGCCGCCCAGCAGCGGCGCGTACTGGTGGAAGAGCCCGATGGTCATGAACAGCACGCTGACCGCGTGGCGCTGCAGCGCCAGCGCGAAGCCCGCCGCATCGAGCAGCACGTCCTGCTCGATGACGACGATCGCACCGCCGTGGAGCAGCGGCGCCCACACCTCCATGGTGCTGGCATCGAACGCCGGGTTGGCGGCGAAGGCCACGCGGTCCGATGCATCGAAGCGGGCGTAGCCGTTGTTCATCACCAGCTTGACCACCGCCTGATGCGCCACCATCACGCCCTTCGGCGTGCCAGTGGAGCCGGAGGTGTAGATGACGTAGGCCAGGTGCGACGAGCTCAGGCCGAGCGCAGCCGGATCGGGGTTGGTGGCGGGCAGTCCGTCCCAGGCCCGCGTCGACGCATCGAGGTCCAGCACCATCAGCGACGATGACAGTGCGCCCAGCTTCGCCTGGGTGTCGGCCTGGGTGATCAACACGGCTGGTGCGCTGTCTTGCAGCATGAAGGCGAGCCGCTCGGCCGGGTAGTCCGGGTCCAGCGGCACGTAGGCGCCGCCGGCCTTGAGCGTGGCGAGCCACGCGACCACCAACTGGGGGCTGCGCGGCAGAGCGACCGCCACGCCGCAGTCGGGACCGACGCCCGATGCGATGAGGTGATGCGCCAGCCGGTTGGCCTGCGCGTTGAGCGCTGTGTAGCTCAGGGTGACGTGCCCGAAGACCAGTGCGATGGCCTCGGGGGTGCGGATGGCCTGTTCCTCGAACAGCTCGTGGACGCAGCGGTGTGCGGGCACGAGTGCCTCGGTGGCGTTCCAAGCGTGCAGCTGCTGCTGCTCCTGCTCGGCGGGCATCAGCGGCAGGCATGGCACGAGCGTCGCGTCGTCGTGGACCATGGCGCGCAGCAGGGTCTGCCAGTGCACGAGATGGCGCTCGACGGTGGGTGCATCGAACAAGGCGCTGGTATAGCCGATGGAGCCGACGATGCGGCCACCCGCCTCGTGCAGGGAGACATCGAGATCGAACTTGATCGAGCACGAGGCGCTGTCCACCGGCTCCAGTTGCAGCCCGGGGAGCTCTAGGCGCCCTTCCGGCGCGTTCTGCCAGGCGAACACGACCTGGAACACGGGGGCATGGGCCAGGCTGCGCGGCGGGTTGATCGCCTCGACGATCTGCTCGAAAGGCACATGCTGGTGATCATGGGCGGCCAGCGTGGTCGCTCGCACCTGGGAGAGCAGTTCGGCCACGGTGGGCGCGCGTGACAGGTCGATGCGCAGCGCCAGCGTGTTGACGAAAAAGCCGATGAGTGGCTCGACCTCCGCGCGGGTGCGGTTGGCCACCGGGGTGCCGATGACCACCTCGTGCTGGCCCGACAGGCGAGACAGCAGCGCGGCCCAGGAGGCCAGCAGCGTCATGAACAGCGTCGTGCCATGGCGCTGGCTCAAGGCCTTGAGTTGGGCGCAGAGTTCGCCGTCGATCTCGAAGGCAACGGACGCGCCCTCGTAGTCCCGCACCGCCGGGCGAGCCCGATCCGTGGGCAGCTCCAGCAGGGCCGGCGCGCCCGACAGGTGGTCGAGCCAGAAGTCGAGCTGGCGCTGCAGCACCTCGCCCGTGATCCAGCGGCGCTGCCACACGGCGTAGTCGGCGTACTGGATCGCCAGGGCCGGCAGCGGATCGGGCCGACCTTGGGCATACGCGGCGTACAGCGCGCTGAGCTCGTCGATCAGCACGCCCATGGACCAGCCGTCCGAGACGATGTGGTGCATCGTCACCAGCAGCACGTGGTCATCGTCGGCCAGGCGCAGGAGGTGCCCGCGGATGAGTGGACCGTGTTCCAGGTCGAACGGCGCCGTGGCTTCTTCGGCGGCCAGCCGCTCGAGCTCGGCCTCGGGCTGCGCATGCTCCGACAGGTTCACCTGCGTCAGCGCGAAGCCGGCTTCCGGTGGCGAGATCACCTGGACCGGCGTGCCGTCGATCGATGCGAAGCACGTGCGCAGCGCCTCATGCCGCGCGACGACGCGGTCCAGGGCACCCTGCAGCGCCGCCACGTCGAGCGCACCGATGAGGCGCACGCCGGCAGGCATCAGGTAGGCGGCGCTGGCGCGCTCGTCCAGCTGCGCCAGGAACCACAACCGCTGCTGCGCGTACGACAGGGGCGGCGCTTCCTCGCGCGGGACCGGCACGATGGCCGGCAAGGTACTCGCGCTCGCCACGGCCACGCGCTGCGCGAAGGCGGCCAGCGTGGGGTGGGCGAACAGCTCGGCCAGCGGCATCTCGCAACCCAGGCGAGCGCGGATGCGCGAGGCCAGTTGCACGGCCCGCAGCGAGTGGCCGCCCAGCGCGAAGAAGTCGTCGTGGCGGCCGATGCGCTCGACACCGAGCAGGCCGTGCCACAGATTGGCCAGCGTCTGCTCGATGTCGCCTTGCGGAGGCTCATGGAGACGCGAGGCATGGGCGCCGGCCTCAGGTGCGGGCAAGGCGTTGCGGTCGAGCTTGCCGTTGGGCGTGAGCGGCAGCCGATCCAGATGCACGAACGCCACCGGAAGCATGTAATCCGAGAGGCGCTGCGCAAGCCTTGCCCGGATCGTTTCGGGGGCGACACCGTTCCCCGTGTAATAGGCCACCAGCCGCTTGTCCCCCGGCATGTCCTCGCGAGCCAGTACCACCGCCTCCCGCAGACCAGGTTGCTGCAGCAGGGCAAACTCGATCTCCTGCAGCTCGATGCGAAAGCCTCGGACCTTGACCTGGTGGTCGTTGCGGCCAAGGAACTCGATGGTGCCGTCCGGCCGCCACCGCGCCAAGTCGCCGGTCTTGTACATGCGCGCACCCGGCTCCAGCGCAAACGGATCGGGGACGAAGCGCTCAGCCGTCAGCTCCGGGCGGCACAGGTAGCCCCGACCGACCTGGGCGCCGCCCACATGGAGCTCGCCGGCAATCCCCATCGGCACGGGCTCGCCGTGGGGATCGAGGATGTACGCGCGCATGTTGGCGATCGCCCGGCCGATGTGCAACGGATCGCCAGGCGTGAAGCGTCCCGCCGTGCATATCACCGTCGTCTCGGTCGGACCGTAGGTGTTCACCCAGTCGATGCGATTGCCGATGATGTCGTGCCACTGCAGGCAGCGCTGCAGCGAGGCCTGCTCGCCGCCAACGATAACCAGCCGCAGCGAGGGCAATGTCGGCACCGGGCCGTGGCTCATCTCGGCCACCCATTCGTGCCAGTACCCCGTGGTCAGGCTGAGCACGGTGAGCCCTTCGCGCTCGATGAGCTGGCAGAACTCCGCGATCGATGGCATTTGCGGCGTCGGCAGCAAAACGAGCGTTCCGCCGCTGGAAAAGATGGAGAAGATGTGCTCCACCGCCAGGTCGAAGCTGATCGAACTGAACATGAGCCCTCGGTCCACAGGGCCGAGCGCATAAGTTTCCTGGGCCGCGTGGCAGTAGTTGACCAGGTTGCCGTGCGTGACCTGGACGCCCTTGGGCCGCCCCGTCGAACCGGACGTGTAAATCACGTACACGAGATCGTGCGGCGTGACCGACACATCCACGTCATGCCACGGCGCGTCGGCCCAGAGCCCGGCGTCGCGCACCAGATCGATGATCGGCAGGTCGTCGGCGAGGGGGCGCATCGCGTCGCCAGTGGTCGGATCGACCAGCAGCAACAGCGGCTGGCTGTCCTGCAGCATGTACATGAGCCGCTCTCGCGGATACGCCGGGTCCAGCGGCACATAGGCTCCGCCCGCCTTCAGGATGGCGAGCAAACCGACGATCATCTCCACCGAGCGCGCGGTACACAGGCCGACCATCACCTCCTCGCGCACACCCAAACTGCGCAGGTGACGCGCGAGCCGGTTGGCGCGGGCGTTCAGCTCCTCATAGCTCCATTCCTGCCCGCCATGGACAAGGGCGATGTGCGCCGGCGAGCGGTCCGCATGCGCTTCGAAGAGGCGTTGGACCGCGCACGCCGGATACGGCCGGGCCGTGTCGTTCCATTGCCTGAGCACGCGCTCGCGCTCGGGCAGCCCGATCATCGGCAGCCGGCCGATGCATGTGTCCGGCTGCGCCGCAATCCCCTCCAGCAACCGCGTGCAGTGCGCCGCCATGCGCACGATGGTGTCGTGCTCGAACAGGTCGGTGCTGTACTCGAAGGTTGCCCTCAGCCCCTGCCCGTCCTCGGCGATGTTGAGCGTGAGGTCGACCTTGGCTTGCGTGCTCTCGATGCCGAGCGGCTGCAGTTCGAGGCCTGGCAGTTCCAGGTCGCCTTGCGGCGTGTTCTGCACGATCAGCATGACCTGGAACAGTGGCGAGTGGCTGGTACTGCGCTCCAGCTCCAGGACATCGAACAGGTGTTCGAACGGCACGTGCTGATGAGCGTGCGCATCCAGCGTGGTGGCCTTCACCTGCCGCAGCAAATCGGCGAAGGTCTCGTCGTCCCGCACATGGGTGCGCAGGACCACCGTGTTGATGAAGTAGCCAATCAGCGGCTCCAGCTCCTCGCGCGCTCGGTTGGCGATCGGCGTGCCGATGCAGATGTCGTCCTGTCCGCTGTAGCGCCGCAGCAGCACGTTGAAGGCCGCGGCCAGCACCATGAACAAGGTGGCCTGCCCTTGCTGCGCCAGCGCGCGCAGACCCGCCGTGACGGTGGGCGGCACGACGAAGTCCAGAGCCGCCCCACGATGGCTTTGCACCGCGGGCCGCGGCCGGTCGGCAGGCAACGCCAGCAGCGCCGGCGCCCCCGCCAGCCGCTGCTTCCAGTAGTCCAGCTGGGCCTGCATCACGTCGCCGGCAAGCCACTGCCGCTGCCAATGCGCGTAGTCGGCGTACTGGATTGCCAGTTCTCCCAATGGCGATGGCCGGCCTGCGGCGAAGGCTGCATACAGCGCGACCACCTCCTGCACCAGCACGCCCATCGACCATCCATCGGAAACGATGTGGTGCATCGTGAACAGCAGCATGTGTTCCGTCTCGGCCAGCCGGAGCAGCCGCATGCGCACGAGCGGGCCCATGGCGAGGTCGAACGGCGCAGAGGATTCCCGCTCGGCCAGTTGCTCCGCCTGTGCCTCCCGCGCCGGCATGGGAAGTTCCGAGAGATCGTCGAGCGGCAGCTCCAGCGCGAGGGACGCCGCGATCTCTTGCACCGGCACCCCGTCTCTCGATGCGAATTTCGTGCGCAGCGCTTCATGCCTGCGCACCACCTCGTCGAACGTTCGGCGCAGCGCATCGACATCCAGCCGTCCTTTCAGACGCACGGCGGCCGGCATGTTGAACGCCACCGTGCCCGGACTGAACCGATCGAGGAACCACAGTCGCTCCTGCGCGAGCGACAGCGGCAGCCA
Organism: uncultured Burkholderiales bacterium; assembly: GCA_966248995.1. GTDB lineage: Bacteria > Pseudomonadota > Gammaproteobacteria > Burkholderiales > Burkholderiaceae_C > Albitalea. The sequence goes on along the minus strand of CBINBY010000042.1, from coordinate 7,250 downwards.
CTGGTTGCGCGCCACCGGCACGATAGGCGGGATCTTGCTGGCACGCGCTGCTGCCACACGAGTTGCGAAACCGGCCAGCGTCGGATCGGCGAAGAGGTCCGCCAACGGCACCTCCACCATGAGCCGGTTGCGTATGCGTGCCGTGAGCTGGACGGCTTTCAGGGAATGGCCCCCGAGGGCGAAAAAGTCGTCATGCCGGCCGATGCGCTCGACATCCAGCAATTCGCCCCATAGAACCGCCAGCCATCCTTCCAGCTCGCCTTGCGGCGCCTGGTAACCACGCACGCCATACGACTCGCCGCCTGGTGCGGGCAGTGCACGCCGGTCGAGCTTGCCGTTGGGCGTGAGCGGCAGCGCGGGGAGGCGCACATAGGCGGCAGGCACCATGTGCTCGGGCAGTCGCGCGACCAGGTGGGCGCGCAGCGCCTCGGGCTCCAGCGCGTCCTCGCCGACCACGTAGGCCACCAGCCGCTCGTCGCCGGGGTCGTCCTCGCGCGCCAGGACGACGACGGCACGCACCGCGGGGTACTGCAGCAGCGCCGTTTCGATCTCGCCCGGCTCAATGCGGAAGCCGCGGATCTTCACCTGCTGGTCATTGCGGCCGAGGAACTGGATCGTGCCGTCGGGCAGCCATCGGCCGAGGTCGCCGGTGCAGTACAGGCGAGCCCCGGGTTCAGTGCCGAACGGATCCGGGACGAAGCGTTCGGCGGTCAGGTCGGGACGGTGCAGGTAGCCGCGCGCCACGCCGGCGCCGCCGATGTGGATCTCGCCGGCCACGCCTACGGGCACGGGTTGCCCGTAGGCGTCCACGATGTACAGCCGCTGGTTGGACAACGGTCGTCCGAGAGGAACTGCTCCGTGGACGGCGTGCAATTCGTGCAGTGCCGACCAGATGGTTGTCTCCGTCGGGCCGTACATGTTCGTCACCGTGCCGCCGACCCTACTCAGCAGGTCGCTCGCCAAGGACGCCGGGAGGGCTTCGCCACCCACCAGCAAGCGCTGGAGCCGAGCCAGGCCCGCGGCGGCCGAGGGTTCCATGACCAGCATGCGGGCCATGGACGGCGTGCACTGCAGGTGCGTGATGCCGTGTTGGCTCAGCAGGTCTGTCACTTGAGCCTGGCTTGGGGCGATGACCACGGCATGGCCGTGCGAGAGCGTCCAGCACAGCTCCAACACGGAGATGTCGAACGACAAGCTGGTCACGGCCAGCCAGGTGCCGGTCGACTGCACGCCCAACGCGGCATGCATCTCGCCGAAGAAGTTGACGACGTTGCGGTGCGCGACCATCACGCCCTTCGGTCTTCCAGTGGAACCCGAGGTGTAGATGACGTAGGCCAGGTGCGACGGCTGCAGGCCAAGGGCGACCGGCTCCGGGTTGGTGTCGGGCAGCCCATCCCACGGCCGGGCCAAGGCATCGAGCTCCAGCACGGCCAGCGAGGACGGCAGGGCACCCAGCACCGACACCAAGCGCGCGTGCGTGAGCAGCACGCGCGGGGCGCTGTCGGCGAGCATGAAGGCCAGCCGTTCGGTTGGGTAGTCCGGGTCCAGCGGCACGTAGGCGCCACCGGCCTTCAGCGTGGCCAGCAGCGCCACCACCATCTCGATGCCGCGCGGCAACGCGATGCCCACGCAAGTATCCGGCTCGACGCCGAGCGCGGCGAGGTAGTGCGCCAGCCGGTTGGCTCGCGCATTGAGCTCGGCGTAGCTGAGCGCCACGCCCTCGAACACCAGCGCGCAGCCTTCGGGCGTGCGCGCGGCCTGGGCCTCGAACAGCTCGTGGATGCAGCGCTCGGCGGGGAGAACCGCCTCGGTGGCATGGAAGCCACGCAGCAGCCGATGCTGCTCTTCGGGCGACAGCAGCGGCAGCCGCTGCACGAGGGCCTGGTCATCGGCCGCCATCGCGTGCAGCAGCGTCTGCCAATGGCCGAGGTGGCGCTCGACGGTGGCCGCGTCGAACAAGGCCGTGGCGTAGGCGAGACTGCCGGCGATGCGCTCGCCGGCTTCATGCATGGAAAGGTCGAGGTCGAACTTGATGGTGGTCGATGCCGTGCCCACGGGCTGCAGCTGCAGCCCGGGCAGTTCAAGCTCGCCCTCGGGCACGTTCTGCCACGCGAACACGACCTGGAACACGGGGCTGTGGGCCAGGCTGCGCGGCGGGTTGAGCACCTCGACGACCTGCTCGAACGGGATGTCCTGATGCTCCTGCGCACCCAGGGCGGTGGAGCGAACCTGGGCCAGCAGCCGCGCCACGGTGGGTGAGCCCGACAGGTCCACGCGCAACGCCTGCGTGTTGACGAAGAAGCCAATCAGTGGCTCCACCTCGGTGTGGTGCCGGTTCGCCACCGGCGCGCCGATGACTACATCGCTCTGCCCGGACAGCCGAGACAGCAGAACGGCCCAGGACGCCAGCAGCGTCATGAACAGGGTGGTGCCCTGGCGCCGGCCCAGTGCCTTCAGGCTGCGGGTCAGCTCCTCGTCCAGCTCGAAGTCGAGGCTCGCACCGGCATGGTCCTGCACCGCAGGACGCGGCCGGTCGGTGGGCAGTTCCAGCAGCGCCGGGGCGCCCGACAAATGGTGGCGCCAGAAGTCGAGCTGGCGCTGCAGCACTTCGCCGGATATCCAGCGGCGCTGCCACGTGGCGTAGTCGGCGTACTGGATGGGCAACGGCGTCAGCGGGTCGGGCTGCCCTTGCGAGTAGGCGGTGTACAGGGCGCTGAACTCATTGATCAGTACGCCCATTGACCAGCCATCGGAAACGGTGTGGTGCATCGTCACCAGCAGCACATGGTCATCGTCGGCCATGCGAACGAGGCGACCACGGACGAGCGGACCGCGTGCCAAGTCGAACGGTGCGTCGGTCTCCTCTTGCACCAGGCGTTCGAGCTCGGTCTCGGGCGCGGCATGGCTGGACAGGTCCGAGTGCGCAAGCGCGAAACCCACGTCGGGCGCTGCGATGACCTGCACAGGGGAGCCATCGCCCGGCGCGAAGCAGGTGCGCAGCGCCTCGTGGCGCGCAACGATGCGGTCCAGGGCCGCTTGCAGCGCGGCCAGGTGGGGCACACCCTTCAGGCGCACCCCACCCGGCACGGCGTACGCGGCGCGGTTGCGCTCGTCCAGCTGGGCGAGGAACCACAGCCGCTGCTGCGCGAACGACAGCGGGAGCGCTTCGTCGCGGGACGTGGGCACGATGGGCGGCAAGGCGCTGGTTGCGGCGGCCGTCACGCGCGCCGCGAAGCCAGCCAGGGTAGGCTGCGCGAACAGCTCGGCCAGCGCGACGTCGTAGCCCAGCCGCGCACGGATGCGCGAGGCCAGCTGCACGGCCCGAAGCGAATGGCCACCCAGGAGGAAGAAGTTGTCGTGGCGACCGATGCGCTCGACGCCTAGCAGCTCGGCCCAGATCCCCGCGAGCCTGGCCTCCAGCTCGCCTTGCGGCGCCTCGTACGGGAGAGCGCCATAAGCACCGTCGCCGGGCGCGGGCAGCGCGCGCCGGTCAAGCTTGCCGTTGGGCGTGAGCGGCAATGACTCCAGCTGCACGTAGGCCGCGGGCACCATGTATTCCGGCAGCTGCGCGCTCAAATGCAGGCGCAGCGCCTCGGGCAGCATCTCTGCGCCCGTGACGTAGGCGACGAGGCCCTTGTCGCCCGATGAATCCTCGGGCGCGAGCACGACGGCTTCGCGCACGCCGGGGTATTCCAGCAGCCGCGCCTCGATCTCGCCCGGCTCGATGCGATATCCGCGCACCTTGACCTGATGGTCGTTGCGGCCGAGGAACTCGATCGCTCCGTCGGCGCGCCAGCGCCCCAGGTCGCCGCTCCTGTACATGCGAGCGCCGGGTTGGGCGGCGAACGGATCGGGCACGAAGCGCTCGGCGGTGAGATCCGGGCGTCCCAGATACCCTCGTCCGATCTGAACGCCGCCGATGCATATCTCTCCGGCCACTCCCAGGGGCTGAGGCTGCAAGGCAGCGTCAAGCACATAGATGCATGTGTTGGCGATGGGACGGCCGATGGGCACGCGCGCGGGCAGCGGTTCGTCATGCGCGAGCTCGTGCACCGCGCAGCCCACCACTGTCTCCGTAGGGCCGTACTCGTTGACCAGCCGGATGCCGGGAGCCAGTTCGCGCCACAGCCGAACCACCGATGCGGGCAGCGCTTCGCCACCGATGACGAACACATCGGCCGCGCACGGCAACCCTCGGGCCCGCAACTGCTGCCCCAGTACCTTCAGGTGCGCCGGCGTGATCTTCACCAGCCCGGCACGCCGCGGCCCGCTCTCGACGCAGCGCCGGGCGGCTTCCAGGTCTCCTTGACCCCCTTGGGGTGCATGACGCGAAGCGGCATATCTCGGGGCACTCAGGAGCCCCTGCAGGGCCTCGATCTCCCCGCGCTCGGGCAGCAGGGTGACCGAGCCGCCGCACAGCAGGGGCGCGTACAGGCTGGTCACCGTGGCGTCGAAGGACAGCGACGACGACACGATCGAGCCCTCGCCGGGTGCGTAGGCCGCCACGGCCCAGCGCAGGTAGTTCATCAATCCCGAGTGCTCGACCATCACCCCTTTGGGCCGGCCGGTGGAGCCCGACGTGTAGATGACGTAGGCCAGATGCGAGGCAACCAGTCCCACGGCGTCGCGCTCGGGGTCGAGCGCGGAAAGGTTCTCCCAGGCGCTCGTATTGTCGAGCTCCAGTACCGTCGCTGTGAGCAGGGCGCGGCTGGCAGGAAGGCGCCCTTGCAGCGCCGAGTGGGTCAGCACCACGCGCGGCCGGCAGTCGTCGAGCATGAAGGCCAGCCGCTCCACCGGATAGTCCGGGTCCAGCGGCACATAGGCGCCGCCGGCCTTGAGCGTGGCGAGCATGGCCACCACGGCTTCGATGCCGCGTGGCAAGGCCATTGCCACTCGATCGTCCGGGCGCACGCCGAGCTGCATCAGGTGCCACGCCAGGCGATTGGCCTGCCCGTTCAGTTCGACATAGCTCAGCACGCTGCCTTCGAACACCACGGCCGGCGTGTCCGGCGTGCGCTGCACCTGCGCCTCGAACAGGTGGTGCACACACTGAGGCTCGTACCCCATCGCCGTGTCGTTGAAGCGATACAGGATCTCATCGCGTTCCTGCTCGTCGAGCATCGGCAACCGGCCCAGCTCCGTTTGCGGCTCGGCCACGGCGTGCCGCAGCAGCCGCTCGTAGTGCCCAGCCATGCGCTCGATGGTCGCCGTGTCGAAGAGGTCGGTATTGAACTGCCACTTCGCATCGAACCCTTGCGGCGACTCCTCCAGGTTCAGGCTCAGGTCGAACTGGCTGGCCTCGCTGGGGGCGTCGCAGGGCTCCCAGTTCACGGGGCTGTCGTCATGCCGCTGTGCCGTCAGGCTCAGCAGCGAGAACAGCACCTGGAACAGCGGCGAATGGCTCGTGCTGCGCGGCACCTGCAGGAGCTCCACCAAGTGCTCGAAGGGCAGGTCCTGGTGCGCTTGCGCCTCCAGCGTGGTCTGGCGTACCTGCGCAAGCAAATCAGCAAATGTCTGCCCGGGTCGCAGCCGGCTGCGCAGAGCGAGCGTGTTCGCGAACATCCCGATCAGCGGCTCCAGCCCAGGGTGATGGCGGTTCGCCACCGACGCGCCCACGACGATGTCGTCCTGGCCGCTGTAGCGCCACAGCAAGGCCTCGTAGGCGGCCAGCAACACCATGAACGGCGTGAGCTGCCGTCCCTGCGCGAACGCGCGCACGCGCTCGGCCATCTCACCGCCCAGCCAACGCCGCACGGTGAGGCCCCGGTAGGTCTGCACCACCGGGCGAGGCCGGTCGGTGGGCAATGCCAGCATGTCCGGCGCGTTGGCCAGCTGCCCGGTCCAATACCGTTGCTGCTGAAGCAATACCTCCCCCTGCAAATACTGGCGCTGCCAGATGGCGTAGTCCGGGTACTGGATCGTCAGGGGCGGCAGCGGGTCGGTCCACCCCTGCGAGTAGGCGCCGTACAGAACCATCAGCTCCTTTGCCAGCAGGTCCATCGACCAGCCGTCGGCCACGATGTGGTGCACGACCAGCGTCAGCAGGCTCTCCTCGATGCCGAGGCGCAGCAACTGCAAGCGCAGCAGCGGGCCTTGGGCCAGGTCGAACGGGCGAGCCACCAGGGCCTTGACGGCCTCCTGCGCTTGTGCATCGCGCTGCGCCGGATCAAGGTTCAACAGGTCGATGCTGTCGACGGACACCTGCAATTCCTCGGTCACGCGCTGCAGCGGATGGCCGTCGACGTTCACGAAGCGGGTGCGCAGCGCCTCGTGGCGCCGCACCAGGGCAGTCAATGTTCGCTCCACGAGCGACTCGTCCAGCGGACCACTCACCCTCACCGCCAACGTGAGGTGGTATGCACTGCTGGCCGGCTCCCACTGATGGAGGAACCACAGCCGCTGCTGCGCGAACGACAGCTCCACGTCATCTTGGTGGCCGCGCGGCTCGATCGGCGACGGCAGGAGCGACGCGACCAGCGTATCGACGTGCAAAGCCAGCTCGCGCAAGCAACTGTGGCTGAAGATGTCGTGCAGCTGCAGCGGCCGCTGCAGCGACTGCTGCACCTGCGCAGCCACGCGGGTGGCAAGCAGCGAGTGCCCGCCCAGGGCGAAGAAGTCGTCGTCGCGCCCGATGCGCTCGACGGGCAGCTCCAGGAACCGGCTCCAGATGGCGGCCAGCGTGCGCTCGGTGTCGGTGGCAGGCGATGCATACGGCTGCTGCGCCAGCGCGTCGCCCTGGGGCGCGGGCAGCGCCTTGCGGTCGAGCTTGCCGGTGCTGGTGCGCGGCAAGGCCTGCATCGCCACGTACAGGCTGGGCACCATGAATGCAGGCAATCGCTCGGCCAGCTGCCTGCGCAGCAGCGCAGCCTGCACCGGCCGCCCTGGCCGAGGCACCACGTAGGCCACGAGCCGGACGTCACCCTCATCGCTGTGCCACGCCCCGGCGGCCGAGAGGTGCACGTCCTCGCAGCCGGACAAGGCGGCTTCCACCTGCCGCACGTCCACGCGCTGGCCGCGGATCTTGATGTCGAAGTCCTCGCGCCCCAGGTACTCCAGCGACCCGTCCGCCAGTCGCCTGACGAAGTCGCCCGTGCGGTACAGCCTCGACCCCGGCGGGCCGTAGGGGTGGGGCACGAAGCGTTCGGCCGTCAGCTCCGGCTGACGCCAGTAGCCGCGCGCCATCCAGGCGTAGTGCACGCACAGCTCGCCGGGCACCCCAATGGGCTGCTCGCGCAGCCGATAGTCCAGCA
>CBINBY010000041.1:0-42990 GCA_966248995.1 uncultured Burkholderiales bacterium | reverse complement strand
GTAGGTCCTGTCCCTCAGCCGTTGCGCCAGTTCCCCGAGCCAGCGCTCCTCGCCATACGCCTCGATGTCCTCGAACCGCTGCTCGTCCACCCCTGCCGCGCCTTTGTTGGCCTTGCAGCAGCGGTAGGCGTACTCCAACACATCGGCCCGATGCACCTTGTCGTACAGCAGGTAGAACCTGTACCCGGGTTCACCCTTCGCTTTGGCATGTAACGCGCTCTGCAGCTTCTGAACACTCGGTGGAGTTGTCAGGTTTCCCAATCTCCGGCCCCTTGCCGCTTCGCAGCGTCTGTCTTGAACCAGGGCGCCTTTCCTCCACCGGCGTTACCCGGCTTCATCGGTACTACGCGCCCCTCCGCCACCCGGTGGCGCCCGGCTCGGTTCCTCGCGGAGCGCCGGTTGGCCGTGCGCGCGGCCACGCCATCGGGTTTCCCGTGTTGCATCTGTCTTCCTCTTTCATGCATGCCGTCGTCATTACCCCGGCGGAACCGATGGGTGCACGCGTCGCTCGCTTCCCCATCGATGACAGCCTTCCCTGTGCTGATGTCAGGTCGGCTCTCCGCAGCAGTGTTTTCGAGGCCTGCTCGACGTTCACTCACGTTACGGCCTGCACGATCGCCAGGTCCCTAAAGGACCTTCTACATCGAAGGCTTCAACGGTCTCGTTACCTCCACCGTTGCTCCGATTGCTACCGGCCGGAGCGACAGTTGCCGGGCGGGATTCGCACCCGCAGAAAGACAGCGCCTTTGCACGGCGCACACCAGCTGAACCCTAGGGCAGATCAGTGCACGCGTTCGCAAATTCTGGCATCGAGTTGAACTTCACCCGAACTGTTCTCGGCGGACAGTGAAAACAGGCCTGGCTGGTGCAAGTGTCGCGTCTTCTGTCGGTTCGAGAACGCTTAATTCGCCTCGTAGCAACCACGTGGGTCCGCCAAGGAAAAATCGTGCTCGGGAGCGGCCAAGTCGGGCTCGAACTTGAACTCCACCAGACTGCGCCGAGGATTGCCACGAAACGCGGTCTTCTGGCTGCGAATCAGCGCAGGTGTTCTGGCTTCATGCCAAAGATAGTCGACATCGTTGACCGGCTTGCCATAGGCCTGGGCCAAGGCTTGACACACTGCGTTGAAGTGAGGGCCGTCAATGTGGAGGATCATGCGGCTCAGCCGATGTTGATGCCGGATATAAAACTCCAAACGGCCCTCTTTCGCTGCCCACTGTCCGAGAGCCAGTCTGTCCGGCGGAATCTCACAGTGAACTTCCTTCGAGATTGCACTCACTTCCTTGCAGTTGCGAGCCCCGGCCGCCTGCGCGTCCTTCAGTGACATCCCCGGATAGAAGCCGTTGAATGTCGCCCAGGTGCCGTCCTGCTTGGCTGGGACGCCGGGATGGCAACCTGCCAGGGTCAAGACGGCAAGGACGCTGGCAGCACGTTGTCTCGCAAACACGCTCACACGGCCATTCACGCGGGCGGCGTTGAGCGGTGCCCCGCGGTTGCTGCCCGTCTCTCCGACGGGCCGAGAAGACCAGTTCACTCGTTCCCTCCCAAGCGCACTCAAACCGCCAGATTCTCCCAGTTCGCCCGAGCGAATTGCTCCAGTTCCTGCAGCCATGCATCCGTCAACTCGTTGCTGCGCTCTTGTTCGGCCGATTCTTCCTCCTCCCAAGTACGCGATACCGGAGCAGCAATCGAGAGGGTCAACATGCCCGTCTCGTCGACCATCGGCCCGACAACGATCTGCGTCGATGTCGTCGTGTCGCTGGCCGCCGCGCTGCTGGCGGTCGTGGTCGTTGCCACCGTGTGAGTCACATAGGGGTTCACGTTCACCGGCGAGACCGCTGCCGCGCCCGCCACCACACGGACCGTCAGGTCCTGAGTGACGCTGCAAGCGGCCCCGTTCGACGCCTCCGTGCTGGTCGCTTTCACCTGTAGCTTGAGCGTGCCGGTGAAGCATGCCGGCGGCATGAGACTGAGTGTGGCGAGGTTCCACGCCGTGATGTCGATGACGCCCGCCTGAGTCAGCGTGATGGTGCGTTTGCCATCCGTCAACGTGCTGCCCGCCGGCATCCCCAGCAGTTCCACCCTCAGCGTCTCCGATCCATCGGTGTCCCCGAGGCGCGCCTCGATGATGGGCAGCGCAATGGACGTGCCGGTCAGGCCGTAGACCAGGTGGTCGCCGATGGGCAGCGTCTCGACGATCCGGATGTCGTCGACCATGGCACCGCGTCCATTGCTCGTGGTGTTGCCGCCTTCGATCTGGATGCGCAGGCGACGGTCCAGGCCGTTGCCGGTGAACTGGAAGCTGAGCTCTTGCCAGTTCAGTGCGGTCAGGGTGCTGATGTTGGCGTAGCTGCCCACCAGCTGGTCGTCGATGTAGATGCCGATGCGGGTGTTCGCTTCCTTCAGGCCCAGCGCACCGGCATAGTCGAGCGTGAGCGTGTAGATGGCGCCTTCGATGGTGCGCACGCTGCGCTCGATGCCCAGCGTCTGGTGACCCTGACCCGCGCCATTGTTCAGCTGCAGCCAGTTGCGGCCGTTGCCGCTCGCGGCTTGCACCGTGACGAGCTGGCCCGCGGTGTTACGCATCTGGTCGCCGCTGCTCCAGATCTCGAACGCGGTCTGCTTGCCCCAGGCCGCAGGCACAACGCTCCAGCCCTCCAGCGTGCTGCAGGGCGCGCCGGTGACCAGCGTAAAGGTCTTGTTGCGGTTGGCCACGCTCTCCCAGCTGGTGCTGGAGAGTTCACGGCTTACGTTCACGTCGCGTGCCGTCATGTTCAGCACGGGTGCATCGGCCACGGCTGTCACCTCGACCACCAGCTGCTTGGAGACGGTGGCGCGGCCCCCGGTTGCCGTTTCGATGGCGGTAGCCTGCACCTGCAGCCTGAGCGCACCGCTGAAGTGGGCAGGCGGCTGCAGCACGAGCGTGGCAGTGTTCCACCCCGTGAGATTGGCCACCCTCGCCGCTTCGCTGACAGTGAAGTGGCGGATGCCGTCGCTCAGCACGCTGCCCACCGGCATGCCGGCGACGGTGAGCACGAGGCTCTCGGAACCATCGCTGTCGGCCAGCGTAGCCCCGATACCCTGCAACGGGATGCCCGAGCCCTCTACCCCGCGGTTGAGCTTCGTTGTCTCGGTGAGGACGATGTCGTCGATCATCGTCCCGCGACCGGCGTCACTCAGGCGGGTAGCCTCGGTCACGATGCGCAAGCGCTGGGCGCCGCCGGTGCCGGTGAAGGCGGCGGTGACGGTGCGCCAGTCGAGCGAACTGCTGGGACTGGTGGGGCTGATCTCCACCAGCCGGGTGTCGTCGACGTAAACGGCGATCTTTGTGTAGTCGGCGCTGAAGCCCAGCCGGCCGGCCACGTCGAAGCTCAATGTGTAGCTGGCGCCCGCCACTGTCTGAACCGTGCGTTCGATACCCAGCGTCTGCGGCAGGCTGCCGGCCGCGTTGTTGAGCTCCAGCCACTGGCTGCCGTTGCCGTCCATGGCACGCACTGCGCGCACGTTGCCAGAGCGGTCGGCCATCTGGTCCCCACTGGCCCAGATTTCGAAGCCATCGGCACCGCCACACTGGCGGTCGGGCTCGGCAATCAGCGTCCAGCCGTCGAACGCCGACTCGCGTACCAGCGTGGACTGCTTGTCGGCATTGGTAGCGCCTTCCCAGCCGGTACGGAAGAGTTCACGGGTGCTGCTATTGGCGCCGGTGAAGGCGAGCAGCGGTGCATCAGCCAAGGCCGTGATGTCGACCGTGATGAAGACTTCGGCCGTATCGAGCTGGCCATCGCTCACGGCATAGCCGAAGCGGGCGTAATGGCTGCGGCGGTTGCCGTAGCCACTGTGCGCATAGCCCGGGCCGCCCGAGGCATTGCCTTCCGGCACGAAGCGCAGCGCGCCGGCCTCGATCTGCGCCTGGCTGAAGACATCGCCAGCCTGCACATCGAGCCAGGTATCAGTGTCATCAGCTGCCCGATGCTGCAAGACGCCTTCTGCGGGCAGGGTGGTGATGCGGATGGCCAGAGCATCGCCTTCAGTGTCGGCGATGTCGAAATCGGCCCAGGACAGGACGAGCGCCTCGTCCTCTTCACCGACGGCCACGCTGTCGGTGGCGATGGGGGCATCGTTCACCGAGGCGATGGCGACCTGGACCCTGGCAACGTCCGACGTCGCATGGCCGTCGCTCACGCGCAGGCTGAAGCGATCTGTGCCGTGGAAATCGGCTTGCGGTGCGTAGGTGTAGCGGCCGTCGGCGTTCAGCGTGAGGCTACCGTGCGCGGGCGGCTCCACCAGTTCCAGCGTGAGGGGATCACCATCGGCGTCGTACGCGCCGGCCAGCGCATCGACAGTGAGGCTGCCGTCTTCGTCCAGCTGCAGCGAGGCACCGGACAGGACCGGCGCATCGTTCACCGGCACGACGGTGATCGCGAGCGCCGCCGGGTTCGACAGCAACTCGCCGTCATGCAGGCGGAAGCGGATGAGATCGACGCCGTGATAGTTGGTGCTCGGCACGTACACGTAGATTCCGTCGGCCTGGAGCGTCAACGTGCCGTGGAGCGGTCCGTCGACGATGACCGGCTGGAGCGCCGTGCCGTCGAGGTCGCGCCCGTAGGCGTTGAAGTCGATATGCAGCGTGCCATCCTCCTCGACGGTAGCTTGGGCGTCCTGCGCGACCGGTGCGTCGTTCACCGCGTTGATCGCGAGTGTGACAGTGGCGATGTTCGACTCGGCCGTGCCATCCTGGACGCGGTAGGTGAAGCTGTCGCTGCCGTTGAAATCGGCGTTTGGCCGGTACACCAGGGTGCCGCGGGCATCCACCTCTACGATGCCATGCGCGGGATTACCGACGACCACCACGCCGAGGATGTCGCCATCCACGTCGTAGGCTTGGTCGAGCGGCTTCAGCGTGACGGCACCGTCCTCGGTCAGCACGACGGCCATGTCGGCCGCGCGCGGGGCGTCGTTGACGGAGGCGACCTGCAAGGTCAGCGTGGCTTCGTTGGAAACGAGGTGACCCTGGCCGAGCGTGAAGCGCAGCGTGTCGGTGCCATGGAAGTTCGTATTCGGAACATAGCGCCAGCGTCCATCGGCTTCCATCGTCATCGTGCCGTGCAATGGCTGCTGCGTGAGGTTCGCCGTAAGGGCACCGCCTTGAGCATCGGTGCTGAAGGCCGCGAAGTCGATGAGCACGGTGCCGTCTTCGCTCAGAGCCAGCAAGGCGTCCTGTGCGATCGGTGCGGTACTGGCAGGCTCCACGGTGAAGTGAAGCGTCACCGGCCCGGAGGCGTTCTGGCCGTCGCTTACGCGCCAGGACACGCTGTCCTGGCCCACGAACTCGTCGTCCGCGGTGTAGAGCACGCTGCCGTCCGGCTGCATCACGAGCCGGCCATGCGCGGGCTGCGACAGCCATTGCACCACCAGGGCATCACCCTCCACGTCGCTCGTGCCGTCCAGCGGCCGGAAGGCAAACTCCTTGCCCGCGGTCACCGTGGCCGGCACGGGCACCGGCAGCACCGGCGAATCGTTGATCGGGCGCACGGTGAACGCGACGTTCGCCACATTGGACACGCGGCCCTCGGCATCGACCAGGCGGTAGCTGAAGCCGTCGGCCCCGAAGAAGTTGGACTCGGGCCTGTAGCTGAAGCTGCCGTCCTCGGCGAGCGTGAGCGCACCATGCGTGGGGCCGGATACCAGCTCCACGCGAGCCACTGGGGTACCCACGGTGATGTCGTTGTCAACGAGGTTGCCCTGCGCGGTGCCATCCTCCTCCACCGACACTTGGTCGGAACTTGCCACCGGGTCGCTCAAAAGCCGGACGTCGCGCAGCGTGACCTGGCTGTCGGCGGCGCCGAAGCCGATGAGATCGAAGGACAACAGCATGGGCTTGTGGGCCAGAGCCGCGGTCAGGTCGATGAAGTAGGTGGAACTGCCGTTGGCATTGACCACCTTGCGCACGCCCGCGCCCAGTCGTTCCTGGCCGTTGGCTTGACGGTTGAGCAGCGCGTCGGTGCGTGACAGCGGCAATGTGCCCGCCACGGACTCGCTGGTACTCATGTCGAGCATAGCGACCTCGAAGGCATCGGAGGGCTGCCCGCTGCCGCCGTGCAGCGCGGCGTCGTCGATGGTGAACTGCAGCACTCGATCGCCGCTGCCCAGCATGAAGCGCTGCGCCACGCGTGCCTGCGCCTGGACACTTTCGCCCAGCGTGACGGCACTGTCTGACCAGATGGTTGTGCCGCTGGCCTGCCAGCTTGCCCGCTGGTTCAGCGTATCGAACGCGTGCTCGGGTGCTGCGTCGCCGCCGCCCGTGCCGGTGGGAGCGGGTTGCGCCACCACGCGGTACTCGGAGAGTGCGAGCAGGTAATTGACGAGGTTGTCGATCTCGCCGTAGTTGCTGAACTCCTGACCGGGCCCCTTGGTCGTGGAGCCGATGCTCAGGCCGAGCTTCAGCAGATCCTTGTCCCGTGGAGTCATCACGCGCTCGTTGAAGCCGCGCATGAAGCTGGTCAAGGGCACCAGGGGTTCGATGGCGCCGCCGTTGGCGCGGTACTCGTCCAGCAGGCCGAGGTTGTGGCCCCATTCGTGGGCCGCCAGCCAGCCGAATGCCGTCCCGAGAGCTTCGCGAGCCACCTTTGCGCTGATCTTGGGCGTGATCGAGAAGGCGCTTGGCGAGGCCGTGGTGGTGCTCAGGCTCACGTACTGCACCAGGTACTCCAGGAAGGGCTCGACGAAGATCGTCGCCTCGCCGTTGGCGGCGCCGCCCTTGTCGGTGTTGAGCAGTTCGGACAGCAGGTAAGCCTTGGCCCGGTTCGTGAGGTCGGTGCGCACCTGGCCTGCCGAGAGCAGGAGGCTGCGCACACGGTTCATGTCCAAATCGACGCCGGCAAAGCCCGACTCCTGGCCGCCGATGCCGTGAGGATCGAGCGGCGCGGTGAACTGCCGGAAGATGCGCAGGTCGTTGATGCGCGGATCGTCGACATACACCTTGCCGAGCGCACCGAGCAGATGCGCACGGTCATAGTCCACTTCGATGTCGGACGATTTCCAGAGCGAGTGGAGTATGCCGCCGGTGTTCTTGTTGTCGGTGCCGATCGCCCGCTTGAAGCCGGTGTCGAAGTCTCCGTCACCGTAGAAGACGTAGTCGTCTCGCATGATGCGCCGCAACTCGATGTAGGCCTCACGCCGAGTCTTGAGAGCGGGGTCGGCCGCTGCAGCCGCATCGGTGATCTGCGACGCCAGGCTTTCGAGGCCGTCGACGATGGTGGTCTTGAGGTCGGCCAGGTCGACACGCAGGGTCTGGCGCGGCGTGAGCTGCACGTCAGTCAGCAAGGTCCCGAACGGGAGCTTGTCCTTGACGAGCTCGAACTTGCCGTTGAACCGCTCCAGCAGTTCAGTGAAAGGCGACTTGAGCCGATCGAACGGGCTCAGCTCATCGGTGAACTTGATCGTCGTCTCGCCGAACCCCGAGGAGACGCTGAAGCGCTCGGCACCCGTGCCGCCCGCCGCCATGACGAATTCGACGTCGCCTGGGTTGTACAGGCGCGCCGTGCGGCTTTGACGATCGTGCACGTCGCGCATGTGCAGGGTGCCGTCGGTGCGGTCGCCGTCCGCCGAGTCGATCAGGTAGTAGAGATTGACCTCGTTCTCGCTGACGATGCCGTTGGCATCCTTCACGATGAGGACGGCCCGGGCGTGTGCAATGCCTCCATCGAAGTCGGTCAGCACCTGCCTCATGGCATCGGTGAGCTTCGCGCGCAGCGTGAAGTCGTAAACCCCACCGGCAGCGACCGAGACGCCGTCACCCGGCAGCAGGCGGAACACCTTGCCGTCGCTGGTGTCCGCATCCACTCTCGTCCCACCCGAGAACACCTGGACGAAGGGATCGCCGCCGATCTCGAGATTGACCTGCAACGCACCGTTGCCTTCGTTCTTGATCTTGATCGTGTGGACGTTGAGCTTGGCCTTGTCAGCCTCGTCGAAGACGTGCGCACTGCCGGTGTCGTCCGACGTAGTCGCCCGGTCCAGCTTGCCGTCGCTGAAGAACACGACGCGATCCTTTTCCAGCTGGCTGTCGTCCGTGATGGTGAAGCCGCCGTCGAAACGGATGTTGTCGACGTAAACCCCCGTGCTGCGCTCAGTCAGGTCGCGAACCTTGAAGCCGATCACAGCCACCTTGCCCTGGACCGCCTCGGGCACTTTCACGATGCTGCGGCGCATGTTGAAAATGGAATCGCCGAGTTCAGGCGACGACAGCGCCGAGGCGTACACCGGCACCACGATGTCCGCGGGACCCGCCGGGTCCACCCCGGCGCTCCAGGCGTAGAAGGTCACCTCGAACTGCGCGTTCGTGTCAGCCGTGACCACCGCTCCGTTCACGACGGCGGTCGTAATCGCCGCCGCATCGAAGGACAAGGTCTTGGCGGTGGGCGGCACGTACAGGCGGTTGTGCAGCAACTGCGGGTTTGAGGCTTGCAGCTTGATCGCGAAATCGCCGAGGCTTTCGGCCAGTTGCAGCAACGCGAACAAATGCTTGGCCTCGAACTTCGGGATCAAGCTCGCCCCCACCCTCGATACCAGGGTGCCCAGATCCAGTGTGTCGCCCAGCTCCTTGGCCGAGGCTTCCAGCACCTGCTTCAGCAATTCCGAGAACTTGCCGAGTTGGCCCGCCGCTTTCCATTTCTCGAGCACGGCATTGCCCGCCGCCTTGCCCTTGCTGACGATATTGCTGACCACATCGGTCAGCTTGCCGTTCAACGAACCACTGGTGACCTCGGCCACGGCTTCGCCGACTTGGCGCGACAACTCCTCGAGACCGTCCTGGAACGCCCCCAACACGTCCGCCGACTCGGCGCCCAAGGTCCTGGCAAGGAACAGCGACAGCGAATCGCCTTCGAATCCGCGGAACCTCAGTTGCCAGGCCTTGAACCTGTCCTGATCGTCTTGCTCACGGCTATCGGCATCACCGAAGGGCCAGTTGTTGCCTGACCATCCGGGCAACTCGTATCGCGTGATCGGGAAGCGGCCGAACAAGGCCTGCGTACTGGTCTCGAACCCGCTGTTGAACACCCCCGGCACTGCCGAGGTGTCTCGGCCGACCCGCGTGTTGTCGAACTTGACGTCCGTGCGTGCGGCAGCGGTGGGAACGCTGCCGAGGATGGCCGATCGATTCTTGCTGCCGAGGCTGGACACCGACAGCGCCCAGCCTTCGCCAATGCCTTCCCACGATCCCGGGTTGTTCTTGTTCTGCTCGAAGTCGGTCTTGAAGTCGTCGAACGTGACGGCTCCCTTGTTCAGCCTGCGGTACAGGCCGTCGGAGTACCAGTTGAAGAGCTGCGACGTCGCACCGTTGTTCGCATAGGGCGACAGAATCGTGAAGCCGCGAGTCAGCTGGAACTGCTTGACGGAGCGGATGACCGGGTCGGTGTCGCTCTCGTTGTCCTCGATCTCCGAGGAAGGCACGTTGGGCGCCGCTAGATTGGCCGTGCCCGCGTACCAGTGCGGCACACGCATGTGGACCGTGCCGAGGCCATACGAGGTGTCGTCGCGGTAGAAGCCGTTGCGCCCTGTCAGGTCGACATTCAGGTCAGCCTGGTCCAGCAGGCGGCCGACGGCCGTGTCGGTCGGCTCGCTGATCTTGACGTGTTGGTAGTAGTTGTCGGCGAAGGACACGTTGTCCCACACGCGGATGGCCGGATCCAGAAGCGTGGAGTAGCGCAGCGTATCTAGCTTGACCCAGTCGAGCTTGCCGAAGGCCGCATCGACGACCCTCTGCTTGGCGCCATCTCCCATCAAAGCCTTGCCCACCCTGCCCAGCCCGCCGGTGAAGAAGGCTGCCACGTCAACGATGGCTTCGACGGCGAAGCTCAGGTACTTCTTGAGCGGCAGGTCGAGCTGCGACTGGGGCTCCAGGTTGTCCACCGGATCCAGCGTCGTCATCTGGATGGACTCGGGCTTGGCACCCAGCGCCTGCGCGTACACGCCCAGCCGCTGGATGATTTCGCTGTTGACCACCGCGCCGCGGCCCTGGCCGATGAAGTGCCAGGCGCGGGTGAGCAGCCCCGAGGCCTGCTGGTTGGCCTGCACCAGGCTGGCGAACACCGTGTCGGCCACGGCCTCGGCGAAGCCGGAATCCGTGATGCCGACTTCCGTGAGCCAGTTGGGCACGAGCACCACCGACTTGCCGGCCGCCATGGCGCTCACGATGGTCATGCCCGTCCAGGGGCTGTCCTCTTGGCCGCGCCAGGTGCTGGTGGCCTTGTCGTACTCCAGTACCACGCCGTCGTTCGCCTGGGCGATGAAGCGAGCAAGGGTGCGTGCCTCCGCCAAGGGGTTGCCGAACACGTCGGCCAGCGTGGGGTGTTCGTCGAGGAACGAACTGATTGCAGGAATCTGGAAGCCGTGGGTGACCACGGTCACCGTCAGCTTGTCGGAGTACGGCGCGTCATAGCGCTCCACCGCACGGGCGGCAGGCTGCGAATTGACGCCCTTGTTCGACGGCACGCCTTCGATGCCGATCCAGTAGCGCTGCCCGGCCGTGAGCGTAAGCCCCGAAAAGGTCGAGAGGTCAACGGTGACCGTCTCGCCCACCCGCACGGGCGCCTGCACGTGGTGCTTGAGCACGCGGGTGGGATTGCCATCGAAATCCGGAGCACCCGGAAGCGACGACATGCCATTGAACAGAGTCGCGTACATGCCGAGGTTCTTGTGCGCGGGATCGTCGGGCCACAGGCCCTGTCCCGGCTCCAGCACGCTGATGTAGACCGTGTACGAATCCAGGTTGACGCCAGCCCTGAACTCGATCTTCGGCAGGTCAGTCGCCTGGGCTCGAGCCGGCGGCGTGACCGTCATCTCGACGAGCTTGTGCGACGGTGCTGCATGCAAGCCGAAGAGGTAGCCGGTGTCGTACTTGCTCGGCGTGACGTCCGCGAACTGTGCGCCTCCCGAGATCGCCCGGTCGATGGGCAACGGGTTCTGCCCCGTCTGGGTTTCGAAGCCGTTGCTCAGCGCACGCCGCAGCAGCGCCTGTGCATCGAACGTGAGCATGCCCCAGCTGGTGCGGGAGTACACGCCCGGCTCGGGGTTCATCTGGTCGAGCATGAAGTCGACCCACAGCTGGCGGCCGTCTTCGCTGAGCGAGAGCCGGTTGTAGCTGCCTCCCACCAGCGGCGTGGTGGCGCCCACGAAGACGGGCTGGCCCTTCTTGCCGAAGGGATCGCGAACGATGGCGATCTTGCCGCCGATCTGCTTGCCCATCTGCGTGCCCGCGCTGACGTGCGAGTCGTTGAAGGCGAAGTTGTAGTCGGCGACGAAGGCGTATTCCTCGCCCTCGTACATGGTGGTCACCACGCCGTAGGCGCGTTGCACGTTGAGCTGGTAGCGCGAGAACAGCCAGTTCGGATGCGTGGTCGCCGGCGTGAACGTCAGGTTCTGCAGCGTTGGGTTGCCCAGCTTGCCGCTTTCGTCGCGGTCGAAGCGGATGCCCACGAGGCCGCCGTTGTAGTCCATCGCCGTGGTGACGAGGAACTCGCCAGGCTGGATCCCGGGCACAACGAACTGCGGCGCCTTGCCTCTGTGCGATGCGCCCGGGATGTCGAGGCTCACGATCTTCACCGAGGCCTGCGGCTTGAGGCTCGCCTGGGTACCGGCCTGCGCCGCCTGCTGGATGCGCTTGGCGTTCTCGGCCTCCAGCACGTCGAGGTCGAGCACGAAGACGTTTCCGCGCTCGGGCTTGCCGAAGCCGCTCAGGCCCACGGCCTGCGCCGGCGCCGTGACGGCGAGGTAGCGGGCATGACCCGACTGGTCGCGACTCACCGCGAGATCCACGAAACCGGAAGGCGTCGGGCCCACGCCGTCCGGCGTTTCGATCTGCTGCTGAGCCAGGAAAGTCTTGCTGCCCGGGGCAATGTTCACCCGCGTGAGGCGGCCAACGGCGCCGGGCATCGCGTAGCGCGTGCCCTCCGCCACGTAGAGCCAGTTGCCCGCCACGGCGATGCTCGACGCATTGCCGTTCGATCCATCGAGCTGGATAGTGGTCACGAGGTTGAGGCTCGCCATGTCGAGCATGTGGACCTGGCCATTGGTGCCGGCGATGAACGCCAGCGACCGGTCATCGCTGAATGCGATCTGGTCGGTCTTGTAGCCGCCAACGAAGGAGACGCCCAGCTGCTGGCCGAACTTGACTTCCTTGAGCTGCTGCAGGGCGCTGGTCGGCGAATCGCTCCGATAGAAGGTGATGCCCTGCCCGTTGATGGTGAACGATGCGTTCGTGGTGGGCAGCACCCGAGCCGGATCGCTCGGCCTCCCGATGGGCACCCACTTCGTGCCGCCTTGGCCGTCTTCGGCCTTCACCATGGTCTGCACCCGGATCTCGTGCAGCGACAGGGCCAGCCCGCCAGGCAGGGCGACCTGGACCTGCCCGCCCGTCACTTCCACGTCGTAGGTCTTGTGCAGCAGGCCGTTGCGCGGCGTGTCCCAGGTGTCGGAGCCCTGATAGCCGGCCGGCGACACGGTGACGCGGTAGCGGATGTTGGCTTGCGCCACCCCTGCGGGCATGCCGCTTCCAACCGTGATCTTGAGGTCGCTGTCGGAGATCGACACGGCCTGGATCTGCGGCACGCCGACTTCGGCCGTAGTCGCACTCGGGATGTCGACGCGGATGGACAGGTCGGAGTTGACTGCGGGCTGGATCGTCTGGCGGCGGTACACCCCGTCGTAGCCGCGCGACGAGGCCCCCATCGGCACCGCCAAGGTGGCGTGTATGGCGATGAGCTCGGTCACCATCATGGCGCCCGTCAGGTTGGTCGCCAGCCCCATATGGGACGAGTAGAGGTTGGTGTTGATCCGCGTGACCGACACCTTCACCGCGCCGGTGTCGTCGTCGTACTTGAACCTGGCGACGATGTAGGTGCCGTCGGCCGTCATGCCGGGATACGGCGGGCTCGCGGTGCGGGCCACGCCGTCGGCCCCGACGAAGCCGTTGTCGAGCAGCCACCAGGTGGGGGTTTCGGAGCCGTCTTCGTTGACGACCACGCCCAGCTTCAGGAAAGCCACTTCGTCGCCGGCCTTCAGCGGCTCACCCTGGCTCTCGCTCCAGCCGGCCGTGGGCACGGCGATCTGCATCGGCGCATTCAGGTGCTGGCCGCCGAAATCCACGCGGAAGGCCGCGAAGGTGGAAAACGGGTTGTCCTGCGGGGAATGCCCGGCCGACGAGAAGAAGTCGACGCCCGGCGGCGCAATGCCCGTGGACTGGCGTATGTCCGCCACGTCGAGGGCGGTGATCGATACCGCCGCATCCGAGTTGAACGCCCCCGGTGCGAAGGCAATCTGCACGCCCTGCGCGCTTTGCACGACGCCGCCGCTTTCGCGGTCCACGGTCACGGCCTGGCCAGCCTGGATCACCGGCGCTTCGACGGTAATCTCGATCGTGCGATGCACGAACCGGCTGACGATGGTCACGGTCGTGCGGCCGGCCGACTTGGCCGTGATGAGACCAGATGCGGACACATCCAGCACCGCCGAGTCGCCCACGATGTAGTGGGTGTCAGGCGCGGTCGCGAGGTCGGTGCCGTCGCTCGCATCGGATACCTTGATCTGCCGCCGGCCGCCGGGGGCGGTGGATGTCGGCGCAACGAGCGTCACGGCTCCGGGGTAGGCGTCGAGCCCGTCGATGAGCAGGCCGATGTCCTGCGTCTCGGGGAAGCCGATCAGCGCAGACGTGGCCGCGCCTATGGTGTCACCCGAAGGCAGCCGGCGCTCGGCCACGACCATCGCGTAGCCTTCCGCCGTGGCGGAGAGGATGCGACCCTGGTCGTCGGTCATCAGCCGTGCCGGCGCAGCGGCGAAGCGAGTCACGGAGCCATCGCTTTCCACGACGCTTCCAGTGTTCGTGATCTTCCAGTCGAGGTAGTCGGCATCCGACACCTCGACACCCTTCTCGTCCGCAAAGTCGGCGATCACGCCGATGCGAGCGGACTCGCCCGCCTCCAGTCGCGGCAAGGCCGACAGGCGAATGGCCATCAGTCGTGCATTGCTGACCGACACGATCAGCTCGATCGGCCGGGCCGTCGCGTATCCGTCGTCGGCCTGCACGACGATCCGCGCCTCGCCACTGAAGCCCGCTTCCGGGTCGAACACCAGCACGCCGCCGTTGTCCACCAGCCGTGCCGTGCCGTGCTCGGCCGAGACGAGGCGCCAGAACACGCGATCGCCATCAGGATCGACGGCGATGGAGTCGAGTGCGCGCTGCGTGGCGAGCTCGACGTGGGTCTTGAGCGCCGCGCCTTGCACGGGCAAGGCCTCGGGCGCCTGGTTGGCGCGCCAGCCGTAGTTGGCGTACAGCACCTGCCGGTCGTCCGCGTTGACGGCCCCGCTGCCATTGAGATCGGCCGCCGTCCCGCCCTGCTCCCAGGCCGCGCTGTCCGAACCATCGACATCGCCATCTCGGTCGATATCGCCCGCCACGTCGATGCGCAGGCTCACGTTGCCGCTGCCGCGTAGCGTGAGCAGCTTCATGCCGGCCTCGGTCACGCGGATCAGGGTGATGGTGCGACCACCCGTGCTTGCCTGGGCGAGCACCTGGGCGCCGACGGTGTCGATCTGCACCGGCGCACCCTGTGTCTCGATGGCCAGAATCACCGCGCCTTGCGCACCTTGCGTCTTCACGGTGGAGGCGACCTCGCTGTCGCGCACGACGAAGCTGAGGTTCACCGCCTCGCCGGCTTGCAACATGCCGCTCCAGACGTTGGTGGGCGCCGCTGCACCGTTCATCCAGCGCGCCGCGGTGCCCAAGCTGGCCGCGACAGGATCAGCCATCAGGCGGCCGTCGGCGTGGTAGCCGAGCAGCGCGCCCGCGTCAGCGGAGAACAGACCGCGGGCCAGCACGAGACGGCCCTGGGAGTCGTAGCGGTACGTCATGGCCTGCGCGTCGCCGGCCGAGGTCAAACCCGCGATCCCGTCGATGCGTCCGCTGGCATCGCGCATGAAGTCGATGCGCTGGCGTGCGTCCCTGGCGCCCACCAACGCGATGCCGGCATCGCTCACCAGCCACTGCTGGCCATCGGTGAAGCGAACACCCTGCACCTTGCCTTGCGCATCAAGCGTGTACCGCGTGCTGTCCGGGCCGGTCAGCAGATAGCCGGCCGGTTGCCACGGCAACCCGGAAAGCTGGTCGTACAGGCGCTGGCCCTTGCGCAGCAGGGTGCCCTGTGGCGAACCGCCCTCGTCGATAGCCTCCAGCGTCCAGCCTTGGCTGGTGCCGAAGCGGGGATGTTGCACGACCGGCGCGCCGGACTGCGTGCCCAGCGCTTCGGAGACGGTGGAGAGCGTGAAACTCAGATATTGCGTTGCGGCCTGGGGCGCCGACAGCGAGGCCGGCACCTGCACCCAGAGCCGCGCGCCTTCCAGCCACGGTGCCAGCAGGCCTGTGGGCGTCAGCCCCTCCTGGTCGTGCGTGAGGCGCGTGTCGAGAATGGGCAGGACCCAGTTACCCAGGTTGCCGGAAAACCCACTTTGGGCGTTGGCGCCCGACACGGGGTTTGCGGGCAGCACGCGCGTAAGCGCAAAGGCGTGGTTACCGAGCTGGAACACCGAGTCGGTGGCGCTGTCCTGGAGCAATCGCTTCACGGCCGAGTCGATGACGACGCGAGCCGAGATTTCGCTGGTACGGCCTGCCAGGTCCCAGCCGCGCAGGCGCAGCTGGTACACACCGTTGGGGAAGAGTGCCGGATCCAGCGTGGCGAGGGTTGCGCTGGCGTTGGTGGTCTGCGCGGGGAGGGTCGCGTCGCCAATGGTCTGCCAGGCGGCGCTGCCGACGGGGGTCATCTCCAGCTGCCAGCCCATGAGCTGCAGATCGGCGATGTGCGCGCTGATCGCCAAGGCCTCTTGCACCGCAAGGGGCTGCACGGCCGCCGTCGCGCCCTGCAGCACGCCGGTCCACGCGATCGCGGGAGCCTGCGTGTCCCGCGGATCGCGCACGCGGACAGTCTGGGACTGGGTGGCGCTGAAGCCGTCGACATCCACGGCGGTGATACGCAGCTCGATCAGGCCCGGCGCGTCAGGCGTCAGGCGTACCCGCCCGTTGGCGTCGAGCGCCAGTGGTTGCCAGTCAGCCACGCCCAGACCCGCGCCGCGCACTTCGGCGGTGACGGTGGCAATGGGGCTGAAACTCGTCGACCGCACGGTCGCCAGCACGGTCTGGCCCGGAAGCACCGGGGTCGACGGGGTGGTATTGACGAGAATCTTCGGCGCATTGGCCTCAGCCTCGGCCACCACGCGCAGCGTGAACGACTGCGTGGCGGTATTGCGGCCGTCGCTCACGTGGGCAAGCACGACGAAGTCGCCCACCTGCCCTGGCCCGGGCGTCCACAGCAGGCGTCCCGCCTGGGCGTCGTAGCGGGCGCCTTCAGGCAAGTTGCTGAACGAGACGACGAGCGCCTGCGTCTGCGCAACGCCATCGGCATCGGCGACGCGGATCGCCGCCTGAACTGATGTTGCGCCGCGCACCACTGGCAGGCTGAAGGTCTGGCCAACGAGCAGCGCATGGCTGCTGGCGGCGATCTGCGGCATGCGGTTCACGTCGAGCACGCGCACTTGCACGCTGCGCAGCGTGCTAAGGGTGCCGTCACTGGCGCTAAAGGTGAAGGTGAACGCGCGGTCGGTGACCGTGCCGTTGTTCACCGTGTCGGCATCCGGCGTCCACTCGAAGTTGCCGGTCACCGGGTCGAACGACACGCCGGCCGGCGTGTCGGCATCGCGAACCAGGGCCAGGCGCACGACGTCGCCATCGGCGTCGGGCGCGGTCATCGTGAAGCCGAAGGTCTGCCCTTCCTGCACCAGTTGCAACGGCATCGGCAGCAGCACCGGCGCCTGGTTCGTGTTGGCCACGCGGATCTCGACCGGCAGCGAGGCCGTGGCCGAGCCGTCGCCGGCTCGCACGGTGAAGCGGTACACGCCGGGATTCGCCCCGTTGGCGTTGTCAGACTGCGCCGCCAGGTTGCCGGGCGTCCACCGCAGCACCAGGCCGGCCTGGCCGTCGCTGCCCCTGCGGGTTTCGACCGTCATGCCGGAGGGCAGGCCATCGGCGCGCCAGTCCAGCAGGTCGCCATCCGAATCGCGCACGACGATGTCCAGGGACATCGGCACGCCTTCTTGCGCGGAGAGCGTGGTGACGCCCGTCGCGCCCGCGATGACGGAAGCGCCGCTCGCCGTGGCGGCGAGCACTTGCGGCGCCTCGTTGGCGTTGCGCACGACGATGCGCAAGTCGCGCACCGTGGTGTTGGGCACGGGGGGCGTATCGGGATCGACGATGTAGCCCGAATCGGCAGGCGGCAAGCCGCTGTCGGTCACCTCCAGGCTGATATCGAACACGCCGACCTGAACCGCGCCCGGGGTCCACACCAGCCGCGCCTGGCCATATTGCGGGTCGGTGACGATCTGCGCACCGGGCGGCAGGCCCTGCGCCGAGTACGTCAACGCATCCTGGTCGAGGTCGCGCACGCCGATCGGAATGCTGAGCTGCTGTCCCGCCACGGCGACGACCTGGCGTGCCACCGTGACCATCGGTGGCTCGCTGGCGCTGCGCACGGTGACGACGAAGCTCTTGGCCTGTGCCAGCGTCTGGTTCACATCGCCGTCGCCGTTGTCCTGGGCGACCACCGTGACGGTGTAGTCGCCGCGATGGCCTGCACCGGGAGCGAGCCGGATCACGCCGGTGATCGAACTGCCCGAGCCCTGCTGTGTGTAACTGGCAAAGGGCGGCAGGCCGGTCAGGGTGACGGTGAGGGGGTTGCCGTCTGCATCACTGGCCGTGACCGGGATTTCCACCACCGCGCCGCGATCGACGATGACATTGCCCAGGTCGCCGATCTCCGGCGCCCTGTTGGCATTGCTCACCACGATGGGCAACGTGATGCGGCTTTGCGCCGGCGTGCCGGTGCCATTGCCGTCATCGGTGGCGACCACGGTGACGTGGTAGGTGCCGGCCTGGGCATAGCCCGGGGTCCACAACAGCTCCAGCGTCTCGGCGTCGAAACTTGCGCCGGGCGGCAGGCCGGTGACCTGGTAGCTCACCGAAGCCGGCGTGCTGCCGAATTCGTCGAATGCCTGGCTGGTGGCCGACAGACGCATCTTGGGCGTGAACCCAGGGTTGTCGGGGTCGACGGCAAACACGCTGATGCGCAGCGCTTCGCCCTCCAGCACGTGCCAGGTCTCGACCGGATCGAACAGGGGTGCGCCGTTGGCGTTGAGCACGTTCAGCGCCAGCTCGCGCGATACCGAGGTCGAGACCGGCGGGCTGCCGTCGCCCGGCGTGTAGGTGGCACTCAGCGTGATAGGCAGGCGCAGCGTGCCGGCGGACGCATACGACGGCGTCCATTCCAGCCACCCCGTCTCGCTGTCGAGCGTGGCGCCGGGCGGCAGCCAGGGGCTGCCGTAGCTGAGCGTGATCGTCGTGCCATCGGCCTGCCGCAAGCCGCCGGGCATGGAGCCTGGCAACTGGATGGCGTAGTGCTCGCCTTCGCGCAGCGTCTGCGCCGGCATGGCCGCGAGCACGGGCCGCGCATAGCCTTGGTTCACCAGCAGGTTGAAGCGCTCGGCGATGGTGCGCTTGCCGTCGCTGGCCACGATGGTGACGCCGTCATACCGCCCGGCCTGGTCGTAGCCGGGGGTCCACGTCAGCACGCCGGTCGCGGCGTCGTAGCGTGCGCCGGCCGGCAGGTTGCGCAGGGTCACGGTCACCGGGTCGCCATCGGCGTCGGCCGCGACCAATGGCAGCGACAGCGACTCACCCTCGGCAAGTTCGATGTCGCTCACAGGACTCAGCGTCGGCGCATGGTTGGCACCGGCCACGTCGACCACGAACGCGCGCAACGCCACACCGCCGCGGCTGTCCTGCACGCGCACGAGCACGCGCGTCTGCGCGTCGTCGATCGATGTCGGCGTCCAGTTCAGCGTGGCGGTGGTGCGGTAACCGCTGGCGGTGGCTTCCACCGCGTCGGCAGGTGTGATGGGTATGACGTCCGAGGAAGGTGTCAGGGTCATGCCCGCCGGTGCTTCGACGAGCTGCCAGAAGAAGAGCGTGCCGTCCGCATCGTCGGCCTGCAGCGTGGCTGACCACGGTTGGCCGGCCGCGGCGGGGGGCAGGTCGACGCTCTCGGGCTCGTTCGCACCCGCCACCGAAACGGACGGCGGGGTGTTGGGATAAGGCACGGCATACACGCCGTGGCCCAGGTCGAACTTCGCCAGCAGCGCGGCTCCCGGCGCGGCGCCGAAGCTGCCAGCCGAGCGCACCGTGACGGTCTGGCGGGCGAGCGTGGCGCCCACGGCCAGACGACCGCCCGAGCCTTGCAGCGCAGGCGTGAGATCGATCAGCCACAAGGCCGCCTGCTCGCCGGAGCCCTGCGCGCCGCCCACGACCTCGTGGCCGAAGTAGCGGCCCGGATCGAGCAGCAGCATCAGCGGGCCGCGCAAATCATCGACGCCGATGTTGGTGACATCCACGTCATAGCTGACCTCGCCGGTGGTGCGGTTGCCGCGGGTGTCGGCAAATGCCAGGCGCACGGAGCTGGTCAGGTCCACCAGCGCGGTGAATACCGTGTAGAAGGGCTCCGCCAGGCGTACCTGCCCGGCACTGCGGATGTCGCTGGAGACCTCCAGGCGCCAGGCGCCCGCCTGCAGCGCCGGCAAGGTGAGCACGGCGGAGCGGCTGGCCTCGTCCCAGCGCACTTCGGCGGGCATCGCAACCAGCATCGCGCCGGGCTCGATGGACACCAGCCGGTAGTTGGCCGGGTTGAGCACGCTGGAGGGGTCGGATGCATCCTCGCCGCTCCACATCGCCTGGTCGAAGGTGACGGCGATCTGGTGCAGCGGCAGCGGGACCAGTGCCCCGTCCGCCACGCTGGCGGCCAGCACCTGCGGGGCCTTCAGCGGGGCGATTTCGTCGATGCGGCCCGTCTCGGCCACGAGAATGCGGCCATCAACGGTGGTGAGGATGCTCTCGCCGCGCGTGCCGCCGGTGGCCAGCTGCAGCACGCGGTGCGACTGCAGCTCGATCATCCATACCGAGGCCTGGTGCGGCACCGCGCCGGCGCCCTGCCCCACTGGACGCTGCTTCACGTTGCTCGATGCGATGAGCAACCCGGCAAGCGGCGAGCCGGCCTGGCCGAACGCGATGCTGTCGATCACGCCTTCAAGGCGGTACTCCAGCTCCGCACGGCCTTGCGTGCGCCCGCTCATCGGGAAACTGATGATGTCGCTGGTCGCGCCCGGCTGGGCCCCCACCACTTCGGCCCCGCTCCAACGAACACCCCAGAGGCGTCCATCGGTGCCAAAGGCCAGATCGCCAACGCGCGTGTTGGAGAAGTGCTTCCAGCGCTTGGCCTGCTCGGTGGCCGTCGGGTCGAAGATCTCGACACCGTTGCCCGACGACACATAGATCAAGCCTGTGTTGGGCTGGATGGCAAGGGCATGTGTGAGCGGGTCCTCGCCCGGGCCCTTGTAGCGCTCCACGATGGCGCCGGACACCGCATCGACCAGCAGCAACTCGCTGCCGGTCATGACCCAGAGCTGGCCGATGGCATCGACCGCCATGTCGAGCACCGGCACATCGAGCGTGAACAGCGGCTGGGTGCTGCGCCCACCCTCCGCGGCGAAGCGGAAGATTTCGTTGCGCAACGCACCTGCACTGGCGAGCACCGAACCATCGGCCAGCTCCACCATGGCGAGTGCGCCGATGTCGGCATCGCTGCTCTGGAAGCCCTCGGCAAAGCCGCGCGCCACCATAGGCGCCAGCACGCTTTGCAGCTCGCTGGGCTGCGACGCGGCCACCAACCCAGGCAGGCGCTGCAGCGCCTGCGCGAAGAGGTCGCTCGCCGGGTAGCTGCGATCGGGCACTGCGGCAGGCATCTCGGCCGAGCTCTGCACCTGCTCGTTGACGCCCAGCGCCTGTGTCACCTGCTGCCGACTGCCGTCGTCGGGCAGGACGGCGTTGGCCACGCTCGCGGCTTCTCGGTTGCCCGCGTTGTCGGTCCCGACAGCCAGGAACTCGTAGGTCTTGCCGGCCTCGCCAGTGAACACCGCCTGCGTCTGGTCGGCGGATACCTGCTTGAGCCAGATGCGGAAATCACCACCGTTCTCGGCCACATAGATCGTCACATGCTTGACGCCGCTGGCGTCGTCGGTGGCGCTCCACTTCACGTCGAAGCTCGGCGCGCCGGAGGCGTTGTTGCCGAGCGCGGTGACGGCCAGCGTGGTTTGCGGCGGCAGGGCATCGAGCGTGCGGCCCACCACCTCGCTTTCGATGGGCGGCAGCCCGTCGACCACGATGCGCGCCGACGCGTCGATCGCCGCGCCGGACGTGGCGCCATCGGCCGCCAGCACCGTGTAGCTCACGAAGCCGCGGGTCGACTTGCCGGAGCTGTCTTTCGCGTCCGGCAGCAGCAGGCCGCGCACGGGGTCGTGCAGCACCTCACCGGTATCCGGGTCGATGGCCTGGAGCAGCCAGGTGGCCACCCGTGTCTGTGCATCGACACCCGCGCTCACGCGCAGCACGAAGCCCTTGCTGCCCGTGAAATCGAAGTCGCCCTGGAAGTTGGCCTGCGTGCCCGGCAGGTGGACGTTGATGTCGCCGATCTTGAGATCCTGCAGGCGGATGCTGCGCGGATCGAGGTCGGCATCGAGCTGCGAAACGATGCGCAACTCGCCCACCGCCTGCTCGGTGGGATTGTTGAACGACAGCGTGTACGGCAGCGGCGTGCCGGCCGGCACGAAGGCCACGCCTTGAGCGTTGGGCAGCACCTGGGGCCCGCGCACGCTGATGGCGGCATTGGAGGCACTGGCGCTCGTGGCCGCCTGCTGCAGATACTGCGTGAGGTTGAGGGCCTGCGGACCCACCGGGTTGAACTTCTGGTCCAGCACACCGATGTGCCGCAGGTACTCCAGCTCGGCCAGGCCGCCGGCATACACGCCGAAGTTCAGGAAATGCGTGTCCTGCGTGGCGTGCTGGTCGTAGTCGGCCGCGTCCGGCGCCTTGGGCACCGGCACGAGCACGACATCGCCATCGCCTGTTTCGCGCACTTCCACGTAGTCGACCGGTGTGCGCCGTGCCTGCGGATCGCCAGCCCAGCGCGCGGTGTCGCCATACCACTGCTGCACCCTGGCGAAGAAGCCCAGCAGGTCAGCCTGCGTGCGGTAGCTGTCGCCGCCCTTGCCCAGCAGGATGCCGGTGGCCAGCGTCGCGTTGAGGCTCAGCACCAGCGGATCGCGGCGGACGGGGGGTGCCTCGTCCAGCGAACGCAGCAGGCCGCTTTCCTCCAACGCGCCCAGCCAGCCCTGCACCCATTGCGCCTCGTCGGCCGCCAGTGTCTGCAAAGCATCGGGCGCCGCCATGTCGGCGAGGATCGCCTCGCGCAGCTTCCTGGCATGGGCCGTCTGGTCGGCGATGAACTCGTCGCGCGTGATCGGTGTCGCCGCGCCGAGGAGATCGAAGCGGAACGGCATGCCCGCCGCTTCGCGCTTGGTGATGTGGTCTTCCGGCTCGTGGGAGAGGAACTTGCGCGCCAGCCCCTTCGAGATCTTGTCGAGGTCCTGCACGCCGTTATCGAGCAGGCCCTGGGCCTTCCAGTCGGGGCGGATGGCGTAGAGCTTGTTGCGCAGGCCCTCGAAGTCGTAGGCGAGCCACTCGGCGAGACCCGGGTAGGTCTGCACGTTGAAGCTCATCCCGACGAACCCGCCCGCGCCCACATCGAAGGCATAGCCGGGCGCGAGGTTGAAGCCCGAGGTATTCAGCGTGCCGTCCAGCGCCGCCCAAGGGACGTCGCCGCGCTGCAGGGCGCGGGTGGGCGTGCCTCCGTAGTTCTGGGTGTTGCCGCCGTCGGCCACCGAGGCACCCGAGGGCTGGCCGGCCACGTTGGAGGAGAACACCACGTAGGGCAGGTTCAGGCCTTCGAGCACGTTCTCGCTCGGCCCCATCTCGCTCACGCCCAGGTCGAAGCGAACGTAGGGCGTGTCGACATTGGTGAGGCTTTGCAGGCTCACGCTGTACGTGGCGCGATCCCCCGGCGCCAGACTGCGCTCACCGCCGATGCCGATGGTCACGTCGGCCTCGATGCCGCGTTCCACGAGATAGCGGTAGGCCTCGGTCACGCGCTGGCCATCGGGGTTGATGACGACCACGTCGTACAGCCCGTGCGGCACGTGACGCAGGTCGAACACCGCGCGGATGTGCGTGGCATCGAGCACCTGCCAGCGCTCGGGCTCCACCTCGAACACGCCGGGGCGCGACAGCTTCACCAGGGCGCCCGGCAGGAAGCGCGCGCCCTCGATGTCCATGGTCACCCAGCGGTGGTCGTCGTCGCCGGTACCGCCTTGGTCTGGCGTGACCATGGTGATCGCGAGCGGCAGCAGGTCCGCGCGCAGCGTCACCTGCGTACCCGACGGCGATTGCCGCGAACGCACCACGAGGTAGTAGTCGCCCGCCTGCGTGCTGGGCACCAGCACCTGCTGGTCGGGCGAGACCGGTACGTCGTAGGCCGCGTCGTAGAGGGCGCCGGTGGGCACGTCGCCGTAGCGCACATAGATTTCGTTGGCGCCTTCGTCGGCCGACGAATCCAGGCGCACGCGCAGCGTTTCGCCGGCGGCCACGCTCACCTTGTAGAGGAGCGTCTGGCCCGACGACAACGTCGTCGTTACGGGAGTGGCCACCGGCAGCGAGGGCACCGTCACGTGCAGCGTAGCCCCTGACGCCACGCGGTTGTTGGCCTCGCCCGGAGGAACGCTCAGGCCCGCGTCGGTGTAGGTGATGCGGCCTTCGAACACCTCGTTGTAGAGGTCGGGGCGCACGATCACGCGCCAGGCGCCGTCTTTCAACGCCGGTAGCTTGGCCTTCAGCGTTGCGGTGTAGGTGCCGTTGGCCGCCAGGTCGCCGACGTGCTGCACCTTGCCGAGCAGGTTGTCGCCCAGGTCCCAGGTGTTGTCGGACGAGAGGTACAGCGCGTCGGTCCAGCGCCCGTAGGCAGGGTTGATCGACACGTTGGCGATGGTGAAGCGGATCTCCACCTCGTCGCCCACGCCCGCGGTGGCCGGCACCACGACGTCGCTCACCTGCAGGTCCGCGGGCGGAGGCGTTTCGATGCGCAAAGGCTGAGCCGCGGTAGAGGCGTTGTTCTGGTCGTTGCCGAACTCGTAGACGCGGCCGACCTCGCCACGGCCCAGGGCACGCGCCGGATCGGTGATCACGAACACGTAGAACGTGCCCTCCATGTCGCGTGGTGCGGTGAAGGTGAGGTGCGCGTCGTAGCCGGCTCCCGCGGTCAGGCCGCCGCCATGCGACACATAGCCCAGGTAGCGGTCCTTGCTGAGATCAAGGAAGCGATCCTTCGAGAGGTAAATCAGGTCGTCCCAGCTGCCCTGGTCGGCCGGTGTGGCACCGCCCCGGTTCTCAACCCGGTAATCGACTGTGAAGTTCTGGCCGGCGTACACGGCCTCGGGAATGGTGACCTGCGTCACCTGCAGATCGGGCGGCGTGGCCAGGCTGATCGGCAGGGCCAGCCGCGTCACGTTGTTGCCCTCGTCCTTGAACTCGAGCACGCTGCCCGGGCCATGACCGTCGATGACGTCGAGTTCCTCGCGGATGGTGCTGGTGACCTCCGGGTAGAAGTCCTTCGCGAGCTCGGTGTCGGCCTTGACGAAGATGGAGAAGTCGCCGCTGATGGCCGAGGGCAGCGTGAAGGTGGCCGAGTTGGTGTACGACTCGCCGGGCTGCAGGTAGCGCGGCTTGTAGTCCGTCGTCACGCCCATGTACGTGGTACGCACGCGGAACACCGTCTCGAACAAGGTACCGCGGTCGACCATCGGGTAGTCGGTGGGATCCAGCGAGGTGTCTCGCGACAGGAAGATGCCGTCGCTCCACATGCTCGTGCGCGTCTCGCGGGTGCCTCGGTTGGTTGCCGTCCAGGTCACCGTGATGGTTTCGCCAGACCGCGGGTTCGGATTGGAGACGACGATGCTGTCGATCTGCAGGTCCGGTTCGCGGTAGGTGATGTTGACGCTGCCGCGGCCGATGTTGTTGCTGTTGAGCGGACCCTCGTAGAGGCTGTTGGCGTAGAACTCGTCGCGAGCGTAGGCGTTCCTGTTGTCGCCGTAGCGCACGGGCAGTTCGCCCATGGCCCTTGCGGCATCGGGCGACAGCCCCCCAACCGGGTGGCTCACATCCGTGATCACGTAGATGTAGTACGGCCCGTCGGTGCCCGGCGGCAGCTTGAACCTGGCGTTTGCCGTGTAGCTGGCGCCCGAGGCAAGCCCGCCGGCATTCGAATGCACCAGCGAGCCGAGCAGCGTGGCGCGCTGGGGGATGAACTCGGGGTCCGAGCTGAAGTAGACGCTGTCCAGCCAGGCGCGGGTGCCGGTCCAGGCATCGGCGCCGAAGTTGGTGACCGTCCAGGTGATGGTGCTTTCCTCGCCCGAGAAGTTCTGGGGTTCGGTCGTGACGGCGGTTACGCGCAGGTCGGACGGTGTGTCGACGACCTGCGACGCCACCGCTCGGGCGTTGTTGGTCTCGGAGAGCTCGGCGACTTCATTGCGCCCGTTGCGCACGTACAGCACATCGGTCTCGACGACCAAGTAGGCGCCCTTCACCGCGGGCGCAAGCTGCACGGTCTGCGCCACCGTGTACTGCTCCTTGTTGCCCAAACTGCGCTGCTGTGCGTACTCGCCGATGAGCCACTTCACGGTGGCTTTGTCGAGATCAGTGTTGTCGGCGATCCACACGCGGTCGGTCCACTGGCCGCTGAACGCATCGCCCTGGTTCTGCACCGTGTAGCTGAAGGTGTAGTTGCCGGGTGCAGTGGCCGCAGGTTCCGCGCTCAGCTGCGACACCACGAGGTCGGGCGGCGTGATGCCCAGAATGCTGATCGGGCGAGCCTTGTAGTTGTTGTTGTCGACCTGGCTCGCATCGTCCGTGTTGATGTTCGACGCCAGCGTGTCCTCGAGGATCACGTTGTAGGTGTCGCTCCAGACGGTGATGTAGTACTCGCCCGAACGGATGTCGTCGGGGATCTTTGCGCTGATCTTGCCCAGGTAATCCTGGCCCACATCGAGGTTGCCGGTGTGCGTGACCCGCGAGAGGAGGATGTCGCCCTTGGAAGGCGACGGGCGGCGCTTGTCCACGGTGAGCCAGACGGAATCGGTCCAGCTGTTGATCGACGCGCTGTCGCCTTGCGTGCGCGCCGAGCCGAGGTTGGCCACCTTGTAATCGACCTCGATGGTCGAGCCATGCACCGCCTGCGTGGGCGTGACCACGTCGCTGGTGACCAGGTCGCCGAAAGGCACCGGGTCCACCGTGATGCGCGCCGCACGTACGTTGTTGCCCTCCTGCGGGTACTCATCGATGCGCTGGTTCCCGTCGGCCACCACGATGAAGTAGGCCGCGCCGCGGTAGCGGATGGGAATGGCGATGTCGTTGGCCTGCGTGCTGTAGCTCTCGGTGGGTGCGAGCGCGCCGCCGCTGTCGTAGCGGCCGACCAGTAGGTCGTCGCCGCCGAGCGTGCCGTCAAGCGAGAGGTAGACCCAGTCGGTCCAGGTGCCGCTGGTCGCCACCGGGCCCATGTTGGTCACGGTGAAGCGCAGCGCCGCGGTCGTGCCGGCCGTCACGTGCTCCGGCACCACCATGTCGGCGATGCGCAGGTCCGGACGCGGGTTCAGGCTGACTTCGCTGCTGCCTGCGGACAGCGTGCGGTTGTTGCCGCGGGCCGCACCGTGTTCGTAGACCTGGGCGCCGTACGGCGAGCCCAGGTTGCTGTTGGTGATGATCTGGAGGCGGTATGCACCCTCGATCCTGGAGGGCAGGCGCACCTGCTCGGTCCGCGTGTAGCGGATGCCGGAAGCCAGGCCGCGGTCATAGGTGTAGCTGCCCAGCACCACCGCATTGCCGCCCGCCGCCGGCACGAGGGCGACGGCATCGACCCACTGGCCCGCCGCATCGGCAATGCCCTGGTTCAGCACGGTCCACGACACATCGATGAGCGCGCCTTCGAGTGCCATGCCGGGCACGGCCACTTCCTCCACCACGAGGTCGGGCGACGGCGAGAGCTGCACGGGCACGCCGAGTGAACTACCGGTGTTGTTGTTCGCGTAAACGAACTCGAATGGGCCGCCGGTGCGCACGTTGAGGTAGTACGTGCCGTCGATGCCCTGCGGCAGCGTGACCTGGATGCTGCGGCTGTACTGGTCACCCGCGGCCAGCTGGCCAAGGTGCGAGGCAGTCCCCAGCGGCCAGGTCGTGCCGGTGCCGTCAGGGTTGCTGCTGAGCCACACCTGGTCGGACCAGCTGCTGGTGTCGGTGATGCCGATGCCCTGGTTGGCCACCGTCCAGGTCACCGCGAGCGGCTGGCCGCTCTGCGCGCCGCTAGCAGCCGAAACCGACTGCACGCGCAGATCGGCATACGGGATGGGCATGACGTCGAGCAGCGCCGAGGCCTCGGCCGTGTTGTTGCCTTCCTGACCGCTCTCCCAGACGCGCGCCTGCGCATCGGTACGCACCATCACATGGCCCCGCCCGGAAAATGCAGGTCCAAAGCGGTACTGGATGCTGCCGGTGTAGCTCTCGCCCACCGCCAGGCCGGCGTCCCGGGCCACGGTGGCGAGCACCATGTCGTCCTTGTCGCCAAACACCGCGTTTTCCGAGTAGACGACCACGTCGGTCCACGCGGCAGTGCGGCCCGTTCCGGTACCGACGTTGACCACTGTCCATTGGATGGTCACGCTCGCCGGATCGGCAATGACGCGCTGTGGCGCCGTGACCGACATGACGGCCAGATCGGCGTAGGAGTCCCGCACCACGGCGAGGACCAGGCTGTCGGTGTTGTTCGACTCGGCGCCGTTCTCGTTGACCTGCGTATCGCCGTCCGTCACCACGATCAGCCGGTAGCTGCCCTCGGCATCGATGGGCAGCGTGAAGCCCAGGGTGCCGCTGGAGGTGCCGCCCGCCACGATGGGGCCGTGCATGAACTCGCCGAGTTTGATGTCCCCGGCGTTCACTTCGCCGTCACGCGAGAGGTAGACGGCGTCGCGCACGCTGGCCACGGCAGCCGTGCCGGCGTTGCGCGTGGTCCACGTCAGCATCACGGCCTCGCCGCCTTGCAGGAAACCGGTGGTGGTCAGATCGCCGACCAGGAGATCGGGGCTCACGACCGCAATCGAGGTCGTCGCGGTGTTGTCCGTCTCGTTCGACTCGCCGACATAGCCCCCGTTGTCGGCCTGCACCTCCAGGCGCCAGCTGCCCGCTGGCATGGCTGGCACGGTGAGGCTCAGTGTGCGCGTGAAGGACCCGCCGGCCGCGAGGTCGCGGTATGTCCAATTGCTCCAGTTCGCCAGCTCGATGGGTTCAAGCATGCCGGCCGTATCGACCAGACGCACCCGCTCCTTCATGTACGACGCGGCGCGGTCATTCCCGATGTTGCGCACGGTGTAGCCCACCTGCACCGACTGACCGACACGCCACTCGCCAGGCGCCGCCAGGTTCTCGACGACGAGGTTGGGCCGCGGCTCCGGCTGCACGGAAGAGGCCGCACCGGCTGCCACCACGTTGTTCGCCGTGCGCCCCAGTTCGTACACCGCGCCGTAGGCGTCGGTCTTGACGATGAAGTACATGGCGCCCGTGGAGGTGCCGCGCGGGATCTGTACATCCATGGCCGTCGTGTAGGCGCCGTCCTTCTCCAGCGCCCCCACGTGCGTCACCGAGCCGAGCAGGACGGCGCTGTCGGTGAGCGTCGGCGTGCTGGACAGGTACACCTGGTCGACCCAGCGGCTCACGTCGGTGGCCACCGTGCCCGTGTTCTGGACGGACCACTCCACCCGGGCGCTGCGCGCCACGAACACTTCGGCCGGCACGGAGACGAGCGTGGGCACCAGGTCCGCATAGGTCTGCTGGATGCTCACCCCGCCCGACACGCGCACGTTGTCTGCGCGTGTGTCCGGCTCGCGCACCGCCGCGTTGGCATCGGCCACCACCGCGATGCGATACGTACCCTGGATCCGGGTGGGAATGCGAACGGTGGCCGTCTGTGTGTAGCTGCCGCCCGCATCGAGCGAGGCATTGCGCTTCACGTTGGCCAGCACCACGTCATCGGCGTTGCCGGTCACGGCGTCGGCGCTGAGGATGATGCGGTCCACCCAGGTGCCCAGCGCCGGCACCGTGCCAAGGTTGGCGATGGTCCAGCTGACCTGGGCGTCGGTGCCTGACTCGATCTGCGCCGGCACCACGAGCTCAATGACCGAGAGGTCGGCATAGGCTCGTGCCGCCGACGTGAAGTTGCCCGAGGCGCTGTTGTCGGCCTCGGCGTCGCCCGCGGCGCGGGTCTCGAAGATGATGCCCTGGCCCGCGGCGTTGTTGTCCGCCGTGACGACGACATCGAAGATGCCCGTGCCCCGCGCACCGTCCGGCAGGTTGAAGCTGAACGAGCGCGCCCGGGCTGCACCAGGCCCCAGCGGGAGCGCCGCCGCCCCGGAGAATGCCACGGCGGTGTTCAGGACGATGGTGCCGGGCGTGCCGTCGGCATTGCGCTGGCGCACCACCACGCGGTCCTGGAAGCTCGCCGGCGTGGACACGCTGCCCTGGTTCACGTCTTCCCAGACCAGCGTGACCGTGTCGCCGGCTTGCGGGGCTGTCTGCAGCAGAGCCACGTTGCGCGCGATCAGGTCCGGCCCCACCGTGAGCTGCTGCTGCGCGGTGTTGTCGGACTCGAGCGAACCGGAGGCGCCGTACTCGGGAACCTGCGCCAGCGCGTCGACGGTCACGCGAAGGCGGAAGTTGCCGATGGCGTTCAGGCCCTGCGGCCAGGTGAACGAGGCGCTGCGCGCCGCGTCGGTGCCTGCCGCGATCTGCTGGCCCGTCAGCGATTGCGTGAGGCTCGCCACCACCACGCCGGTGGTGAGGTTCACAAGCTCGACGCGCTCGCTCCACCGCCCCACGGCCGCGGCGTTGCCGGTGTTCTCCGTGTTCCAGCGCGCAGTCACCGCGTCGCCCGCGGCCCAGTTGCCGGCGGGTTCCAGGCGCAGCCCGGTCACCTGCAGGTTGGCGTAGGCCGACAGCACGCTCGTGAACGAGGCGAAGCCGCGGTTGTTCTCTTCAGCGGCGCCGCGCTCTTCCTGGCTGTTGGAGGAGTCGGTCTCCACCGTGACGGCCAGCTCGCCGGCTCCCGCGGGACCATCTGGCAAACGCAGACGCACGCTGCGCGCGACCAGTTGGTTGGGAAGGATGGGACCATGGCCCGCCTCGCCCTCCACGTACGGCACGGACACCTGGGCCACGACTTCGCCCGTGGCGACGCGACGCACGATCACCCGCTCGGTGAAGTCGCCCAGCGTGGAGGTCACGCCCTGGTTGCGCGTGGTCCACTGCACCTGCAGCTCGACACCCGAGCGCAGGCTCTCGCCCGCCACGGCGGGAGCGACCTGCACGTCCTGCACGACCAGGTCCATGGCCTGCGCGACGGCGGTGAGGTCGATGGGACGCGGCTCGCCCAGCTTGTGCACGAACACGGCCATGCGATACGCCACCGGCGTGTCGTACACGTACTGGTCGTCGAGCAGCACGGTGTAGCGGCCGCCGACGCTGGCAACGACTTCGAGGTCGCGGAGGTCATCGCCCGATGCCGCCACCTCGCGGCCGTAGGGATCGACGACGCGCACGCGCGCGGACCAGTTGTAGTGCCAGTAGCCGACGGCCGGGTCGTAGCCGTAATTGCGGGCGGTCAGGTCGCGCAGGTCCACGTAGAGGCGGTCCCCGGCTTCGGCCGCGATGCTGTAGGCCGCCATCTCGCCGGAAGGCTCCAGGCGGCCTTCGACCACCTGCGCGCTGGCGATCGGCGTGGCCGCGGAGAGGTCGAGCAGCCGCATCGCGTAAGTGCTCGCGCCGAAGCTGTCGGTGTAAACGCGCAGGTCATACCGGCCGGGCTGCAGGATCAGCTGCAGGGTGCCGGGCGCACTGGTACCGGGCGGGATGTACTGGCTGGCGAGCATGCCGTCCGAGTACGGGCCGGTGAGGCTCCAGTAGACGCTGCCGCCGGTCACCGAATTCAGCCGGTCGAACTGGACGACCTTGGCCTCGGTGAGCGCCAGGGTGTAGTTGCGGCTTTGCGTCTGCGCGTCCAGCGTGCCTGAGATGGTCTGGCCGAGGGCGACGGCCACGGGGGCGCTCGCGGCCGCGTTGTCCACCTGGAACGAGACGCCGCCGCTGGAGGCTCCGTAGGTGTACGACACGTAGTCGAACACCAGGTACACCGGCCCGGCCTCGCTCACCTTCACGGGCGAGCTGTCCGTGTTCGCGCTCGTCCACGACGACAACGGCTGGCCGTAGCGGTTGAAGAAGGCCCAGCGCGGCGTGGAGCCGCTCGTGCCGAGCACGTTGAAGCGCAGCTCGTCGCCGGCGGCCGCGTCGATGCGGAAGGTGCGGGCCTGGTAGTTGTTGGCTGCGGCGAGCGTGTTCGACTGCCCGTAGGCGATCTGTTGCGTGGCCGTGGTGTCCAGGCGGCGCAGAGTGTAGTCGTACGAGGCGTTGTAGTAGTCCTGCCTCAGCGTGAGGGTGTACACCCCGGGCTGCAGCCAGCGCGCCTGGTCGTAGGCGGACAGGACCACCGCGCCGTTGGCATCACGAATGCTGGCCGAGCCGTAGTAATAGGTTTCCCAGGTGGGGATCTGGTTGCGGTCCAGGTACCACAAGCCCGCTTCGGTGAGCTCGAACTGGTAGGTCTGGCTGGTGTTCGCGGCGATCGACCCGGCCCCGTTGAAGGTGGACACCACCGGCTGAGCCGCCTCCTGCACACCCCACACGGCGTTGAACACGAAGGCGTTGGAGGGCACGTCGGCCGCTTTCGCCCGCTGGATGCGCAGCAGGTGCGTGCCGGCCTGGGTGAAGTCGAGCTCGAGCGGAGTCGTCGTGCTGGGGGTCCAGTTCCTCAGCACGCTGCCATTTGGCGCGAGGATCTGCACCGTTCCCGTTCCGGACCACGTGGCCGCGCTCAGCTGGAGGTGGTCGCCTGAACGAACGTCCATCGTCCAGAGCGACAGCGTGTCGTCCCCGCTGGTCAAGGTCAGCGTGCGCGTGGCGCCGCCTTCGCGGCGCAGTTGCTGGGTGGCCGGCACGGTGCGGGCGATGAACTCGGCAGAGCCGCTCAACGCATCGGCCTGGGCACGCACACGAACGACATACTGCCCAGCATCCAGGAACAGCGAGAAGCTCCCGGCCGACGTGGGACCGAAGCCGTTTCGCGAGGCGATGACGGAGCCGTCCGGCGCGACGACCTCGAAGACCACCGCGGTGCTGGGCGCCTTGAGGCCTTGCAGCTCCACCCAGCCGGACTGCGACAGCTCGAAGCGGTAGGCCGCCTCGTCCTGCCGCGACACCAGGGGAACCGACACGAGCGTGTCCCACGACAGCGGCGAGCTCGATTTCACCGGCTGGCGCAGCGTGGCCTCGAAGTGCACCGGCGCAGCGGACGAGTAGTACTGCTTGGCGATCAAGTACACCGTCCCCTCTTGCGGCCCGGTGAAGGCGACGGAGGAATCGCTCGTCCACTGCGCGCCGTTGATCGTGCGCCCGTAGGCATCGACGAGCGTGTACCGGAAGTAGTCCGGATACACCACGGGCACCGTGAAATCGAGGTTGTAGGCTAAGCCGGGCACGACCTCGAAGCGATGGGCGACGAGCGTGCGGCCGGCTGGGAGGTTGCCGCTGAGCTGCGTAGCGCTGCCGTGGTTCTCCGCCGCGGCTGCAAGGTCGAGCAGACGGAACCCAAAGCTGGGAGTGGAGGCACCCGAGGCGCTCACGGAGATGGTGTACTCGCCCGCGGCCAGCCGGCGCACGTAGTAGCTTTCCACGCTGTACAGGCCGAGGTTCAGCTCCGTGCCCTTGGGCCCGCTGAGGCTGAACGTGGCGTCGCCGCCCTGAGGGTCGATCAGGACCGTCGTGGGCTCGGTGAGCGTGTAGCGGTATTGATGAACGTTGCCGGGCGAGGCGACGGTGCCGCTGACCTGGTCGCCGAGGGCAACCTGCACCACGGGCGTCTGCACGGGCATGACGCGCAGCGTGCTGCTGCGGGCAGCGGTGGTGTTGGTATTGCCGCGCAGGTACAACACGTAGGTGCCGCTGGCCGGGAGCTTGACCTTGCTGGCGTAATCGCCCTGGAAATACTGCTGCCCCGATGCAATCTGGCCGCCAGCGGCGTTGAGCAAGACCCAGTACTGCCAGTCGGCCAGCGTGGTCCTCGGGTCGATGAGCACTTCCTGGCCCGCCACGCCTTCCAGGCGCCAGACGGTGGACAAACGGGACTGCGCCACGGTGACGCTGGCGGTCTGGCCGAGCACGAGCTCGGGCAGGTCGGCCACGGCCGAGGCGCTGAGGCGATAGCCCGCGGTGCCCGCCCGGGTGACGGTGTAGACGAAGGCATAGTCGCCGGCAGGCAGGTCCAGCACCTGCCTCAGTCCCGAGCCACTGATGCTCTGCACCGGCATGACGGTCTGCGGCAGGTCGGTGCGCAGCAGGCCCACGCGGTAGTTCTCGCCTGAGGTGTCGAGCCACAGACGGGTGGGCTCGTTAAGCGTGAAGGTATGACGCGCCTCGTCGGCCGGGGTGCCGAGGGTGCCCTCGGCCGTGCCGTTGGGCTGGTAGGCCGCCGTGCTGCGCTGGCCCGTCATGAGGTTGAAGGTCGAGGTGCCCGACATGCCGGCACCGGCGCTCGCGTTCACGCCCGTGAGCTGCACGGTGTAGGTGCCGCTCACGGGGGCCGTGAACGCCATGCCGTACTGGGCCGACCACCATCCGCCGGAGAGCGTGCCGCGGGCGACTTCCCTGGCCGCCGGGTCGGCGATGCGGTAGGCAATGCCGTCGTAGTACGTCGGCGCCACCGTGGGCGCGAGCCAGTAGGTGCGGCCGGCTTCGAGCGTGAGCTGCAGCTGCTGGTCTGGCACGCCCTGGGTCCAGGTGACCACCGCGGAGCCCTCGGGCGCCGTGGCCGCGCCGGCGGGCAGCGTGCGTGTCGTGAAGGCGTAGGCCACGGGGGCGGCCGGTGTCGAGGAGTACGCGTACTGCACGCGCAGCGTGTAGGTACCCGCGCCGATGCCGTAGACCCGGTCGGTATACGAATCGGAGTAGTTCAGCGGCGAGATGGAATTGCCCAGCGCATCGAGCAGCGTGTAGCTGTTGCGGGTGCCGCCGTTGACGGTCTCCTTGATCACCAGCTCGGTGGGCGCCTCGACGCTGAAGGTGTAGCTGTTGCGCTGCGAACCCTGCACGAACGTGCCCTGGGTTTCCCCGCCCAGCGTCAGCGCCGCAGGCGTGCGCGGCACTTCGGAAAACTCGAAGCGCAGCGCCGAGCCGCCCGTGCTGCCGTAGGCATTGCGCGCCACGGCGAGCAGGTAGTGGCCGTCGCGTGCAACGGTGAGTGCAGTCCAGCCCGTGCGCGAGGGATCGCCCTGCTGCACCAGCGCGCCGCCGGCGTCGTACAGGCGGTAGTGGTTACCCGTGGAAGCTCCTGAGCGGCCCCGGAAGGAGACATCGCTGTCCGCATCGAGCACCACGTCGAACAACTCATACGCATCGCTGCCCGCCAGGTCCAGGGAGACGGCGGTGTTGGTGGAAATGGCCGTCGCATGCGCCGCGTCGCGCACGCTGAAGCGTGCCTCGCCGGAGCCTTGGGACAGGTTCAGCACATAGTGGCCCGCGGGGAGCCAGCGCACCGGAACCTGCCAGTTGCCGCTGCGCCAGCCCACGCCACTTTCCCAGTAGGAGAACGACTCGCTGAGCTGACCGCTGCCCTCCGAGCCGCGCGGGCCTTGCAGTTCCCAGCGCTGCCAGCTTCCGCCCTGCCATTCAAGTGCGACCCAGCCGTCGGCCGCAAGGTCGAACTCGAAGGCGAGCTTCGGGGCCTGCCAGTCGGCCTGGATGCCGAGCTGGATGGGAGCGGCATCGGAGACGGCCGGCGTGCCGGCGGTCCGCTGGACTGCCAGGCTGGCCGGCGTGGCATCGGTGCCCTCGATGCGGCGAACCTGCACGTACACGGGGCCGCTGCGCTCGATCGCGATGCTCGCCGCGTCATCGCTGTACAGGCCCCACAAGAGGTCGCGGCCGTACGGGTTGTAGACGAACACCTGGTAGTCGCGACTGGTGAGGGCCTGACCCGCCACCTCGCCCTGCACCACTAGGTCGAGCGTGTCGCCGGCTTGCGCATCCACCCGGAACCACGCGGTGTCGCCGGGTTGCAGAGCGTCCACGCGGGCGCTGCCTTGCGCCAGCGAGGACGCAGCCTCTGCGGGCTGCAGGCGCACGCTGGCGCGCGTGCCCTGGGCGTTGGGTGCGTCCATGCGCAGCGTGTAGACGCCGGCTTCGAAGTACTGCACCTCGTGCCGCGGCTCGGTAGACGAGTACCAGCCCAGCTTTTGCCCGCGCGGGCCGTAAAGCTCACCCGACAGGTCCTGCGCAGCCACGCCGATGTCCACGGACCACAAGCCCGATTGGGCGATCTCGAAGCTCACTTCGGCGGCCTGGTTGCCGGCCGTGAAGTCCACATCGATGTCCGTCGCCGAACCGGTGCCCAGCGTGCCCAGGGCCTGCACGACCGGCTGGGCACGCTCCATCCTCTGCGCGGTGAACGAGAAGGGCGTGTCCGTCGCGCCCTCGTGCTGGATGCGCAGCACATACCGGCCGGTCCTCCAGACGCGCGCGGTCGTCGCCTCCCTCAGGTCGCCCGACGCAGCCCATCCGCCGTACTCGTCATAAAGAATGAAGGTGCCTTCGGCCGACGAGCTCTCGGGCGTCCAGCGCCAGATGTCGTCCTGGCCGAGATCCATCGTGAAGAGGATGGTCGGATCGTTCGCCGCGAGGGTGAGCGTGCGCGACTGGCCTGACACCAGCACGGGAGCCTGCGAGGCCTCCTGCACGCGCAGACGCACCCCGAACTGGTTCGGCTGGTAGCTGTAACCCTCGACGCGGTAGTCGCCGGCCGGCACGCGGCCCACGCCGCCCCTGCTGCCAAACCACCCCCCATCGGCACCGTGGAGTTCGGCCCAGCCTTGCAGCCATTGGACTTGAACATCGTCTCCAGTCCCCGACACCGATTGGGCGTCGAGGAACACCAACTCGGGTTTCGTCGTGGCGTAGGCATAGCGGAAGGAGGCTGCCTGGCCGGCTGGCCTGTCGAACCACTGACCGGCGGTCAGGACGGCTTCTTCCTGCGGCGGATCGACGAGCGTGCGCTGCGCGGTGAGCGTGAGCTCCACGGGCAACGCGCCGGTGTACGGGGTGAGCAGCAGGTACAGCGGCCCGTTCTGCTGGTTCTGGCGGATCCTCAGCAGCCGGTCGCCTGTCGCAGGGTCGGTGTCTTCGGAAGCCCAGGGGGAATTGCCGCCGATGTTGGTGACCTGCCA
Organism: uncultured Burkholderiales bacterium; assembly: GCA_966248995.1. Classification (GTDB taxonomy): domain Bacteria; phylum Pseudomonadota; class Gammaproteobacteria; order Burkholderiales; family Burkholderiaceae_C; genus Albitalea. Next base: position 6,588 of record CBINBY010000041.1, on the reverse strand, counting down.
CGAATAGTCGTGGATGCCGGTGCTGGAATGCAGACGCAGCGCGAACTCGTCCAGCGAGGTCGATTCCATGCGCAGCACGAGCGGCGAACCCTGCTGCAGTGTTCCCAGCGGCTGAGCCGCGTCATAGGTCAGGGCGAGTGCCGCGACCGGACGGAACGACAGCGACACATCGCCGGCCGCTTGTCCGTAGTTGTTCACCGCGAGGCGATACTCGCCCGCCTCCAGGTAGACCATGCGGGTTTCCGTGGCGAGCCCGCTCCACCACAGACCCGCCAGAGAGTTGCCGTCGCGGCCGTAGAGCGACCAATCGCCTTCCGTGATGGACGCCTGGGCCGTCTCGATGGCCCACCATCCGGCCTGCTCGACGCGCAGGTATGCCGTTCGGTCACGCCGCGCCGGCACGGCATCGATGGTGGCGGTGGTCGACAGCGAGGTGTTCAGCGTGCCCAGGTCGATGGGCACCAGGGCGGGGTCTGCGACGTGATCGGACTCGGCGATCTCGAAGCGGATGGCCACATTGGCGGCTTCATCGCTCATGTCGCGAAGCACGACGATGGTGTAGGTGCCATCGTGCTCGGCCCACCAGGCGCCCTCGTTGGCGGCGAACGGACTGCCGTTGGACACCGTATTGCCATACCTGTCGTAGACGAGGTAACCCTGGCCGACGCCTGCCCCGGCCAGGTTCACGCGGTAGTCCTTGCCTGCCTGCGCCTGCACGCGGAACAGGGCCATGGAAGACCCGGCGCCGAAGCTCGCCTCGACCGGCGTGCCGGCCGTGACGGCCTGGGCCTGCGCGGCGGTGTGGACAGCGAAGGAAACGTCCTGGTCGACCCGGTCGAAGGCGATCTCGTAATGGCCGGCCGGCTGCCAGGCGATCACGGACGGCGCGCTGTAGAAGTAGCGGCCGCTGGCGTACATCGCCTGCGGCAGGTAGCCGTAGCTGAACCCCTGCGGGCCTTCGAGATTGAAGCTCGTGGAGATGGAGGAGGAACGCGGCTCCACCAGCACCATGCCTTCGGCTGCCAGGTCGAAGCTGTAGCGCGGCGTGGACGCCTGCGCGCCGAACGAGGCGACCACGTCCTGCCCTATCGCGATGGGGGTGGTGGCCGGCGGCTGGACCACGGCGCCCGGAGTGCGGGTCAGGGTGAGGCTCGTGGCCGTACCGCCTTCCGCCACGCGGGTCACGCGCAGGTACAGGGCGCCGGTCGCATGGGTCTGCAGGAAGGCGGCCGTGTCAATCAGCGAGTCGTGCACCACGCGGCCGTAGGCGTCGAACGCCTTGACCGAGAAGAACCCGCTCTCCGACAGCGCGAGATCGAAGTGATCCCGCGGCGCCGACTCCGTGCGGAACAGGGCCGAGGCGCCCACAGTCAGGGCGGTCACGTCCACTGCAACGCCCGAGCCCAGGCCGGTCGCCATAGCCAACGGCGTGGCGCGCAGCCCGTAGGAGCCGCTGACCGCACCCGACGCACGCACCTGCAGTTCGTAATCGCCTTGCGACAGGTACACCGGCAGGCCCTCGCGGTCGCGAGTGGACGCGAGGCTGCGCCAGTTCGCCACGGTGCCCATCGGCCCGATCAGCTGCCACTGCGCGTCGGTGAAGGCCTGGGGCGCTTCCATGACCCAGGTGCCGGACTGCTCCACGTGCAGCTTGTGACGCGCGACCTGGCCCGATGCCTGCAATGAACCGGCCCACACGCTCTCCTGCGTCTGGGACACGGTGCCGGCGTTGACCGTGATGTCGTTCCAGAGAGTGAACGACACCTGTCCCGTGACCGCCTCGGTGTTGTCCAGGCGACCGCCGAGCCACAGGTAGTAGTCGCCGACCTGGGGCAGCGCCACCTGGGTGGCAGCGTTCTGCGCCACCTGACCGGAACCCAGCCGGCGCCCGAAGGCATCGACGACTTGCCACTGCAGGCGTGACGAAGCCGAACCGAGCGACGTGGCCAGCGAGAGGTTGGTCTTGCCGTCGGCGCGGAACTTGTAGACCTGGTCTTCGTGGCCGGTGGAGAGGCCCAGCGCGATCGATTGCCCGCTGGCAATGGAGACAGCCGAGTCCGCGGCCCGGTACAGCACGCGGAAGGACAGTTCGCCCGTCTGTCGGGTGGTCGATTGCACCGTCAGCCGGTAGCGGCCCGGCGATACCGCGACGGGTGCGGCCGAGATTTCGCTGATGTAGCTGACCGTGCCGCTGGAAGCCAGGTCTTCCGACGCCACCTGCTGACCGGCGGCATTGGTGAGTGTCCAGCGCATCCCGGATGCAGGGGCCAGCGAGAGCTGATCCCACTCGATCCAGCCGCCGTCCCTGACCTCGAAGTCGTAGTGGGCGGCGCCGCCCGGCTGGGAAACCTGCGCGGTGGTGCTTTCACCGAGGACGAGCGCCTGAACCGGCGGCGACTGCCGGAACATCGTGAAGGCGTAGTCCACGGTGCTGGCCGCTCCGGCCTGGCCTTCGATGCTGAGCCAATAGGTGCCCGCGCGGTCCGCGGTGTAGACGCCATCGAACCAGCCGTTCAGGCCACTCACCTTGTTGGCCTGCGGGCCGAAGAGCGTCCAGGTCGGGCTGCCCGAGGAACTGCCCTGCTGGAAGTAGAGCCGGTCGCCCACGTCCGCCGTAAACGAGTACAGCGCCGCCTGAGAGCCCGCGGACAGCTGGCCGCTGGTTTGCTCGCCGAGCTGGAGGGCATAGGCCGCATCGCTGCCGACCAGGCGGAAGGCGTAGTTGCCCGTGCGCTCCTGCAGGCCATCGACCGTGAGCCGGTAGGTGCCGGCCTGCAGTTCGAGGAACGGGTCGCCGATGGACAGCAGGTTGCGATTGCTGAATAGGGAAGTGCCGTCCTTGGCCAGCTGCCACTGGATCTGGTCGCCCTGCGCGCCGTCGAAGAACATGCGCGTCTTCTCGGCGACGACGAACTCATAGACGTCCTGCTCGCCGGGCTGGTCGATCGAGCCCTCGATGCGGGTGACCCCCGGCATGCCGTCGGCCGACAGCAGCAGCTTCGGTTCCAGGCTCTCGATCTTCCACGCCTGCTCGCGCGGCGGCTCCGCGGGCTTGGACCGTGTGCGCTGCAGGCCCTGGATCAGCGTCCGCGCCGACCGTGCCAGAGGATGGACGGCGGTGCGGAAAGCGCTGGAACGGCGCAGGGCAGCGTGCACGCGGGCGCGCGGAGTCTTGGCTGGCATTGGGGGATCCCCTCGATGAAGTTCGTTTTGTCGAATCGACGGCACACCTGACGCAGCGTCGATCCCATGTCCGGACGGAAGGCGGCGGAGCGTATCAGTGGCCCCCCCAAGGTACGGTTCCCCCGTGCGGGGGGGTGGACGCGGCGGAAACGCCCCGAAAGAAACCATGCCGCCGGCCCGGTATGTCACTTGCTGGCCCTTGCGCTGACGAACCTGGCGTCCGGCATGCGCCGGCGCCTTTGCGTCGAAAGGGAGATCGATGACGGTTGCCGCGGCGCTACGCCCGGCGGCAAGCCGATGGGCCGCCTGGCTGCTGGCCATGGCGCTCGCCGGCTGCGCCTTGCCCAAGCGCGACGAAAAGCCGCCACCCGCGAAGCCGCAGCCCGCCGTGCGCGTGGAGGTGCAGGCGCCGCGGGAACTGGAGCGCTTGCTGGAGACGAACCTCGACGTGGCCCGCCTGCCGGCGCCGACCACGGGACCGCCCATGACCGAGAGCGAACTCTCGCGCCTGATCGCCGCCGCGCCGGCCCAGGCCCGCGAGCTGCTGGAAACGGAGGGCTACTTCAATGCCCAGGTCGCGGCAGAACGCCTGCCCGGCGAGGTGCCTTCGGTGCGCATCCGCGTCGAGCCCGGCCCCCGGGCGCATGTACGGAACGTGCGGATCGACCTGCGCGGCCCCGTGGCGCAGGCCGCCGAGCGCGGCGACCCGCAGGCCCGCCAGGCGCAGGCCGCGATGCACACGGGGTGGCCACTGCCGCCCGGATCCGTGTTCCGCAACGCCCTGTGGACCGATGCCAAGCGCGCCGCAATCGCCCAGTTGCGGGCGCATGGCTATGTGGCCGCGGACTGGACGACCACCTCGGCGCGCGCGGATGCGGCCACGCAGCAGGTGGACCTGGAGCTGGTCGCCGAGAGCGGCCCGCTCTACCGCACCGGCCCCTTGCGCATCCTCGGCCTCCAACGCCACGACGAGCAGACGGTGCGCAACCTGGCCAACTTTGCACCCGGAACGCCCGCCACCGAGCAGCTCCTGCTCGACTACCAGGAGCGGCTCCAGGGCTCGGGCCTGTTCGATCGGGCCACCGTGCAGCTGGAACCCATTGCCGAAAACCCCGGAGCCACGCCGATCGTCGTGCAGCTCACCGAACGCAAGGTGCAGGAAGCGACCGTCGGCCTGGGCGTGGACCCGAACGTCGGCCTGCGGGGCACGCTGGAGCACACGCACCGGCGGCTGTTCGGCCGCGCGCTCACGGCCCGCAACCGCTTCGAGGCCGGCGGCCTGCGCCAGGCGTGGGAAGGCGAGATCAGCACCCACACGCGGCCGCGCCTGTATCGCAACCTGATCGGCGGCGCGGCCGACCGCATCGAGTCGGACACCGACGTGGTGACCTCGCAGCGGGTGCGCGTGGGCCGCGCCCAGGACACGCGCCGCATCGACCGACTCATGTTCCTGGAAGCGCAGCGCTCCCTGCGGCGCACCGTCGACACCCGGGAGGAATCGCGCGCGATCACGGCCCAGTACCACGGCATCTGGCGCCACGTCGACGACAACGTGCTGCCGACGCGGGGCCATGTGCTGGCGCTGCAGGGCGGCGTGGGGCAGGCCAGCGCCAACCCCGGGCTGCGGGGCCCCTTCGCGCGGGCCTATGGCCGCCTGCAAAGCTACTGGCCCCTGGGCTCCTGGTACGGGCAGACGCGCATCGAGCTGGGCCAGGTATTCGCGCGCCGTGGGCTGAACGTGCCGGAGCCGCTGCGCTTTCGGGCCGGCGGCGATGAATCGGTTCGGGGCTACGCCTACCGGTCGCTCGCCCCCGTGATCAATGGAGACCTCGCCAGCGGGGACGTGCTCTTCACCGCCAGCGCCGAGATCGCCCGGCCCTTCCTGGAGCGCTTTCCCGACCTGTGGGGCGCGACCTTCATCGATGCCGGCCGCGCCGCCGAGCGATGGAGCGACCTGAAGCCCGCGTTCGGTTACGGCGTGGGCCTGCGCTACCGCAGCCCCGTGGGCCCGGTGCGGCTGGACCTGGCCTGGGGCGAGGAGGTGCGCAAGCTGCGGCTGCACCTCACGGTGGGGGTCAGTTTCTAGGCGGAGGGCAAGGACATGGCGCCGACCCCCGCCCCGTCCCGCCGGCGATGGCCCATCGTGCTGGCTGCCCTGCTGGCACTGCTGCTCCTGCTCGTCGCCGGGGCGTGGTGGGCGTGGCGCAGCGATGCCGGGCCGGCCTGGCTGCTGGAGCGGGTGCCGGGGTTGAAGGTCAGCGGCCTGCAAGGGCGGCCCGACGGCGGACCCCTCCGGGCGGAACGCATCGAGTGGCGCTCGGGCGGCACGCAGTTGCGCATCGACGCGCTCTCCTGGCGCGACCTGCAATGGCGCTGGCGCCCGTACCCCGGCGCCTGGCTGCGCCTGGAACTGGTCGATCCGCACGCGGCGCAGGTCCAGGTGACCACCGCACCGGACACCTCACCCAAGGAACCCACCAAACCGCCCGCGGACTTGCGCGTGCCGCTGGAGTTGATCGTGCGCGGCGTACAAGTGGACGAGCTGCATCTGAACGACCAGCCGCCAGTACTCGGCCTGCGCGGCGACCTGCATCTGGGAGCCGACCAGGGCCGGCTGCATCGCATCGGCCCTCTCGAAGCCCGGCGCGACCCGCTTCAAGCGCGAGTGGAAGCCCGCATCGCCACCCAGGGCGCGCTCGGCGTGGACGGCACCCTGCACGCCGGCACGCCCGCCGGTGCGGCACTGCCGTGGCAGGCACAAGTCCGATTGGGGGGCACGGTGCCTCGCCTGTCGCTGGACGGGGCGCTGTCTGCCGGAAACGGGGCTCGCCTGGACGCGCAGGCGACGCTCGCTCCCTTCGAGCCTTGGCCGCTCGCGGCACTGCAGGCGAGCGCGAATGGACTGGATCTCTCCGCGCTGAACGGCACCCTCCCGGCCACGAGCCTGACCGGACGCGCCGTGCTGACGAGCCCCGGCGGGCAGGCGCCGTTGACTGCGGACATCGACCTGCGCAACGCCGCCCCCGGCCCCTGGGACGCTGCCCGCCTGCCCCTACGCAACTTGCGCGCCACGGTGAGCAGCAGCACCGCGCGGCCGCAGGTGATCGACTTCACCATCACCGAGGCGATGCTGCACGGCCAGGCCGAGGCCGGCCGCCTCAGCGGGCGCGGGCGCTGGCAGGGCTCGCAGCTGTCGGCATCGCTGTTGCTCGAAGACGTGCAGCCCTCGCGCATCGACTCGCGCGCGGCGCCCATGATGCTGGGCGGGCCGGTGACGCTCTCGCTGAGCGGCTTGCCCTCCCCGGCCCCCTCCCCCGCGGCGGCCGCCCCCACCACCCATTCCGGCGAACAGCCAGTCGATCTCGCCGGGCGCCGCCAACGCGGACCCGCCCAGCCGCGGCGGGT
>CBINBY010000040.1:0-42990 GCA_966248995.1 uncultured Burkholderiales bacterium | reverse complement strand
GGAGTCGAGCCACTCGGAGTCGGGCCGCTCGGAGTCGGGCCGCTCGGCGTGGAGCCACTCGGAGTCGAGCCACTAGGAGTCGTTGACGGACTCGGGCCTGAGTGTGTATTGCACCATCGTGACCAATCCATCCACGGGCTGCCATGCGAGCTGCCGGGGGAGAACATGTTGTACTGGGGCGCTGGCTCCGGGGAGGTCGGGGTGGACGGCGGAGGAGCGTTGGGCGACTTGCTTGACCGTGGGGGGGGCGGCGGCGGCGGCGGCGGCGGTCTGTTTCCAGCGGGTGAGATTGCCATGCCTGGTTCCCCTTTTTCGAGCGTATGGGTTGGAGTAGAGATTCACCATCTGTCGTGCAGCTGCTGGCAGAGCCAGGGTGCCGACGGAGGCGAGGGCAGGGTCTCTTAACCGCAGAACTGGCCTACATAGGCAAATACCCTGGCTGCTGCTTTTCCGCTGTGCAATCGATGCGGGTCGAGACCCGCGGGTCACGCAGCATCACAGCGGGACGAACGGTCCTGACTCATGACCATCATGAACTGGCGCTAGGACCGAGGCTGCGTCACGAGGATGTGGCCTACGGTCGACGCCTCATCGCCTCCGCCGATCCGGGGAGGTGTCCGAAATTCTGTGTGTGAGGCGGTCGATCCGGCGAGAACACATGATCGATTCCTCCCAAGCCCGGATGGCCGCGCATGGTCCTCGCGCGTCGTGGCCATCGCCCCTGGCGCATCATCTCCACCAAACCCTTCCCACGACGCATCTGCACCTGACGCGGCCGTGTCCGGAGCATCCCCATGGACGAAGACCTCCACTGTTTGTCGCGAGAGGAACTCATCGCAGAGGCGACGCGTCTGCGCAACGCGATCCGCAAGCATCGGGACGCCAGCGAGCACGAGCTGTGCTGGCATCATCCGCAGATGTGGTCCCTCTTGCCTGAAGGAACGAGCCCTTCCATCGCCGTGCCGGAGTGGCCACAGTTCCTGCGCGGCTGCATCAAGTACCGCCAATCGCTCGACTTGCTGGCAGCGCAAGCTCCTCGCGTGTCCAGGGAGTTCGATGAAGACGTTGCGGCGCGGGCGCCGCATGAGGCTCAACCACGAAGAGAGGGCAACCGCATGACCGACGGAACCATCGAATCCTCCAACGAACGCGAGTTCGTCCACTCCCGTCTCATCGACGCGCCACAAGACATCGTGTTTCGCGCTTTCTCGCAACCCGAGCACCTGGCGCGCTGGTGGGGTCCGGATGGATTCACCAGCACGTTCACGACCTTCGAACTGAGGCCGGGCGGGACCTGGTGCTTCGTCATGCACGGCCCGGACGGAACCGACTATCCGAACGAGAACGTTTTTCGCATCGTCGAACCGTCGAGCCGGGTCGTACTCGAGCACATCTCGGAAGATCATCACTTCTTCCTGACCATCACCTTCCAGACCCGCAACGCGCAAACCCTGGTCGGGTGGCGTCAGGTGTTCGACACCGCAGAGCACAAGCAAAGCATCGCGGGCATCGTCGGGCAGGCCAACGAGCAGAACCTCACCCGTCTACAGGCAGAGGTCGCGCGCATGATGGATTGAAGACGACCTGGACCTGGGCCGGGCGTGCAGGGGGCTATGAAAACTGCATGGCTACGCCAGCGAGTGGCTGCGTCGAACCCGCGATGTGCCGGGACTTTCGGCGCGCAGGTTCCAGTTGCTCGTGGAGCTGGCCCGGGAGCCGGCCGCCGTCGTCGCCAAGAGCAGGCTGCCGCAGCGAATGGAACCGCTTGCCGATCCGCTCGACTACGCGGCGATCGAAAGGCACATGAGCAACCTTCGCAAGAAGATTGGTGCGCACCCGCGGAACGCATCGATGCGCTGCATCGCGGCGGCCGGCCGGTGTTCGATTGATCCCACTCGCTCGCGAACGTCTAGTTCAGGTTCAGCGTGTACTTCCCGTCCACGCTCCCGGTAAGGCCAAGGTAGTAAAGCACGCGCACGTAGTAGGTGGCCGCCGCGCCGCTCGTGTTCGTCACCACCACGCTGTCCGGTGGTCCGTGGGGGTTGGTGCTGCGCCCCACCTCCGTGCCGCTGGCGTTGTAGACGTACAGGTTGTAGTCCGACCACATGTTCGACACCAGCGTTGCGGTGAGCCGCTGACCGGCACCCACGCTGACGCGGAAGTAGTCGCTGTCCCTGACGGATTCATTGTTGGTGCCGCGGACCATGGTGCCCGCGATGATTACCGGCCGCGTCACCGCCTGCGCCGTGCCCAGGCTGTTGTTGGGCTCGACCTCCGCCACGGTGGGAGGCGGCGGCGGCGGGTCGATGCCCATGGCCGCATCGACCGCCGCGCTGGCGTTCACGATGCCGGCGCCGCACTGCGCGCACGTCGACGGAAACGGGCGCGCCGTCAACTTCAGCTTCGCGGCGACGTCATCCGGCGTGAGCGACGGGTTCTTTGACAGCATCAGCGCAACGACGCCGGCCACGTGGGGCGCAGCCATCGACGTGCCCTGGTAGTACGTATAGGTGTCGCCACCCGGCGTCGTGGCGCCGGCGTTCATCGTGGACAAGACGCCGTCGGCGTCGCTGAGAAGCATCTCGCCGCCCGGGGCCGCCACGGTGACCTTGGCGCCGTAGTTCGAGTAGTACGCCTTGCCGCCGCGGCGGTTGACGGCCGCCACCGTGATCACCCCCGCGCAGCTGGCGGGCGAATAGTTCGCCGCGTCGTCGCTCGAGTTGCCGGCCGACACCACCACCACCGTGCCGCGGCTGCGCGCCAAGTCGATCGCGTTCTGCGACGTGGTGTCGCAGGGCCCGCCGCCGCCAAGCGACATGTTGATCACGCGCGCCGCGTTGGGATTGGCGGGCAGGCCAGACACCGTGCCGCCGGAAGCCCACACGATGCCGGCCGCGATGTCGGACATGTAGCCGCCGCAGCGCCCCAGCACGCGCACGGGCAGGACCTTCGCGTTGAACGCCACGCCGGCCACTCCGCTCGCGTTGTTGGACACGGCGGCGATCGTGCCGGCCACGTGCGTGCCGTGCCAGCTGCTCTTCACGTCCTCCAGGGGCAGCAGTACTCCGTCGCAAGCGCCGGCCGAGACATAGTCGCCCGGGTCTCGCGCGTCGCTGTCGCGCGCAGTGCCGTCGTTGGCGGTGAAGGTGTCGGTGATCATGTCGTAGCCCGGCAGCACGTTGGCGGCCAGATCGGCATGCGGACGGTAGCCGGTATCGAGCACGGCCACGACCACGCCCGAGCCCGTGGACTTGTCCCAGGCCGCCGGCAGGTTGATGCCGGCTGTCGGCTCGAAGTAGTGCCACTGCTGGCCGTACTGCGTGTCGTTGGGCGTGAATTGCGGATGGAGGACCCGGTCGGGCTCGGCGTACTCCACCTCGGGGTCGCTCGCCATGATGTCGCGCGCGAGGGCCTGCACGTCGGCATGCGCGAGCGCGCGGTCCAGCCGCATCACATGCGCCTCGAACACGCCGACGCGCAGATGCGTGAGCTGTATGCCGCGGCGCAGGGCGACGTCCTGCGCCGCACGGTGCAGCAGGCCGCGCTGTGCTGCGGTGGCGCCGGCGACGCGGTCGCGGTACTTGACGACGAGCCGGTCAGTGGGCACGGGCTGTGTGACAGCGGTGGCAACGCCAGGGCCGCCAGCTACTGCGGCCTGCGGGCCGAGCATGGCGCCGACGAGGGCACCGAGGGCGAGGCCGTGCGCGGCCCGCCCCCACGGGATCGATGACATGGCAATCCTCCTTGAATGACGCCTCGCCGGATCCGGTGGTCTGGTGCGGCGTGCCGCGAGGCTCCGCGAAACCCGGTGGTGGGTCAAGCGGGTCAATTAGGGGGCAACGCGGCGGCGAGCCTGAGTACGCTGGTGCAAGCTCGCAGAATGCGCCGCGTCTTTCACTCCCGAAACCCTTTCATGCCCTTCTCCTCGTTCACTCCAGGCGCGCGACGGCTGTTCATCGCCGTGTGTGCGGTCAGCGTTTCGGCGCTGCTGGTCGCTTGCGCGAGCCCACCTGCCCGCCCTACCGATCTCAGTTCAGGCCAGGAGGCCGTCAATGCCTACCTGGCCAGGTTGATCGATCACGAGATGCGCAGCAGTTCCACGCCGGCCATGAGCATTGCGATCGTCGATGACCAGCGCGTCGTATGGGCGCAGGGATTCGGCCACGCCGACGTTGAGCAGCGCATTCCGGCCACCACCAGAACGCTTTATCGACAGGCTCCATCTCGAAGCTGTTCACCGATATCGCCGCGCTGCAGCTCGTGGAGCAATCCAAGCTGGACCTGGACGCCCCGGTGCAGGCCAGCGTCCCGCAGTTCAGCGTCAGGCAACGCGAGAGCGTTGCCGGTGCCATCACACCTCGGCAGCTGATGACTCACCATTCCGGCCTTCCGCGCGATCGGCTCAAAGGGTTCATGACGAAATCGCCGGAGCCGATCACGGCCGTGCTGAACCAGGTGAAGGACGAGTACGCCGACTACCGGCCCGGATCCGTCCTCGCCTATTCCAACCTCGGCATCACCGTGCTCGGTGCGCTGGTGCAGGAGGTGAGCGGCACGCCGTTCTCGCAACGGCTCAGGCAATCGGTGCTCGATCCGCTGGACATGTCCGCCTCGACGGTCGAGACAGGCGTGTCCTCCTCGCCGTTGATGGCCAAGGGATACCAGGGCGCGAAGCCGGCGGTGGAGCCTGCATTGCGCGACGTGCCGGCGGGAGGCCTGAACACCAGCGTCGACGACCTCAGCCATTTCATGCAGATGATCTTTGCCGGCGGCACATATCAAGGTCGTCGCATCCTGAAGCCTGAGACCATCGCCGAAATGTTCGCGCCGCAAAACAGCGCGGTGCCGCTCGACCTGAACTTCCAGGTCGGCCTGGGCTGGATGCTGAGCACGCTGGGCCGGTCGACGATCCAAGGCGGCGGGGTGGTGGCCCACCATGCCGGTGCCACACGCCTGTTCAACAGCCAGATGTACTTGTTGCCGCAGCACAAGCTCGGCGTGGTCGTGCTGGCGAACTCCAGCACCGCCAGGCAATCGGTTGACCGCGTCGCCGTGGCAGCCCTGGCGCTGCAGCTTCAACTGAAGACCGGCATCGAGCAGCCCCCATTCAAGCCGATCCCACTTGCCGACCACTCGATCACCGAGGAGGCGAGGAAGGAGCTCGTGGGCGACTACACCACGATGGCCGGACACGTCAGGGTGTTCGCGCAGGGAAGCCGCCTGAAGGCCGACGTCGGCGGCCACCACTTCGACTTGCTCGCCCGCAGCGATGGCCTCTTTGCGCTCGATTACTCGCTGCTGGGCCTGCTTCGCCTCGACCTCGGGCCATTGAGCGATGTGGGCCTGGCCCTGCGTCACATCGACGGTCACCACGCACTCGTAGCGCGCGTGGGCAGCCAGGAGATGCTGGTCGGCGACAAGCTCGGCCCTCCCATGCCGCTGGCGGCATGGGCCCAACGCCTGGGCAATTACGAGATCACGAACCTGGGCGACGATCTTCCCTCGGTCGACAAGATCCGTTTGCGGGAGGACCGCGGATACCTCGTGGCCGAGATCAGCTCCATCGACAGGCCTGCGCAGGCGATGCGAACGGTGCTGCTGCCGCTCTCCGACCGGGAAGCGCTGGCGCTGGACGTGCTCAACAACGCAGGCTCGACCGTGAGAGTGGAGTACGTCGATGGCGAGGAACGGCTGGCCTTTTCCGGCTACCAGGCAAGGCGGGTCGATGCGGACCAGCGAACGGTGAAGTCCATGGTGCCGTCGCCGTGAGGACTTGAGGGCCTTGAGCCGTGGCGAAAGCCTCGTACCTGCGTGCTAAGGTCGCCGGTCCGAACGAACAACTTCTGGGGGGTCTTGATGACGAAGCAGATGCGATGGATCGCCGCGGCCGTGGCGGCGTTGGCGGTGATGGCCGCGCAGGGCGAGGAACTGACGCGCGAGCAGCGCCGCGCCGAGATGGTGAAGCTGGGCTGGGTCGAGGGCCCCGCGCATGCAGCCATCGGTGCAAGGCCGCGATCGACGTGCCCGTGCAATCGCGCTTCCTGCCCGAGAAGGACGGTCCGCGCTTTCTCGAACTGACGGGCAATCTGCCTGCACCGGGCCACAGCGTGCTGGTGGGCAGCCACTGGTGGGCGACTTTCGGGTTCAGCCCGGTGGGCTACGTGAAGGACGACGAGAAGCTCGATGCCGACGCGCTGCTCACACAGATCAAGAGCGGCGACGAGCCCTCCAACGAGGAGCGCCGCAAGCGCGGCATCCCGCAGCTGTGGACCGACAACTGGTTCGTGCCGCCCCATTACGACCCCGAGACCAAGCGTCTCGAATGGGGCTTGCGACTGCGCGGCGAAGGCTCGAACGAGCCGGTCATCAACTACACCGTCCGCGTGCTCGGGCGCACGGGCTTCGAAAGCGTGGTGCTGGTGTCCTCGCCGCAAAGCCTGGACCAGGACGTGAAGGAACTGAAGGCCATCCTCAAGACCTTCGACTTCAACCTCGGCGAGAAGTACTCCGAATTCAAGCCCGGTGACCACGTGGCGGAGTTCGGCCTCGGCGCGCTGATCGTGGGGGGAGCCGCGGCCGTCGCGGCGAAGACCGGGCTGTGGAAATCGCTGCTGGCGGCGCTGGCGGCCGGCTGGAAGCTGGTGGCCGCCGCCGTCGTCGCGCTGTTCGCCGGCATCGGCAAGCTGTTCAAGCGCAAGGGCTCGTGAGCCTGGGCGCCGAGGGCGGGCTGGTGCTCCTCGTCTGGGGCCTGTACCTCGCGGACAGTTTCCTGCTGTTGCGCCCCGATGAAGCCGTGTTGGCGCCCGCCGGCAAGCGGTGGGTAGCCCACTTCGGGACCCGCAGCTGGACACTGGCGGGCCGCCAGCCGATGCTCGCGCCACCCCTGCTGCCGCACCGGCCCATGTTCCGGTTGCGCTGGCGGCCGGAGGGCACCACTGCACCCCCCGCGGCTCCACTCGCCGTGCCGGCCGGATTGCGACGGCTGGCGCCCTACACGTGGATCGCCGCGCTGGACCTCCTCGTCGCGCTGCCGCTGGCGCTGCGAGCCGGCTATGGCGGTGCGGCGGTGATCGCCGTGGCGGCCGTGGCCTACGCGAACATCCTTGCCGCCGCCGCCACGCTCGCATGGCGCGGCCGGGCCTGGGGCCTGCCGGCCGTGCACCCCGGGTGGCTGGCGCTCGAGCTGTGCGCCTGCCCGCCGCATTCGATCAACCTGATACGCCGCATCGCGGCCCGCATGCCGGTCGACGAAGACCTGCTCGCGGCGGCCGGCCGGCTGCTGCCACCCGAGGCCATGCCCGAAGTGCACCGGCAATGCCTCGCGCGCGTCGACGATCTCATCGAACTCGCCGACGAGGGCTCCGCCGAGATGGCCGCATTGCAGCGCGCGAGAGAGCGCTTCGCGCAGGAGGCATCTCGATGAGCGCGACCGAATGGATGGCGGTCATCGGCGGGCTGGTCTTCGGCTACTTGATCGTGTCGATGCTGATCGCGCCACGCCCGAAGCGCTCGACAGCCTGGGACTCCCCCGCGCCTGAAGAACCGGCGCGGCGGTGGCCCGAGGTGCTGGGCGTCGCACCCGATGCGAGCGACGACGAGCTGCGCGCCGCTTACCGGCGCAAGATCAGCGAGTACCACCCCGACAAGGTCGCGGGCCTGGGCATCGAGCTGCGCGCGCTGGCCGAGCGCAAGGCCGCAGAGATCAATGCGGCGTACGACGAGGCATGGGCTCAGCGGGGAGCCAGGCGATGATCAAGTTGCTGCTCGGCCTGCTGGCGGCCGGCAAGCTGGGCAAGCTGGCGATGACGGCGGGCACGATGGTGGTGTCGGTCTTCGCGTATGCCCTGGTCTACGGCTGGCGCTATGCGGTGGGCCTGGTCGCGCTGATCTTCGTGCACGAGATGGGGCACTTCCTGGCCGCCCGGCGCAGCGGATTGCAGGTGGGCGCGCCCGTATTCATCCCGTTCATCGGCGCCTGGGTGGCGGTGGAGAACCTGCAGATGGACAGCGAGACGGAGGCCTACGTCGCCCTGGCCGGGCCGGTGCTGGGCAGCGTGGCGGCGTTCGCCTGCTTTCTCGTCGCGCAGTCCACGGGCGAGCGGCTGTGGATGGCGCTGGCCTACGGCGGCTTCTTCATCAATCTGTTCAACCTCATCCCGCTGCGTCCGCTGGACGGCGGGCGCATCGTCCAGATCCTGAGCCCGCGCATCTGGCTGGTTGGCGTGCCGCTGCTCTTCGCCTTGTTCATCGCGCGGCCGAGCCCCATGCTGATCGTGCTCGCACTGCTCGCCGCGCCCGACGTGTGGGCTGCACTCACCGGACGGGCGCGCCCGCCCTCACCCGGCGTCGGCCCGGCCGAGCGCTGGCGCTACGGCGCCGCCTACCTGGCGCTTGCTGGCGGGCTGGCGGTGCTGGCCTACGAGGCCCATGCGCTGCTCGACCAGCCGCGTTGAGCGATGCCGAAGCGCGGTGGCGGCCAGGACATGAAAGTCTTGCCGCTCCTCCTCCAGGAGGCATGTACCTCGCGGCGCGCCGGACTGCAGCCACGGATATCCGGTGGTGCGCATTGGCGTCATCCCGGAGAGGAACCACAGCCACGACGTGGTTTGATAACCCCAACCAGATCAATACGGGGGTCTCTTCCATGGCGGTGAAGCGGGGCGCGCTGTTGCGGGCGATGTTCGGCCTCTGCACGCTCGGCTGGGCCGATGCGGCGGGGGCGGCCGCGCCGGCGATGGAGGCACGCTACCGCTGCGTCCTGCCCGACGGCGAGGTGCGCGAGTCCACACAGGACTTGTCCCACGTGTTTCGCGGGGCGGTGACACGTTGCGAAACGTACTATGCGGCGCCAGGCCATGACGCGATGTGGGCCAAGCAACCGCGCGTGGTCTCGCTCTCCCTGACCCGCAAGGCGCCCGATACGGCATTCCGGCTGGTCGCACCTGCGGCACCGATGCTCGCGACTTCGTTCAAGCCTGCTCCGCAGCTGACCCGGGCCTTTTCGACGATGTCGCCGCAGTACGTTTCGCTCGTCAAGGACGCCAGCAGCCGGTATGGCCTCGATCCCCAACTGGTCACCGCGCTCATCCACGTGGAGTCGGGCTTCAAGCCGCACGCGAGATCGCCCAAGGGCGCGCTGGGGCTGATGCAGATCATGCCGGCGACCGGCGCGCGCTACGGCGTGACGAACCCGCGGTCGCTGCTGGACCCGATGGTGAACATCGACGTAGGCACGCGTTACCTGCGGGACCTTCACGAGATGTTCCCGGGGCGGGTGGATCTCGTCCTCGCCGCTTACAACGCGGGTGAAGGCGCGGTGATCAAGCGCGGTCACAGCATCCCGCCCTTCCCCGAAACGCAGATGTACGTGCGCCGGGTCATGCAGCTGGTGGGCTTGTCGAAGTGACTCCCCGGCTGCGGGCGCGGTGTGGATCCGCGCCGCTGCACGTGGCCTGAGAGGGCCCATCAGGCTCGTGCACCGGTGTGCGAGCACAGAATGGCTCCATGACTCTCATCATGGAAACCTCATGAAGCGGTTCATCACCTTCGCGCTTGCGATCGGCCTGGGCGCCGCGGTCGCGGCGCAGGACTGGCCGGTCCGGCCCGTGCGCATGGTCGTTCCGGCACCGGCCGGCAGCTCGCTCGACATCATCGTGCGCACGCTCGGCGAAGGGCTGAAGGCGCGCTGGGGCCAGCCTCTCGTGGTGGACAACAAGTCAGGCGCAGGAGGCCTGCTGGGCATGGACACCGTCGCCAAGGCGTCGCCCGATGGCTACACACTGGGCATCGGCTTCAACGGGCCCATCGCGTTCGGTCCGTACATGTACAGGAAGATGCCGTACGACCCGGCGAAGGACCTGCTGCCCGTGGTGCTCACGACTTCGCAACCGAACGTGCTCGCGGTGCCGTCCGGCAACGCCGCCCGCACGGTGCCGGATTTCGTGAGCTGGGCGAAGAAGCAAGGCGGCAAGCTCAGCTACGCCTCGGTGGGCAACGGAAGCTCTTCGCACCTGACGATGGAGCTGTTCAAGAGCGTGGCCGGGTTCGAAGGGGTCCATGTGCCGTACGCAGGCTCGCCCCCGGCCGGCACATCGCTGGCGGCCGGTGAGACGCAGGCGCTGTTCACCGTGGCTCCGGCGCTCATGCCGCTGGTGCAGGGCGGGCGCGTCCGGCTGCTGGCCGTGACCAGCGCACAGCGCATGCCGTCGATGCCGGAGGTGCCGACGATCGCCGAATCGGGCTATCCAGGCTTCGAGGCGCTCGCGTGGAACGGTCTGTTCGCACCAGCCGGCACGCCTGCCGCGCTCGTGGAGCGGATCAATGCCGATGTCAACGCGGTGCTCAAGGAAGCGACCGTGCGCGAGGCCTTGCTGAAGCAGGGATTGATGGTGGGCGGCGGCACGCCGGCCGAGTTCAGACGCTTCATCGACGAGGAAGGCAGGCGCTGGGGTGCCGTCATCAAGCGGTTGGGAATCACGATCGAGTGATGTCGGGCGCAGCGCAGCCCCGTACCTTCCCCTACCCCACCAACGCCAGCGACTCGCACACCTGCCGTGCCAGCCACGGTCGGTGAATCGCCTCGGCTTCCTCGCGCGCCTGCACGAGATGCACCCGGGCGCGCTGCGGTGCCTCGTCGATCCAGCTGCGCCCGAGCAGCCAGCAGGCGTGCGCGGAAAGCTCTCGCAAACCCGCCTGGCCGGACAGCGCGAGCAGCCGGCCGGCTTCGTCGCGGGCCAGGGAAAACTGCCCGGCACGCAAGGCCCCTTCCGACAGCACCTGCAGGCAGCGGGCATGGGCACAACGTTCGCTGTGCGCCAGCGCTGCTTCGCTCGTGCGAGAGAGGCCTTCACGATCCAGCGGCTCGCCTTCTTCGAGCCGGGCCAATGCAAGCCCGGCCTCGACCTGCGCACGCCAGAAATGCACACGCCGGTCCACGCCCATCTGCAGGGCTCTTAGGAAGCAGTCCCGCGCATCGCCGGGCCGGCCCTGCTCCAGCCAAAGACGGCCCAGCACGTCGAGCGCCATGATGCAAAAGCGCACCTGGCCGAGTTGCTCGATGCGGGCGAGTTCCGAGTTCAGCAGCTCCAGCGCGCTGGGCACCTCGCCCGCGCAGCGCCAGGCATCGGCTTGCAGGATGCGCAGCGGCGTGAGGTGCCACTCCTGCTGAGCGGCCTGCGCCACCGCCAGCCCGAGATCCGCCTGGTCGGTCGCGAACGCGTAGTCCGCCACGCCCATCGCCCCCGTGCAGCACCAGCCGAGCATCATGACGTTCTCGGCCTCGTAGCCGCGGTCTCCCAACTCTCGCGCCAAACTCAGCGAGCGCTCGAACCGGGTCATCGCCTCCCTCGGCCTGGCCGCAGCGAACAGGGCTTCGCCCATACCGTGCCAGGCCTGCATGGCCACCCATCCGTCCAGGCCGTGCGCCTCGCACAGTTGCACGGCCTCGGTGTGGCAGCGCAGGGCCAGCGTGTTGTCGCCATCGCTCCACGCTACCGTGCCGAGGTGGTACAGCGTGTCGGCCACGTGGGACGCATCGTCGAGGCTGCGCGAAACAGCCAGCGCCTGCCCGAGGCGGTCGACGGCGCGGCCATAGTCATCCGCCCGGCGATGCGCCATGCCGAGCTTGGTGAGGAGGTCGCGCGCCCAGCCCGCGTCACCCAAGGCCTGCGCACCGGCCAGGGCCGCCTCGAACACCGCCACCGCTTCGGCGCAACGGCCGTCCTGCGCATGCGCATCGCCTAGATGCTCGTGCAACCGCACCCGCATCGCGGCATCGCAAGCCGAGGGGTGAGCCTCGGCCAGGGCCAGCGCGCGCTCGGCTGCGCCCACCGATTCGCGCAGCGCATACAGCCGCAACGATCGCTCGGCCGCGCGCTCCCAGTGGCGGATGGCTGCGTCCCACTGCCGGGCCAGCTCGTAATGCCCGGCCATGAGTGCGTCGTCCTGCGCGCCTGCGGCCTGCAAGGCCTCGGCCGCGTGGCGGTGCAGCACGATGCGGCGCGCCGTGCCGAGGTCGGCATACACGACCTCGCGGATCCTGTCGTGGCTGAAGTCGAAGCCCGCCGCGCCATCCACTTCGCGCAGCAGGCGTCGCTGGACGAGCAGTTCCACGCCCTCGGCCAAGGCCACGCCCGCCATGCCGGCGCCGCGCTCCAACGTGAGGAAGTCAAAGTGCCGGCCGAGCACGGCGGCCATGTCGAGCAGCGCACGCGCCGGCGGGGGCAACCGCCTCAAGCGCTCGCGGATGGAGTCGCGCAGCGCCGGCGGCATCGGAAAGGCCAGGTCGCTCCCGCCCCCCAGCTCGCGCCATTGCTGCAGCATGGAACCGACATACAGCGGATGCCCCTCGCTCACCGCGTAGAGACGCTCGGCCAGACCCTCAGGCACGGTCCTCTCTAGCGCCGACACCAGCCGCTGCACGTCATCCACGGACCATCGGCCCAGCGCGAGGCGCATGGCACCCAGTTCGGCGACCGCACCTTCGACAAAGGCGGGCAGCGCCTGCCCGGCGGCCAGCTCCTCGCTGCGCAGCGCGCCCACGATGACGACCGGCAGGCGGCGCGTATGCCGGACCAGGTGATGCAGCAAGGCCAGCGTCATGTCGTCGGCCCAGTGGAGGTCGTCCACTACCACGAGCAGGGGCTGGTCTCGCGCCGCGGCAGCTGCGAGCTGCGCGTAGGCGCTGAAGATGCGTGTGCGCCGAAGCTCAGGCTCACCCGAGGGCTCGGGCAGCGAGGGCCGCAGCTCGCGCAGGTGGGGGGACAGGTCGGCCAGCTCGGCCTGGATGGCGGGCGGTAGCGTATCGATGAGCGACACGCCGACGATGTCGACCAGGCGATCGACCCAGTCGATCCAAGGCTGCAGCGGGATGGCGCGCGCGATCTCGTAGCAGGTGGTGGCGCAACCCGCGAAGCCGCGGGCGGCGGCATCGGCCATTGCTGCTTGCACCAGGGTGGTCTTGCCGATGCCGGCTTCGCCTTCGATGAGCACCAGCGATCCGCTCCCCGCGAGGGCCGCGTCGAGCGCCTCGGCGAAACGCTCGCGCTGTGCATCGCGGCCCACCAAGGGCACGCTGCGGTGCTCCGCTTCGGGCCGCGCGTCGCGGGCGGGCGTGGCCCGGCCGAGTCTGGCCGCGTTCAGGAATCCGGCCTGGTCCGCAGGGCCGATTTGCAGATGCGTCATCAGCCGCCCGGCGAGCCAGCGCGAGGGACGCCGCAGGTCCGCTTCGATCTTGCGGACCATGTCCTCCGAGCAGCTCACGCGCTGGGCCAGCTGCTGCTGGGTCAGTTCGAGCGTACGCCTGCGCCGCCGGACCAGTTCGCCGAAGGAATGCCAGGAACCCGGTCCCGAGCCAGACATGGGAACCCCTCATCAAGTGCAGGACCGCTTGTCACGCCGACTGTCACGGTGGGCGGCACCCGCGCCGCACCCGGTCGGCGTTCAATGGCCGCACGCCGCACCCCTCACCCTTTGCCACCGCGCGGCGCGGCCCAACCCGCCTTGTAACGTCAGGAGCTGCTCATGACAACCGTCACCCTGGATTCCCCAACCGCCGTCGACCTCGGGGCCATCAAGACGCGCCAGCAGGCCGCCTGGGCTTCAGGCGACTACGCGGTGATCGGCACCACCTTGCAGATCGTCGGCGAGACGCTGTGCGAAGCACTCGACCTGCGCGCCGGCTCGCGCGTGCTCGATGTGGCAGCGGGCAACGGCAACGCCACGCTGGCCGCTGCAAGGAGACATTGCGTAGTGGTGTCCACCGATTACGTGCCCGCGCTGCTCGACAAGGGCCGCGAGCGCGCCGCGGCCGAAGGCTTGTCGGTGGACTTCCGCCCGGCCGATGCCGAGCAACTGCCGTTCGACGACGGCGCATTCGACGTGGCGATGTCGGTGTTCGGCGTGATGTTCACGCCCGACCATGCGCGGGCCGCTCAGGAGCTGGCGCGCGTGACGCGCCCGGGCGGGCTCATCGGCCTGGCGAGCTGGACGCCCGACAGCTTCATCGGCGAAATGTTCAAGACGATCGGCAGGTACGTGCCACCCGTGCCCGGCCTCAAGCCGCCCTCGCTGTGGGGCACGCAGGAGCACCTGCGCACGCTGCTCGGCCCGGCCATCGCCGACATGCGCGCCGAACGCCGCGTCTTCAACTTCCGCTATCGCTCGGCCGACCACTTCATCGACGTGTTCCGCACCTACTACGGGCCGGTCCACAAGACTTTCCTCGCGCTAGCGGCGGATCAGCAGCCACGTCTGGCGAACGACCTACGCGAGTTGCTGGAGCGCCACTCCCGGGGAGGAGACACGCTGGTGGTACCAAGCGACTATCTGGAAGTGGTGATCCAGCGAGCCTGAACCACGCGTGCCACACGCGCGCAGCAAGACGCCGAGGCCGCGGACATCCGTCCGCGGCCTCGGCCCCTGCGGCGAAACCACGCTCGGCCGTCAGGCGGCGCGACGGCGGCGGCGTCCGCCGCTCTCGCCATGCTCCGCTTCCTGCTCGCCTTGTTCTCCCTGCTCTTCGCCGAGCTCCTGGACGGCACGCATGCCACCCTCGCGGCTGCGACGCATCTGCTCGCCGCCTTCCTCGATGCTCTGACGCATCTGATCGCCCATTTCGGACGCCGTGCGCTGGGCTTCTTCGGCCTGCTCGCGGGCGGTCTCCACAAGCTGGTTCAGCCCTTCGCTGGTCTGGGAACCCAGCTCCTGCAGGCCGTACTGCAGGGTTTGCGCGACAGTGGAGGTCTGGATGTCGACGACGCGACTCACTTCACGCTGCAGCTCGGTGGCCGCCTCGGCGGCGCGCTGCGCCGTGCTGACCATCTGCTCGGCACCGGTGGAGAACACGCGGCGTGCGCGATCGTCAGCGGCCTCGAAGAGGCCTGACCAGTCTGGCAGGCCCAGGGCGGAAGCCGCGCGGGCCTGCGTCTGCATCCAGACACGTGTGGCCGACATGTTCATGTCGTAGACCTGACCCAGGCTGCGCAGCGCGAGCGTAGTCAGATGGGCGGGGGAAGCACGGCCGCGGCCTTCCTGGCCTTGTTGTTGACCGGAGCGGAAACCTTCTGGCATGTCATTTCTCCATCAGTGAGGGGGGTAGGGACCAGCCCCATGAACCGGGGGCCATGTTGCAGAGCAACACCGATGCCGGCCCGCAGGCTGGGCCTGAGATCATGTTTACCGCCAAAGACGCGGCGCTCCAAGGCCTTGCCACGACTGATCTTTTCGGATGGCGCACGCGTTGTGGCGTTCGGGCGCGTACCGTACGCGCCCGCAGAGCGACCAGGGCATGGCGCGAAGTGCTGGAAGCATTTGCACCGGGTTGTGCAAACCGCCTGTCAGGCGCGCCGGGAACCCGGCACCTGCGCTGGCTCGATGCCGAACGAAGCCCTAAAGCGAGTGCGATGCGCGATACGCGGCCCTGCATGGGGCGCTCACAGCCGCTGGCGTGTGGTGCTCCTGTCTGCCTGAGCATGAGCACATGTTCCAAGCTCGTCGTCTCGTCGTGCGCTATTCGCATCGGACGCAGCCGTGCGCGCGATGCGGAATGCTTGCCCCACACATCGATGCGGCCCCAGGCCTCGACGGCGCGCGCGGCGAGCGCGGCCACGGCGTGGTCATCCGTCACGTCGGTGGGCACGGCCAGGGCCCCGCGGGCACCCAGCGACAGGCACTCGCGGGCCGCCTGCTCCAGCTCGGCCGCCTGCCGGGCCGCGAGGACCAGGCAGACCCCTTCACGCGCGAAGGCATGGGCCGTCGCACGGCCGATGCCGCTCGATGCCCCGGTGATCACCACGACCCGTGGGTCGGCCGCGCGCTCATGCCGCATGCAAATGCCTTGGAAGGGATGCACCTGCATGAAGCCGAGCAAGATGCATGCGACCCATGAGGCGGGCTGAACGGGCCTATGCCCAGCAGCGAAAATGGCGCCCGCCATTTCCACTCGACCGACTTCGCCATGACCACACTCGGCACGCCCCTGTCCCCGAATGCCACCCGCGTGATGCTGCTAGGCGCTGGCGAGCTCGGCAAGGAGGTGTTGATCGCCCTGCAGCGCCTCGGCGTGGAAACCATCGCCGTGGACCGCTATGAGCAGGCCCCCGGTCACCAAGTGGCCCACCACGCGCGCACCATCGCCATGAGCGACCCCGATGTTTTGCGTGCGCTGATCCTCGCCGAGCGACCCGCCATCGTGGTGCCCGAGATCGAGGCGATCGCCACGCCCGTGCTGGAGGCGCTCGAACGCGAAGGCATCGTGCGCGTCGTGCCCACGGCACGTGCCGCGCGCCTCACGATGGACCGCGAAGGCATCCGTCGCCTCGCCGCCGAAACGCTCCAGTTGCCCACCAGTCCCTATCGCTTCTGCGATTCGCTCGCGGAACTGCAGGCTGCCATCGACGGGGGCATCGGCTACCCCTGCATCGTCAAGCCCGTGATGAGCAGCAGCGGCAAGGGACAGAGCCGCATCGATGGCCCGCAGGATGTGCAGGCCGCCTGGGACTACGCCATGGCCGGCGCGCGCGTGAGCCGCGGGCGCATCATCGTCGAGGGCATCATCGACTTCGACTACGAGATCACCCTGCTCACCGTGCGCGCCCTCGGGGCCGACGGCCGCGTGGAAACGCAGTTCTGCGAGCCCATCGGCCACGTGCAGGTGAGCGGCGATTACGTGGAAAGCTGGCAGCCCCACCCCATGCACCCGGCCGCGCTGCAACGCGCGCAGGAGATTGCCCGCGCCGTGACCGACGACCTCGGCGGCCAGGGCGTCTTCGGCGTGGAACTTTTCGTGAAGCGCGAGCAGGTGTGGTTCAGCGAAGTCTCGCCGCGCCCGCACGACACCGGCATGGTCACGATGATCACCCAGTGGCAGAACGAGTTCGAACTGCATGCGCGCGCCTTCCTCGGCCTGCCCGTCAGCACGGCGCTGAAGAGCCCAGGGGCCAGCGCCGTGATCTACGGCGGCGTGGAAGCCGCAGGCATCGTGTTCGACGGCGTGGACGAGGCGCTGCGCCTGCCTTGCACGGAGCTGCGCCTGTTCGGCAAGCCCGAGAGCTTTGCGAAGCGCCGCATGGGCGTGGCGCTGGCTTATGACGCCGATGTACAAGCGGCGCGCGTACGGGCCAAGCAGGCGGCGGCAAGGGTGAAGCCGCGGAGGGCGTAGGGCGCATTCCGGCCCTTCAAGCGTTTGACCCTTCCGCAGCCCGGTCTTTGCATCTCCTATGAATAATCGCGGTCCCTTCACTTTGGAGCCCGCATGCGCACGCTTTCCCTTCGTACCGTCGTCATCGCCGCACTCGTCTTCTCGGCTGCCCCGGTCGTTTTCGCACGTTCGGAGGTCTGCAAAGCCGCATCGGAGAAGGAAGTTGCCGCACTCTTCGACCGCTGGAACGCCTCCCTGAAAACGGGCGATCCCAAGAAGGTCGCTGCAAATTACGCACCCAAGTCGATCCTCCTTCCCACCGTCTCGAACAAGCCCCGCCTCACCGCGGCCGAGAAGGAGGACTACTTCCATCACTTCCTGGAGCGCAAGCCCGTCGGCACGATCGACAGCCGCACCATCGAGGTCGACTGCAACACCGCCGTCGATGCGGGGCTCTATACGTTCTCGTTCGCGGACGGGTCCGTGGTCCGCGCCCGGTATACGTTCACGTACAAGTGGGACGGCAAGCAATGGCTGATCACCAGCCACCATTCGTCCGCCATGCCGGAACAGAAGTGACGGGAACCTGAACGCTCATCCCGCGAGCACCGGCTCTCCGCACGTCGAAGCGATCCGCTCCCGTGCCGCGTCGCGCAGCGCCACGGCATCTCGCCATTGCGTGCCCGCGGCCTGGAGCGGCATGTGCATATGCACCTGCACCGGGTGGCGGCGGGGGCGCCATGATCCTTCGCGCAGCACGGAGCGGGTTCCGCGCAAGCTGACGGGCACCACCGCCACGCCGGCCTGCGCGGCCGTCACGAAGGCGCCCATGTGGAAGGGCTGCAGGCCCGGCGCGCGTGAGACCGTGCCTTCGGCAAAGAACACGAGCGACTCGCCCGAGCGCACCGCCTCCAGCAGCACCTTGGCGCCCTCGACACTGGCATGCACGTCGTCGCGCTCGACGAAGCGCGTGCCCATGCGCGACAGCACCCAGCGCAAGGGCGCGGCGCGCGCCAGTTCGCGCTTCGCGACGAAGCTCACCTGCGGTGGCAGCACCGCGGCAAGGACCAGCCAGTCCACATAGCTGGCGTGGTTGGCGATCACCACCACCTGCGACAACTTCGGATACGCGCCCTCCACTTGCAGCGGCAGCCCGGACGCGTTCACCACGAGCCGCGCCAGACCCTGCGCCACGCGCTTGCGAGCCGGGCGGGACGGCAGCCATGCCGTCACCGCCGCCGCCACGGCCCCCATGCCGAACAGCGCCCACACCCAGCCCGCGTACAGCCATTCCGCGATCCATGCCAGCGGCTCGCGCCAGCGGCGCGCCCACGCATCAGCCCATAGGCGCACCAGCTGCCACGCCACGGACCGGCCTCCTGCGCCCAAGCGGCCCTGCTCGTACAGCTCCCGGCACGCCGCACGCCGGACCTTGCCGCTGGACGTTTTGAGCACGGTGCCCGGCGCGGCGAGCACGATGTCGTCGGCCGGCACACCGAGCAGGTCCATGCACAGCTGCTCGATGCGCTGGCGCAGCGAGGCCCGCGGCCCCTCGTTGCCGAGCCTCGTCTCGGCCACCACCACCACGCGGTCGGTGGCGCTGGCCGGATCGCGCGCGCCGAACGCCGCCACGCAGCCCTTGCGGATGTGCGGCAGGCGGGCCACCGCGTTCTCCAGGTCGTAGG
This sequence comes from uncultured Burkholderiales bacterium, assembly GCA_966248995.1. Classification (GTDB taxonomy): domain Bacteria; phylum Pseudomonadota; class Gammaproteobacteria; order Burkholderiales; family Burkholderiaceae_C; genus Albitalea. The sequence continues at coordinate 24,168 of CBINBY010000040.1, read as the reverse complement.
GATGCAGGTTGTGCCCGCCTCGGATGATGAGGTCCTTCACCCGGCTGGTGAGGTAGAGCTCGCCCTGCGCGATGTAGCCCACGTCGCCGGTGTCGCGCCAGTCGCCACGCACCAGCGCGCTCGTGGCATCGGGGTTGCGGAAGTAGCCCGGCGTGGCCGACGGGCCACGGAACTCGATGCGCCCTTCGCGACGTTCGGGCAGCTCGACGCCATGTGCATCGACGACGCGGATCTCGTGCCCGGGCAGCGGCCACCCGCACGAGACGATCTGCATGACCGCATCGCCCTGCGTGTCGGAAACGGGTGAAACGGGCTCGGCGCGACCATGTGCGTGCAGCGTCCGCCGGTCGATCGCGTCGATCCTGGGGCCACGCCCCAGCGGCGGAAATGCGAGTCCGACGCCGTTCTCGGCCAGGCCGTACATGGGCATCATGGCGCCCGCGTCGAACCCATGCGGGCGCAGGCGCTCTGCGAAGCGCGTGAGCGTGTCGGGATGGATTGGCTCCGCGCCGTTGCCCGCGACGCGCCACATGCCGAGGTCCAGGCCCTGCAACTCGTCGTCGGGAACCTTGCTCGCGAGGATCTCGTAGGCGAAGTTCGGCGCGGCCGACAGCGTGCCGCGATGCTCGTGCAGCGCGCGCAGCCAGCGCGAGGGGCGGGCCAGGAACGCTTGCGGCGGCATTACCACGAGCGGCATGCCGTGATAGAGGCTGCCCATCCAGGCGCCGATCAGCCCCATGTCGTGGTACAGCGGCAACCAGCTCACGAACACATCGGACGAGCCCACCTCGAGCGCCCGCCCCATGGCCCGCACGTTGGAAAGCAGGTTGGCATGCGTGAGCACCACGCCCTTGGGCTGCCCCGTGCTGCCTGAGGTGTACTGCAGCAGCGCAATGTCGTTCGCATCGCGGGCGACGGGCTGGTACACCGCCCCATCATCCAGCAGGCGGTCGACGGTGACCACGGCGCGCAGCGCCGGCACCCCGGCCCGCAGGATGCGTGCGGCTGGCAGCGCCCGCGGGTCGGTCACGAGCAGCACCGCGCGACCGTTGTCCAGGATGCCGGTCTGGCGGCGCAGGTGGTCTTCGATCTGCGACACGCGAAACGGCGGGTAGATCGGCATGGGCACACCGCCGGCCAGCAGGATGCCGGTGTAGGCCTCGAAGAACGCCAGGCTGGTGGGAAGCATCAGGGCCACGCTTTCGCCCGGGGCGAGGCCCGCGCGCTGCAGCCCCGCGGCCACGCCGCGGCCGCGCTCCAGCAGCGCGGCATGCGTGAGCCGACCCGCGGGACCTTCGTCGCGCAGCAGGGTGACCTGCGTACGCTCGGCCGAGCGCGAGGCATGCCATTCGAGCACGTCGAGCAGCGTGCGTGCGTGGTCGGGCAGCGCCTTCGCATCAGGCGCCGCCGGTACAGGTGGCGCAGGGTTCGGCCCCGTAGCTCCGGAGAGCGGCACCGCGGTGCACAGCGCTTGAAGGAGATCGCGCAGGGTCTGGGCTTCCTGCGCCGTGGCCTCGGGCACACGCAGGCCGCAGGACCTCTCCAGCCGCAGCATCAGCTCCATGCGCGCCAGGCTGTCGATGCCGAGGGTGCGCTCCAGGTCGTCCTCAAGCGTAGGCGTCGGCACCTCGGGGCCGCGCAACTCGCGCAGCATGTCTGTCAGCACCTCGATCAGGCGGGCCGCGATGTCCTGCCGCGACGCACCGGCGGCGCTGGACCCCTCTTCGCGTAGACCATGCACGTGTATCCCCCGGCTGCCGGCTGCCGTGCAACCCCACACCATAGGAACTTGGCGCTCGCACGTTTGGCGCTCGCGCAACCGACCCTGTTGGGATCCACGGATTGCCCGAACGGAAGGTGCTTAGCGGAACGGGTGCAACACCTCACCCCGCCTGATGCTTCACGGTCACGCGCTTGGCCTGCCGTCCCTGCGATGCCACCTCGGCAATGAACTGCACCTGCGTGCCCAGCCGCAGGTTTTCGAAAGGCACGTCGGCGAGGTTCGTGGCATCGAAGTAGTACTCGTCGCCGTCCGCGGTGCGGATGAATCCGGACTGCGCCTCGTTGCTGAACCTCACGATCTCGCCGCGCAGCGGCGTGGGATGCTGCTTCTCCTGCCTGCGCCGGCGCCGCACCACCTCTTCCACCTGGCGCGTCATGTGGTCGAAGGCCTCGCGCAGCGCAACGTAGGCGTCTTCGTCCTGCGCCCGGTCGGCCGACAGCTCGTGCTCCGGCAAGGTAAGGTCCACACGCACCGCGAACGGCCGCCCCTGGTGCTGGTGCTTGTGCGTCTGCTCGATGGTGACCCTGCACGACATGATGTCGCTGCAGAAGCGATCGAGCTTCTCGGCCTTCTTGCGCGCGGCGGCCTCCAGCGCATCGGACGGCGACATGCCGAGGAAGCGGATCTGCAGCGGCTGTTTCATGAAGATCGACTCCCGAGGCCATGCTCGCGACACGGTACTTCGAATGACCCTGGCCTGCCGCGAATTTCGCCCATAGACCCGAGTCCCAGTGCGTGGACTGCCCGTCGCCTTAGATTGGGCATAGCTACGCAAGCAGGAGCAGACGATGAGCCCGACCTCCAGCACGCCTCTCGAACTGCCACCCGGCGTGGTGCCCCTCATTCCGATGCGCAACCTCGTGCTGTTTCCGCACGTCCTCGCGCCGGTGAGCGTGGGCCGGCCCAAGTCGGTCGCTGCCTTGCAGCACGCGCTCGCCGCGGACGGCACCCTCGGCGTGGTGCTGCAGAAGGACCCGCGGGAGGAAGACCCCGGCATCGCGGGCCTGTGCGACGTGGGCACGCTGGCCAAGGTGGTGCACCACGTGGAGCCCCAGCCGGGCCTGCATCACGCGGTGTGCCAGGGCACGCAGCGATTCCGCGTCCTCGGGCTGGCGGAAGGCTTTCCCTACCTTGCCGTGCGCATCGAGCCCATTGCCGAGCCCGCTGAGTCGTCAGCCGAGTCGGAAGCGCTGGCCATGCAGCTGCGCGAGCGCACGCTGGAGCTGCTCTCGCTCGTGCCCAGCGTGCCGGCGGAGCTGGTGCACGCGCTGCAATCCACGCGCGGCCCGGCGCAGCTCGCCGACATCACGGCCAGCGTGATCGACGCCGAACTCAGCGAGAAGCAGGCCTTGCTGGAAACGATCACCACGCACGAGCGGGTGCACAAGCTGCTGCCGCTGCTGTCGCACCGCGTGGATGTGCTGCGCCTGTCCAAGGAGATCGGCCAGCGCACGAAGGAGCAGCTCGACGACCGGCAACGCAAGTTCCTGCTGCGCGAGCAGCTCAAGACCATCCAGCAGGAGCTGGGCGAGACGGGCGGCAACGACGAGGAGATCGCGCAACTGGAAGAGGCCATCGCCAAGGCGGGCATGCCCGCGGACGTGGAGGAACACGCCCGCAAGGAGCTGCGCCGCCTGCAGAACATACCGGAGGCTTCGGGCGAGCATTCGATGATGCGCACGTACATCGAATGGATGGCCGAGCTGCCCTGGGCCACGCCGGCCGAGAGGACCATCGACCTGGCCGCCGCGCGCCGCACGCTGGAGGCCGACCACTTCGGCCTGGAGCGCGTGAAGCAGCGCATCGTGGAGTTCCTCGCCGTGCGCAAGCTCAACCCCCAGGGACGCGCGCCCATTCTGTGCTTCGTGGGCCCGCCCGGGGTGGGCAAGACTTCGCTGGGCCAGAGCATCGCCCGCGCGCTGCAGCGGCCCTTCGTGCGGGTATCGCTGGGCGGCGTGCACGACGAGGCCGAGATCCGCGGCCACCGGCGCACTTACATCGGCGCCCTGCCCGGCAACATCGTCCAGGGCTTGCGCAAGGCCGGCGCGCGCGACTGCGTGATGATGCTCGACGAAGTCGACAAGATCACCGCAAGCGCCCATGGCGACCCTTCGGCCGCGCTGCTCGAGGTGCTCGACCCGGAGCAGAACAACACGTTCCGCGACAACTACCTGGGCGTGCCCTTCGACCTGAGCCGCGTGGTCTTCATCTGCACGGCCAACGTGATCGACAACGTGCCTCCGCCGGTGCGCGACCGCATGGAGGTGATCGACATCCCCGGCTACACGCACGAGGAAAAGCTGCAGATCGCGCAGACCTACCTCGTGCCGCGCCAGCGCGAAGCCAACGGCCTGCGCGAGGGCCAGTGCGAGATCGCGGTGGCGGGGCTGCGCTCGATCGTGGCCGACTACACCCGCGAGGCCGGCGTGCGCCAGCTGGAGCGCGAGATCGGCCGTGTGATGCGCCATGCCGCGATGCAGGTGGCCGAAGGTTCGGCGGATGCGGTGCGCATCGATGCCACGGACCTCGATGCCATCCTCGGCCCGGTGAAGTTCGAGCGCGAGGTGGCCTTGCGCAGCAGCATCGCGGGCGTGGCGACCGGCCTCGCCTGGACGCCGGTGGGCGGCGACATCCTGTTCATCGAGGCCACGCGCGTGGCCGGCAGCGGCAAGCTCACGCTCACGGGCCAGCTGGGCGACGTGATGAAGGAAAGCGCGCAAGCGGCCTTTACGCTGGTCAAGTCGCGGACGGCGGAGCTGCGCATCGATCGCACGGCGTTCGAGAACATCGACCTGCATCTGCACATCCCGGCCGGCGCGATCCCCAAGGACGGCCCCAGCGCCGGGGTGGCGATGTTCATCGCGCTGGTGTCGCTGTTCACGGGCCAGCCGGTGCGGCACGACATGGCAATGACCGGCGAGATCAGCCTGCGCGGCCTGGTGTTGCCCGTGGGCGGCATCAAGGAAAAGGTGCTGGCGGCTCAGCGCGCGGGGCTGTCGACCGTGCTGCTGCCCGAACGCAACCTCAAGGACCTGCGCGAGGTGCCGGAGAGCGTGCGCACGTCGATGCGTTTCGTCGGGCTGAAGACGATCGACGACGCGATCGCGGCGGCGCTTGCGGAACGGGGTTGATCTCACCACGTCGCGCAAGCCCTTCGACGAGCTCGGGGCGAACGGTACGCGGTGGCAAACGTTGGCGCCTCCTCCGCTCGGCTGAGCAACCGTACGGGGAGGCGCAAATCGCTCAGGGCTTGGCGGTGTGCCAGCTGCCGTTCACGCCGTCACCCGTGCGGTCTCCGGGCTTGGTGTCCTTCACCCAGTAGTACAGCGGCTTGCCCTTGTAAGCCCACTGGTGCGCTCCGTCGTCACGCTTGACCACGCCGTAGCTCCCGGCCGACTTCGCATCGGCGGGCGCGGCGAGCGGGGGCCAGTTGGCGGCGCACTGGCCGTTGCAAACGCTCTTGCTGCCGTCGGCGGGATCCTTGTCGAAGGTGTAGAGCGTCATGCCGTTCGGGCCCACGAGGGCACCGTCGGCCGCCTTCGCCGGCTCGCCTGCCGCCATCGCGGAGCAGGTCAACACGGCCAAGATCAACGGCCATGCGTGCCAGATGCGGGTCTTCATAGTCCGTCTCCGAAAAAGTTGCTGACCCGTGCATACGCGTCGCCGGGTCGCGGCATTCCAAGCCCCGTTTTCGCGTGATCCGCGAATCGCACGGGTTACCTCAGATACACATCGCTCGCGCCGCGTCACAGTGGGGTCCGTCTCATCACCCCTGCGCACCCCCACCGTTCGGCCTGAGCTTGTCGAAGCCCCTGCGCGCATGCACGCCACGCAAGCTCGCCTGCCCCATCTGGACCACGCGCAGCGCCTCCAGCACGGGCTCGCACGCCTTGCGTTGGAGCACGTCCTGTTCGCGCTCCAGGTCCCACAACCCCATGCGTGTCCAGCGGCCCCGGTCGTGCCACTCGGGCATGCCGAGAATGGGGTAGAGGCAGATCCCGTACAGGGGCACGCCGTCGGCCAGCAGATGCTCCGCCATCGCGGACAGCTCGTGGATCCATGGCGCCCGCGCGTCGCCGAGCGCGCTGGTCTCCGTGATGAGGATTTCGTTTCCGTAGCGTCGCCAGACCGCGCGCACCAGTTCGCCCAGCGGCACGCGGCGCGCATCGTCATCGCCCAGCGGTACGCCCTCGGAGCCCAGCTCCCACTGGTTCGTCCAGTAATAGTTGAGCCCCACGATATCCAGCGCGCCCGGCGTCCCGCCAAGCTCCGGCAGCTTGCGGCCGCTCACGATGTCCCAGAACTCGTACACCCACTCCTCGTTGAACCGGCGCATGTGCTCCGCGTGCCCGGCATTGCCGTGCGCCGGAACGACCCGGCAGATCGGATCCACGTTCACGATGCGCGCACCCGGAAGCTCTTGCCGGATCGCTGCGATGCCGGCCAGTGCCGCGCGAGCGAGCGCGACCTTCAGCTCGTAGCCACGCCGCCGCGCATGCGGCGCGAAGCGGCCCACCTCGCCGCCCGCCCAGGCAAAGTACGACGGCTCGTTGACCGGAGTGAAGTAGCAGGTGCCCGGCGTGCGAGGGCCTATGTAGCGTGCGGCGGCAGCGCAATACGCCGCGAAGCGCTCGACGAACGCATCTTTGAAGGGATCAAGGTCCGGCGGATAGCCGTAGTGGAACAGGTCCCAGATCACGTCGAAGCGCGAGCGCAGGGCCGCGTCGACGAAGGGCTGCACCGAACTGAAGTCGTAGCGACCGCCCGAGTCGACCAGCGGCCAGCGGATCGCCTCGCGCACCGCGTGGATGCCCACCTGTGCCAGGCGCGCATAGTCGGCCTCGACGTGCAGGTCGTGCTCGGTCGCGGCGATCTGGTCGATCCATTCGCCGTGCATGTTGTAGCCGGTGGCGCACTCGAAGCCCGCCAGGTAGAAGCTGCGGAACACGGATCGCCCTCCTTCACTGCGGGTGCATCGCCAGATGCCCGACCGCGCCGCCTCCCGCGGCGACGAGTTCCCGGTAGCGGGCCACCAGTTCGGTCGGCGCCCTCTCCAGGCCATACGGGCCGGGCCTCAGGTCCCACAGCCCCATCTGCTTCAGGTAATCGTGTGGCGCCTTGCGCCCTTGCCTGTAAGCCCAGGTCACGAGCGCGAACAAGGGCCACCATGTGTAGCCGACGAGCGGAACGCCCCGGCCGCGCACACGGGCCGTGGCGGCCACGGAATCCTCCAGCCATGCGCGGCGCCGGGCGACCGAGCCGTCGGATGCCGTTTCGCTGATGAACAGCGGCCGCTTGTAGCGCTGCCAGTAGAGATCGGCCAGGCGGTCGATGATGTCCGCCGAGGCGTAGCGCATGCGGATGCGCAGGCCGCCAGGCGAGCGCACGAGGCGCTTTTCGGAAAACATGGGGTAGAGGTTGATGCCCACCAGATCCAGCTCCACCGCGTGGTCGCGAAACCACGCGAGCTCGCCTTCGTCGGCCCCATGCGTACGCAGCCAGTGGTACAGCGTGTGGCCCGGGCCGATGCGTCCGGCCAGCAGATCCAGCGCGAGGAAGACAATCTCCTGCCGCAGCTGCGCCTCGCCCTGCAGGTCCTCCGAGCCGGCCAGATACAGGTCGGTCGCATCGACATGCACGGGCACGATGTCGGAATCCACCGACCGCAGCGCCTGCGCGGCGTGCACGATCCCCCGGCACAGCCCGAGCATCACGCGCACGAACCCCGACCAGCCGCGCTGAAACGGCGGCCACCATCCCAGCTTGCCGCAGTACCACGCGGTGATGCGCGGCTCGTTCAGCGGGGTGTAGGTGTGGATGCGGCCCCGATAGCGTTGCGCGACCCGGCCCGCGTACTCGGCCATGCGATCGGCGAAGTCGGGCGCGAGGTAGGCCTGCTCCATCCAGGCCGGCACGCCATAGTGGACGAGGTCGACCACGGGGTGGATGCCGAGCTCGAGCAGGTAGTCCAACGAGCGGTCGGCAAAGTCGAAGTCCCATGTGCCCGGCGCGGGGTTGATGCGGTGCCAGGGGATGCCATACCGCACCGAGCGCACCCCGAGCTCGGCGAACAGGCCGATGTCCTCTCGCCAGCGCTCGTAGTGCTGCGTCAGCTCGTACTCGTCGAGCGTGCGGCCGGTCTTCGGCCAGGGAGCGGTGATGAAGGTGTCTTCGATGCCTGCGAGCCACTGGAACGCGGTGGGTTCGACGAGCCGCGCCAGCTCGCTGCGGGTGATCTGCACTTGGTGCCCCTGCTCCCGGTGTCTTCCGGCCATCGATGAGCGGCAAGCGGCGTGCGCGCGCCGCGCGATCACCGCCCACCGCCAGCAGGGCCATGAGTTGTGAAAAGCGATGCATCCACTAGCATCGGCCACAAGAAGAATTGCCAGGCGAGGAAAGGAAGAAGCCATGTCGCTTCTGAAGGCGCTCGCGCACGCGGGTGATGTGCAGGCACGCCCCGTCGAAGCCGCCGACCGTCGATTCCTGCGAGCCCTGTATGCCTCCACGCGCAGCGAGGAGCTGGCCTGTACCGGATGGCCCACCACCGTGCAGCAGGAGTTCCTCGCACAGCAATTCGACTGCCAGGACCGCTACTGGCGCGAGCACTACGCCGACGCCGAGTTCCTGCTGCTGCTGCGGGGGGCCTCCCGCATCGGGCGCCTGTACTGGCACGCCACCTCTTCGGCGCTGACGCTGATGGACATGAGCCTGCTGCCGCAGTGGCGAGGCCACGGCATCGGCACCGGGCTCATGCGCGTGATCACGGCGTACGCGGACGAAGCCGGCCTGCCCATTGGCCTGCATGTGGAACCCGCCAACCTTGCGCATCGCCTCTACCTGCGCTTCGGCTTCGAGACCGTGACCGAGAACGGCGTGTACCTGAAGATGCGGCGCGTGGCCCGGCCGTTTGCGACCCAAGCCTGCGAGGCGCACGCATGAACCTGCCGAGCCTCGAGCGGCTGCGCGACGAGATCGGTCAGACCTACTGGCTGACCGCGCCCACTGGCGTACGCATCGCCGGCGAACTGCGCGGCGCGCGTGCCGGCGTGCCGATGAACGAGCGCTACTGCTGCTACTCGGCGCACTTCGCGCTGCCGCCCGGCGTGCAACTGCCGCAGGCGCTGTATTCGGTGCAGTGCGGCGACGAATCGTGGAGCCTGCTGCTCGTTCCCGTCGGTCCCGGGGCCGACGGCCGGGCTTTGCTGGAAGCCGTTTTCCACTATCCCTATCCCCAGGCGAGCGCCGGACAGTCGCTCGCCTGAACCACCGCGCACGTGCGTGGCGGCATGCCTACTGTCCACAAAGGAGGACAAGAATGAGCGAGCCATTCCTGGGTGAAATGAAGATGGTGGGGTTCAACTTCGCACCTGTCGGCTGGGCGTTCTGTCAGGGCCAGTTGATGTCGATCCAGCAGAACAACGCGCTGTTCGCCCTGCTGGGCACCACGTACGGCGGCGACGGCAGGAGCACCTTCGGCCTGCCTGACCTGCGCGGCCGCACGCCGGTGGGCATGGGCCAGGGCCCGGGTCTTGCGAACGTGGTCCAGGGTCAGCTGTCGGGCAGCGAGAACGTGACCCTCACGACCCTGAACATGCCGGCGCACAGCCACCCCACCACGGTGCAGGTGACCGGCACGGCCACGGAACCCGGCAACACGCCCAACCAGACCAACAACGTGCTCGGCGCCTCGTCGAGCACGGGCCCCGGCTCGGCCAACATCTGGTCCACCAAGATGACCAACCCGGTGCAGCTGGCCGGGGTCCAGGCCGGCGTGGCGGGCGGCAGCCAGCCGGTGGACGTGCGCAACCCATACCTCGGCGTCAACTTCGTGATCGCGCTGGAAGGCATCTTCCCCACGCGCCAGTGACCGCTGCGCCGGGCCGGCTGGCCCGGCATCCCAGCGCATTGCGCGCCGCCGACAGGGAAGACGACTTGCCTACCGCGACGTTCCACTTCATCTCCGGCCTGCCGCGTGCGGGCTCCACCTTGCTGGCTGCCCTGCTGCAGCAGAACCCGCGCTTCCATGCCGGCATGACAAGCCCGGTCGGTACGCTGTTTTCCAGCCTGCTGAACCAGTTTGGCGCCGGCAGCGAGTTCGGGCCTGTCATCACGCAGGCTCAGCGCAAGCGGCTGCTGCGCGGCCTGTTCGACAGCTACTACGCCGATGCACTCGGCAAGTCGATCGTCTTCGACACCAACCGCCTGTGGTGCGCGCGGCTGCCGGCACTGCTGGACTTGTTTCCACAGGCCAAGGTCATCGCCTGCGTACGCAACGTGGCCTGGGTCATGGACAGCATCGAGCGCCTGTACCGGGCCAATCCCTTCGAGAACACCAAGCTGTATGCCGATGACACGGAGCGCAACACGGTCTACAGCCGCGTGGACACGCTCGCACAGCGCAACCGGCTGGTGGGCTTCGCATGGGCGGCGCTGAAGGACGCCTACTACGGCGAGCACGCGAAGTCGCTGCTCCTCGTGGAGTACGACCTGCTGGTGCAAGCGCCGGGGCAGGTGCTGCGCCTGGTCTACGAGTTCATCGGCGAGCCCTGGTACGAGCACAACTTCGACCGCGTGTCCTATGACGCGCCGGAGTTCGACCAGGCGCTCGGCCTGGCCGGCCTGCACAAGGTGCGCGCCAAGGTGGAGGCCGTGCCTCGGCGCACGGTGCTGCCGCCCGACCTGTTCGCGCAGTACGCGTCGCTGTCGTTCTGGCAGGACGGCAACGGCAGCGCGGCGCACGTGATCCGGATCAAGGGTCCTTGACCCGGCCCGTCATGGCACGGCACGGCGACCCAGCTGGAGAGCATGGATGAAGAGATGGTTCAGGCGCACACCCGCGGCCACGGTGTCCTCCACGGCCCCCTCCACTGCCTTCGGGCGCGCCGCGGTGCCGATGATGACGACGCTGGAGCCGCGCATCATGTTCGACGCCGCGCTCGCGGCCACGGCGGCCGATGCCGCCCACCCTGACAGCACGCAGCCCGCTCCCGCCGCGCCGCCCGCGCACGACAGCGCACCCCTCGCGCCGCAAGCGGTGGCGCAGCCCGATGCCGCACCCGCACCGGCACCCGCCGGCCACACGGTGCTCTTCGTCGACGCCCGCGTGCAGGACGCGGCCAGCCTCCTGCACAACGTGGCGGCAGGCATCGAGGTGGTGGTCCTGCAGGCCGGGCAGGACGGCCTGCAGCAGATGGCAGAACAACTTGCCTCCCGTCCCGAAGCCTCCTCCGTGCAGATCGTGGCCCACGGCAACCAGGGCGATCTCTGGCTTGGCAGCACCTACCTCAGTGCCGACACACTCGGCGCCCACGCGGCCGAGCTCGCGCGGATCGGCGGCGCCATGCAGCAAGGCGGCGACCTGTTGATCTACGCATGCGACACCGCCCGCGATGCGACGGGGCTCGCCTTCGTGACATCGCTCGCCGCACTGACCGGGCGCGACGTGGCCGCCTCGGACGACCGCACTGGCGCCACCGGCGACTGGGATCTCGAAGTGAGCGTCGGCCACGTCGAATCGGTACCCGCCCTCGCGCTGACGTCCACATCGCACTACACCCACGACCTCGCGATCATCACCGTCACCAGCAATGCCAACACGGGCGTCGGCTCGCTGCGCAGTGCGATCGGGTCGGCCGCGAACGGCGACACCATCACCTTCAACGCCGGCATGACCGTCACGCTGAGCTCGCAGCTGACCATCGGCAGCAGCATCACCATCGATGGCGACCTCGATGACAACGGCACGGCCGACGTCACGCTCGATGCCAACCACGCCAGCCGGGTGCTCTCGGTCTCCGCGGGCCAGACGGTCACGCTCGACGGGCTGGTGATCACGAACGGCCTGGTAGCCGGCAACGGCGGAAATGGTGGCAGCGGCGCCTCGGCGGCGGTGGGCGCCGGCATCTCCAACGCCGGCACTCTGACGCTCAACAACGTGTCGGTCACCGGCAATGCCGCGGCGGGGGGCGGGGGCGGCGGCGGCGTAAGCGGCATCTACAGCGGCGGCGGCGGAGGGGGCGGCGGCGGCATCGGCGGTGGCTTCGGCGGCACGGGGGGCTCCGCAGGGCCAGGCACGGGCACCTACGCCGGCGTGGCCGGCAGTGCCAACACCGGCGGGCGCGGCGGCGGCTACGACACCACGCACATGGGCGGACGCGGCGGCACCAGCAGCGGCGGGGCTGGGGGTCAGGGCTCGGGCTACACCAACGGGGGCGCGGGCGGCACCGCCAACAACGGCTCCACCTCCATCGGCGGTGGGGGCGGCGGTTCCGGCTGGGACAACACCGGCGGCGTCGGCGGCCGGGCCGTGGGCGGCATCTACAACGCCAGCACCGGCACGATCACCATCATCGGTACCTCGGTCATCTCCAACAACCTGGGCGCGGGCGGCGGCGGCGGCGGCGGATCGGCGACGAACAGCTTCACGTATGGCAACGGCGGCGCCGGCGGCCTGGGGGTGGGCGGCATCCTCAACAACGGCGGCACCGTGCGCATGACGGCCGCCAACTATGCGGCGATGACGGGCAATTCGGGGGCCAGCGGCAGCGGGGGCGTGTCCACCAACGCCTACAACGGCGCGACCCCCACGGCCGCCAACCGCATCAGCACGCTGAGCGGCGGCACCACCATCCTCAACTTCAACCCCAACAGCGCGCCCGTCACGGCGAACCTGGGCGGCGACAGCGTCGGCTACACCGAAGGCGGCAGCGCCACGCTGCTCGACGCAAGCAGCAACGCCACGGTGACCGACAGCGACTCCGCCGACTTCAACGGCGGCAACGTCACGGCCGCCATCGTCACCAACCGCGTCAGCGGCGAAGACGTGCTGGCCGTGCGCCACGAAGGCTCGGGCGCGGGCCAGATCGGCGTGTCGGGCGCCAACATCACTTTCGGCGGTACGACCATCGGCACGCTCTCCGGCGGCACGGGCACGAACAACCTCCTCATCTCGCTCAACGCGAACTCCTCGGCCGCCGCGGTGCAGGCGCTGGTGCGCAACCTCACCTACTCGAACACCAACACCTCCGAGCCGGCGACAAGCACGCGCACCGTGCGCATCACCGTCAACGACGGCGACGGTGGCACCAGCAGCAATGCGGACGTCTCCGTGAGCGTGACCGGCGTGAACGACGCGCCCACCGCCTCCGCCACCGGCGGCATGCCCACCTACACCGAGAACGGCTCGGCCGTCGACCTGTATAGCAGCGTGAGCATCGGCACCGTCGAGAGCGGGCAGACGATCACTGGACTGACCTTCACCGTGACGAACCTGGCCGACGGCAGCGCCGAGATCCTGCGCATCGACGGCACGGATGTCGCCCTCACGAATGGCACCAGCGGCACCACCGGGGGCAACGCGGTGGACTACGCGGTGAGCGTGACCGGCAGCACGGCCACCGTCACCCTGTCCAAGACGGGCGGCCTGTCCACCGCCAACGCCCAAAGCGTGGTCGACGGCATGACCTACCGCAACGCCAGCGAGGCACCCGACACCACCCCCCGCGTGATCACGCTCACCAGCCTCACCGACAGCGGCGGCACGAGCAACGGCGGGGCCGACACGGCGAGCACCGCCATAGCTGCCACCGTGGCGATCAGCGCGGTGAACGACGCACCCACGCTGTCCGGCGGCCCACACACGCTCACCGGCACGGATGAAGACACCGCTTCGTCCGGCACGCTGGTGTCCACGGTGCTGGCGGGTCTCACGCATGCCGACGTGGACGCCAGCCCGTCCTCCGGCATCGCGGTGACCGCCAGCAGCGGCAACGGCACCTGGCAGTACTCCACGGACGGCGTCACCTGGAGCGGCATGGGCTCGTTGTCGTCGAGCACAGCGCTGCTGTTGTCGAGCAGCAGCCGGCTGCGCTACGTGCCCGACGGCTCGAACGGCGAAAGCGCCGCCCTCACCTTCCGCGCCTGGGATCAGACCTCGGGTACCGCATCGACCAACGCCACCCGCAACACCGCGGACACCACCACCAACGGCGGCACATCGGCCTACTCCAGCGGCACCGCGCAGGCCACCCTCGCGGTGACCAGCGTCAATGACGCACCCGTGCTCACCCCCGCCTCGCCGACGCTCACCGGCATCACCGACGGCGACGTGAACAACACCGGGCAGACGGTGGCGAGCATCGTCGGCAGCAGCATCGCCGACGTGGACAGCGGCGCCATCGAAGGCATCGCCGTCACCAGCCTGACTTCAGGCACCGGCACCTGGCAGTACAGCCTGGACGGCACGAACTGGACCGATGTCGGCAGCGTGGCGGCCAGCAATGCCCTGCTGCTGCGCGCCACCGACCGCGTGCGCCTGGTGCCTGACGGCGTAACGGGCACCACCGCGAGCCTCACCTACCTCGCCTGGGACCAGACCGGCGCCACCTCCGGCCAGCAGGGCACGAAGGTGGACGCGAGCAGCCCCGGCGGCAGCACGCCGTTCTCGTCCGGCAGCGACACCGCAGGCATCACCGTGAGCGCGGTGAACGATGCGCCGGTGGTCACCACGAGCGGCGGCACCACGGCCTTCACCGAGTCCGACGGCGGCAGCTCCACGCCCGTGGCGGCGGATACCGCCCTCACCCTCGGCGACAGCGACAACACCACGCTGGCGAGCGCCACGGTCAGCATCACCGGCAACTTCCAGTCCTCCGAAGACGTGCTGGCGTTCACCAATACCAACGCCACCACGTTCGGCAACATCTCGGCCAGCTACCACAGCGGCACGGGGGTGCTGACCCTCACGTCCTCGGGCGCGACCGCCACGCTGGCGCAGTGGCAGGCCGCGCTGCGCGCTGTGACCTACACGAATACGTCGGACACACCCAGCACCGCGAGCCGCACCCTCGGCTTCGTTGTCAATGACGGCGCGCTCGCCAGCAGCGCCGTAACGAAGACGGTGAGCGCGACCTCCGTGAACGACACGCCGGTCGTCAGCGTGCCGGGCAGCATCTTGCTCGTCGAAGACACGCCCGGGGCGGTCACCGGCATCGGCTTCAGCGATGCGGATGCGGGCAGCGGCGCCGTCACGGCCACGCTGTCGGTCGGCGCCGGCTCCCTGGGCGCAAGCAGCGGCGGCGGCGTCACCGTGGGCGGCACCAGCACGGCGATGACCCTCACCGGCACGGTTGGCAACCTCAACGCCTACATCGCCGGGGGCAACGTCAGCTACACCGGCGGCCTCGACAGCACCGCCGGCGTCACGCTCACGGCCGCCATCAACGACGGCGGAAACACTGGCACCGGCGGCGCCAAGACCGACAGCGACACCACCACGCTGCAGATCGCCGCCGTCAACGACCGCCCCGACATCAGCGCGCCGGCCAGCATCGCGATCACCGAAGACGTGGCGGGCGCGCTCACCGGCATCAGCTTCAGCGATGTCGATGCGGGTCCGTCCAGCGTCACCGCCACGTGGTCCACGCCCACCGGCAGCCTCACGGCCAGCTCCGGCAGTGGGGTGTCGGTGTCGGGCAGCGGCACCGGCGCTTTGGTGCTCAGCGGATCTGTGGCGGACATCAATGCCTATGTCGCGGCCGGCGGCGTCAGCTACACCACCCCCGGCAACAGCGCGGCCAACGTGGTGCTCACCGTGCAGATCGACGACGGCGGTCATACCGGCACCGACCCAGGCACCTCGGGCACCGGCAGCTCGGAAGCGCGCAGCACCACGGTGACGCTCATCGTGTCGGCCGTGAACGACGCGCCGGTGAACAGCGTGCCCGCGGCGCAGTCCACCGACCGGGATGTCGATCTGGTCTTCAGCACCGCGAACGCAAATCTCATCAGCACGGGCGACGTCGATGTGGGCTCGAACCCCCTCGAAGTCACGCTCACCGCCACGCAGGGCCGCATCACGCTGGCACACACCAGCGGCCTCACGTTCAGTATTGGCACCGGCACCATCGACAGCACCATGGCGTTCACCGGCAGCGCGGCCCAGGTGAACAGCGCGCTGGATGGCCTGGTCTTCTTGCCGACCGCCGGATACACCGGCCCCGCGAGCCTGCAGATCGTGACCAGCGATCAGGGCCAGGCCGGCAGTGGCGGCGCCGCGAGCGACACCGACACCATCGCGATCACGGTGAATGCCGTCGGCCCGGAAGTCACCAGCGTGAGCAGCGCCACGGCCAACGGCACATACAAGGCCGGCGACACCGTCGTGTTGACCGCGGCGTTCGACCAGACCGTGATCGTCGACACCACGGGCGGTGCGCCCACGCTGCTGCTCGAAACCGGCACCGTGGACCACAGCGCCACTTACGTGAGCGGCTCGGGCACGAGCACGCTCAGCTTCCACTACGTCGTGCAAGGCGCGGACGCCAGCGCCGACCTGGACTACGCATCCACCTCGGCCCTGGCCCTCAACGGCGCCACGATCCGCAATGCGAGCGGCAACGATGCCCTGCTCACGCTGCCCTCCGTGGGCGGCTCCAGTTCCATCGCCGGCCAGCACGCCCTGGTGATCGACGGCATCGCGCCGACGGTCACGAGCGTGTCGGTGCCGGCGGACGGCACCTATGCCGCCGGGCAGGCCCTGGACTTCACGGTCCACCTGAGCGAAGCCGTGGTCGTCGATACCACCAACGGCAGCCCGCGCATCGCCGTCACGCTGGACACCGGCGGCACGGTGAACGCGACCTACGTATCGGGCTCGGGCACGAATGCATTGCTGTTCCGTTCGACGCTGTCCAGCGGCCAGTTCGACGGCACCGGCATCACGGTCGGCTCCGCGATCGACCTCCAGGGAGCCACCCTCGCCGATGTGGCGGGCAACGCTGCCGTCACGACGCTCCATGCCGTCGGCTCCACGTCCGGCGTGCTGGTCGATGCCCTCGCGCCCACGGTAGCGAGCGTGGCCGTCCCGGCCGACGCTGCCTACCGCGCGGGCGACGTGCTCGTCTTCACCGTGAACACCAGCGAGCCCATCACCGTGACAGGCACGCCGCGCCTGGCGCTGGACGTGGGGGGCAGCACGGTGCATGCGGACTACGTGTCCGGCTCCGGCAGCACCGCGCTGCGCTTCCAGTACACCGTGCAGACCGGCGACGACGCCGCCGGCGGCCTCGCGATCAGCGCGCTGGACGCCCAGGGCAGCACGCTGCGCGATGCAGTGGGCAACGACCTTGCGCTGGCGCTCCACAACGTCGGCGCGACAGGCGGCGTGGTGTTGGACAACACCACGCCCGCGGTCACCAGCATCGTCCGGGTCGACTCCAGCCCCACGCGCGCCGGCTCGTTCCGCTACACCGTCACGTTCTCGGAGGACGTGTCGGGCGTGGACGCAAGCGACTTCTCGCTGGTGGCCACCGACCACGCCGCCGGCACGATCGCCGGCATCACGGCGGTGAATGCGCGGACCTACACCGTGCTCGTCGACCACGTGTCGGGCGAGGGCACGCTGGGGCTCGATCTCCATGGCGCCGCGACCGGCATCGCCGATGCGGCCGGCAACCCCATCGCGGCAGGGCTGGCCGGCCAACGCTACGTCCTCGGTCCCGCGGCCGCCATGACGCCCGACACACCTGCTCAAACGGCCGAACCGCCGCCCTCGCCCGCGCTCGTGCTGAACCCGCCGGCACTGCCGGTCACCCTCCATCCCACCGAGCCGATCTCCCCCGTGGTCGTGCACACCATGCAGCCCGCCGCGGGCTCGTCGCTGCCGTCCCTCGTGAACGCTTCCGCCGATTCGTTCAGCCTCCCAATGCCTGGCATGTCAGGCCCCGTACCGCCTGTCACGGGAACGGACGTGCGGTCAGCGTTCGTCGAGCTCGGCGCGGTCACCGGCGGCGGCTTGCGGGCCATCCCCGACATCGGCGACTTCAGCGTGCCAGCGGGGGAGCGCGTGCAGATCGCCCTGCCCTCGTCCACGTTCACCCACGGCGAGCGCAACGCGCAGGTATCCATCGAGGCACGACTCGCAGACGGCCGGCCGCTGCCCGCCTGGCTGAAGTTCGACCCCGTGACCGGCACGCTCACCGGCCAGCCGCCGCGTGGCCTCACGGAACGTCTCGCCATCGAGGTGATCGCGCGCGACCAGAAGGGCCACCGGGCCGTGTCGCACCTCGATCTGCAGATCGGGAGCGGTTCCGCGTCGCCCGCTGCGCCAGTGCCTCGACCAGCAGACCGGCCGCACTCGCTGCTCATCGACCCCGAGGACGCCGGCGAAGCACTGGCCGCCGCGGCCGCAGCGTTGCACCCGGATGACGCGCACAGCGCCACCGGCCGCTCGGGCCTGTCCGAGCAGTTCGCGCGCTTCGGGGCGCAGGCCCGCATGGCCGAACGCACGGCCTTGCTGGAACACGCACGGGCCACAGCAAGCCACTCGCCCTGATGGCACGCCTGCACGACACGCACAACAACACGCATGGAGGTCCCCGCCTTGAACACACGCCGCCACCACATCCCGGCAAGAACGCTGCTGGCCCCCCTGATCACCGCCGCGCTCGCCGGCTGCGCGGTGCAACCCGTGGCCCTGACCGTCGAGGAACGACAGGCCAGCATCGCCGCCGACCGCTCGGTCATGTTCTCGGCGCAAGAACCCGTGCAAGGGCCGATCACGCTTGACGAGGCGATGGCGCGCGCCATCAAGTACAACCTCGACCACCGGCTCAAGGCGATGGAAGAGGCGCTGTCGCAGCGCCAGCTCGACCTGTCGCATGCCGACCTGCTGCCCAAGCTCGTGGCGGCGGCCGGCTACACCGCGCGCGACAACGTGCTCGCTTCCTCTTCGCAGGACGTGCTCACCGGCCAGCAGTCGCTCGTGCCCTCGACCTCCACCGATCGAAAGCGGACCACGGCCGACCTCGGACTCTCGTGGAACGTGCTGGACTTCGGCGTGAGCTACTACCAGGCCCGGCAGAACGCCGATCGTGCGCTCGTGGCCGGCGAGCGGCGCCGCAAGGTGCTGCACCTGCTCATGCAGCAGACGCGGCAGGCCTACTGGCAGGCCGTGGGCGCCCAGCAGATCGAAGCCCGCATCGAGCCGGTGCTGTACCAGGCGCGGCGGGCGCTCGACGATGCACGCAAGGTCGAAGTCGAGCGCCTGCGCTCGCCCCTGGAGGCGCTCACGTACCAGCGCCAGCTGTTCGACATCGTGCGCCAGCTCGAGGGCGTGCGCGACGAGCTGAGGCAGGCCAAGCCGAAGCTGGCTTCGGTGATGAACCTGGAGCCGGGCCGGGCCTTCAGCGTGGTGCCCACCTCCGCACTGGACGTGCCCACGGTCAGCCTGCCCACCGCCAGGATGGAGGAGACCGCACTGCTCATGCGGCCCGAACTGGTCGAGGCCCAGTACAACGAGCGCATCGGCCTGCTGGAAACGCGCAAGGCACTGTCGCGCCTGCTCCCGGGCGTGGAGCTCGACTTCGGCGGCCATTACGACAGCAACGGCTTCCTTGTGAACGACCAGTGGTGGGATGCGGGGCTGCGCGTGAGCTGGAACCTGCTCAACCTGCTCCATGCCGGCCGCATCCGCGGCCTGGCGCAGGCGCAGCTGGAAGTCGCCCGACAGCAACGGCTGGCGCTCAGCATGGCCGTGCTCACGCAGGTCCACGTCGCGCACCTCGAATACCTGGCGCGTCTGCGCCAGTACGAGATGACACGCGAGCTCGACAGCGTGGAGCAGCGCATCCTGCTGCACACCCGCAACGCCTCCACGGCCAGCGCGCAGGGCAAGCTGGAGGAGATCCGCGCGGCCGCCTCCGCGATGATGTCGCAGCTGCGCCTGTACCAGTCCTACGGCGCACTGCAAGGCGCCTACGCGCAGATGGTCGCCACCCTCGGCCTCGACCCGCTGCCCGATTCGGTCAACGGCCACGACCTCAAGACCCTGCGCGAAGCGGTGATGTCGTCGGAACGCTCGTGGACAGCCATCGTCCATCCGCAGGCAGGCTCCTGATGCCGACCCGGCACCGACTCGCCGCTTGGGCCCTGGCACTCGCGGCAATCTCGCCCCTCGCGCACGCCCAGCCCACGGCGCCAACGCCCCGGCCGGTCTTGCTCGAAGACAAGGACCACCGCATCCGCACGCAGCTCAGCGCACGCAACGCGGTCACCATCTCCAGCGAGGTCGCCGCGCGCATCGCCACGCTGTCCCTGCGCGAAGGCGATGCGTTTCGCGCCGGGCAGCAGCTGGTCGGCTTCGATTGCTCGCTGTACCAGTCGCAGCTGCGCAAGGCTGAAGCCGGCGTGGAGGCCGCGTCGGCGCTGGTGCAGTCGAACCGGCGACTGGCCGAGCTCAACTCCATCGGCAAGTTCGAAGTCGAGCAGGCCCAGGCGCGCCTGAAGGAGGCGCAGGCCGAGGCGGCCACCGCGCGCACCGTAGTAAGCCGCTGCAGCATCGCGGCGCCATTCAACGGCCGCGTGGGCAAGCGGCACGCGGCGGCGCACCAGTACGTGTCGCCCGGCACGCCGCTGCTCGACATCCTCGACAGCGGCCAGCTCGAAGTGCAGATGATCGTGCCCTCGCGCTGGCTCGCCTGGCTGAAGCCCGATGCGCCGTTCACGGTGGAGGTGGAGGAGCTCGGCCGCAGCTTTCCCGCCAAGGTCCGCCGCCTCGGCGCGCAGATCGACCCGGTGAGCCAGACCGTGCCGGTCGTGGGCGTGATGGACAGCGGCCACCCGGAGCTGCTGCCGGGCATGAGCGGCTGGGCCGTCTACCCCTTGCGCAAGTGAAGGCATGAAGCCGGACGCCTCGGTCCAGCCGCTGCTCACGCTGCTGCAACTCGGCCGGCGCGCGCGTGCCGCGAGCGACCTCGCCGCGCTGGGTTTCGTCATCGTCAACGAGACCTTGCAGCTGGTGCCCTATCGGCAGGCGGCTCTTTGGATCCACATGGGCCTGCCGCGCGTCGCGGCCGTCTCCGGCCTGCCGCAGCCCGATCCCGGGGCGCCCTATGTGCAGTGGCTGGGCGGCGTGTGCCGTCATCTGGTCAAGATGGCCGCCCCCGCCGCGAAGCTGGACCCTCACGGCCTGCCGCCCGCGCTGCATGAGGAGTGGAACCAGTGGCTGCCCGCACACGCCGTGTGGCTACCGCTCGCCCGCCACACGGCGACACCCGACGGCGGCCTGCTCCTGGCACGCGACGAGCCGTGGGGCGACTCCGAGCTTGCCTTGCTCCAGGAACTGGCCGACGTATATAGCCATGCGCTGGCCGCCTTGCGCCCGCAGCAGCGCAGTCTGGACCGCGCCGTCGGATGGATGCGTACGACGCGGGCGCGGCGCCGTCTGGCGCTGGCGGCCCTCCTGGTCTGCCTGATGCCCGTGCGCGTGACCGTCCTCGCCAGCGCCGAGGTCGTACCCCTGGAACCCTTGCTCGTACGCGCTCCGCTCGATGGCGTGATCGACCGCTTCGACGTGCAGCCGAACCAGCCTGTGAAGGCAGGCCAACCCCTGTTCAGCCTCGACACGACCGCGCTGCGCACGCGACACGAAGTGGCACGCAAGGCCCTGAGCGCCGCGCAGGAGGAGTACCGTCAGTCGGCCCAGGCGGCGGTCACCAGCGACAAGGACCGTGCAGACATGGCCGTGCGCCTCGCGCAGTTGCACGAGAAGCAGATCGAGCTCGACTACACGACCGGCCAGCTCGCGCGCGTTCACGTCCAGGCCGAGCGCGACGGCATCGCCGTGTTCGCCGACGTGAACGACTGGCTCGGCAAGGCCGTGGCCGTGGGCGAGCGCGTCCTGCTGATGGCCGACCCGGCCAAGGTGGAGCTCGCCGCCGACCTGCCCGCGGCCGACCACATCGAGGTGAAGCCGGGCGACGTGCTCACGCTGTACCCGCAGGGCTCGCCGCTGGCCTCGTTCGACGCCCGCGTGCTCACCGTCGCCTACCGGGCCGAGCCCACGCCCGGGGGCTTCCTCGCGTACCGGATCAAGGCCCGCTTCCTGCCGGGCGAGGCTGCGCCACGCATCGGCCAATCGGGCACGGCCCGCGTGCGCGGCCCCTGGGCGCCGCTGGCCTATGTGGTGTTGCGACGCCCGCTGGCCGCCTTGCGGCAGTGGCTGGGATGGTGACCCCCGGCGCCTGCGCCAGCGGGCCTCCGGCACCCGCGCCCGCGGCCGACCCGGGCGTCGACGCGCTGCCAACCCTGCGCCAGGATCTCGCATTGCACGCGGGTCCCGACGCTTCCGATGGGTCGCCGACCTGGACGCTGCACGACCCGGCCGCCAACCGCTTCTACGAGCTGCACTGGGCTGCCTTCGAAGTGCTTTCGCGCTGGCCCCTGGGCTCGCGCGCCAAGGTACTGGCGTCCATCTGGCGCGAGACGACGCTCGACGTTACGGACCACGACATCGAGCAACTGCTGCGCATGCTGCAGGCCCATCACCTGCTCATTGCACACAGCCCCCGCGACACCGAGCGGCTCCGCCGCGCCGCGGCGGCCGCGCGGCTCGGCCCGGCCATGTGGCTGCTCAAGCACTACCTCTTCCTGCGCGTGCCCCTCGTGCGGCCCATGCCCTGGCTGCGCCGCCTGGCGCCCTATGTCGGATGGGCTTATCGGCCAGCCTTCTGGGTGGGCGTCGCCGCGGCGGCGATCCTCGGCCTCGCCCTCGCGTCGCGGCGATGGGACGAGTTCACCCACACCTACGCCGCCTACTCCGGCTGGAGCGCCGCCTGGTCCATCGCCCTGGCCCTCAGCCTGGCCAAGGTGCTGCACGAACTCGGCCATGCCTTCACCGCGCAGCGCTACGGCTGCCGCGTGCCCACCATGGGTGTCGCGTTCCTGGTGCTGTGGCCCGTGCTCTACACCGACACCAACGAGGCATGGAAGCTCTCGTCCCGCCGCCAGCGCCTGGCGATCGGCGCGGCGGGCATGGCGAGCGAGATCGCCCTGGCCGCCTTCGCCACACTGGCGTGGACGCTGCTGCCCGAGTCTCCCGCCTGGGGCCCGGTACGTGCAGCGGCGTTCCTGCTTGCCACCACCACCTGGGTGTTCACCGTCGCCATCAACGCAAGCCCGTTCATGCGCTTCGACGGCTACTTCCTTCTCTGCGATGCGCTCAATGTGCCGAACCTGCACCCCCGCTCCTTCGCGCTCGCCCGCTGGTGGCTGCGCGAGCGCCTGTTCGGCTGGGGCGATCCACCACCCGAAGCCTTCGCGCCTTCGAGGCAGCGCTTCCTGATCGCCTTCGCCTTCGCGACCTGGGTGTACCGGCTCGCCCTCTTCGTCGGGATTGCGCTGTTGGTCTACCACCTCTTCTTCAAGGCGCTGGGCCTCTTGATGATGCTCGTGGAACTGGGCTGGTTCGTGGCAGCGCCCGTGGTGCGCGAGCTGGCGTACTGGCGATCGCGACGCGACGTCTGGCAATGGAACCGCGCCACCCGCCGCTTGACGCTGGTCATCCTGGGCATGGCCTTCGTGTTGCTGTGGCCCTGGGCGTCCACGGTGCGAGCCCCTGCCGTGTTCGTAGCCATGCAGGTCCAGGGCCTGTACGCGCCCCATGCCGCGCGCGTCACCGCTCCGCTGCCCGCGGTGGGGCAGCGCCTGCGGCACGGAGAACCGCTGGTGCAACTGCAATCCCCGGAGCTCGACACGCAGCTCGAACTGGCGCGCGCCAGGGAGCAGCAGCTGCGCTGGCAGATCTCGCAGCAGACCTTCGATGCGCGACTGCTGGAGGCTGGCGCCGCGCTGCGCGCACGATGGGAAGCCGCCCGCGAGGAAGCCGAAGGCCTGCAACGCGAGGTGCAGCGCCTCACCCTCGTCATGCCCTTCGACGGCACGGTCGTCGAGTCATCGCAGGACGCGCCCCCCGGCACCTGGGTGCCCGCCGGGGAGAGACTGCTGCAGGTGGTCGGGCCGCGGGGCGCCCGCGTCGAGGCTTACATCGATGAATCGCAGCTGCAGCGCCTGAATGCCGACAGCCCGGTCGCATTCATTCCCGACACGCCCGAACGCGCCCGGGTGCAATGCGCCCGCAGCCTAGTAGACGCGGTGCAACTCGTACAGCTCGACCACATCGCCATGGCGAGTCTCTACGGCGGCAGCATCGCCGCCCGGCGCCAATCGGACGGCCGGGTGGTTCCGCTCCAACCGACCTTTCGTGTGCGGATGGAAGGCTGCGACGTCGGCAACCCGCCCGAGTCCGAAGTGACAGGCCTGGCCGTGTTGAACGGCGAACGCCGGTCACTGGCCGGTGAAGGGTGGCGATGGTTGGTCGGGCTGTGGCAGCGGGAGGCGGCCCTTTAGATTTGACCATAGACCCCGTCCCGCCGGCGCGGTCCGCTCGGCGGACTCTTCGGATTCGGTTCCCGGGGCAGCGTGGTGGGACAACTCGGAGAACGCTACGTTGTTGCGCTGCGTTGTGCGGGATCAATCGTTGCCCTTGAACACCGTTCGGTACTTGGCGAGGCCCAGCCCGTTCTTGCTGTACTCGTCCATTCCGAAAT